>NZ_JACAPM010000049.1:37004-192907 GCF_013385695.1 Pseudomonas sp. D8002
AAGCTCCCTCGCCACAACAGCCGGCTCCTGCAGGGATCTCATAACAATAAATAATTCGCAGGTTCCCATGGACATCACCCGCCGCGACTTCCTCAACGGCGTCGCTATCACGATTGCCGCCGGTATGACCCCGCTGCAAATCCTCCAGGCCGCTCCCGATGGCCGCTACTACCCGCCCGCCCTCACCGGCTTGCGCGGCAGCCATGTCGGCTCATTCGAAGTTGCCCACCAGATGGGCTGGGAAAAGAAGGCCTTCGACACCGATAAACTGCCGATCACCGAAGACTACGACCTGGTGGTGGTCGGCGGTGGCTTGAGCGGTTTGTCGGCGGCGTGGTTCTACCGTGAGAAGCACCCGAAGGCGAAGATCCTGATCCTGGAGAACCACGACGACTTCGGCGGCCATGCCAAGCGCAATGAGTTCCAGGCCGGTGGCCGGCTGATCATCGGCTACGGCGGCAGCGAAGCGTTCCAGTCACCGAATCATCTTTACAGCAAGGAAGTAAACGGGCTGTTGAAAAAACTCGGGGTAAACATCAAGCGCTTCGAGACCGCCTTCGACCGCCAGTTCTACCCGGGCCTGGGTTTGTCCCGCGGGGTGTTCTTCGACAAGGAAAACTTTGGCGAAGACAAACTGGTGACCGGCGACCCGACGCCGATGGTCGCCGACGACATCGCCCCGGACCAGTTGCATGCGCGCTCCATCAGCGACTTCATCAATGATTTCCCGCTGCCGGAAACCGACCGTCAGGCGCTGATTGCCTTGCACGTCGCGCCCAAGGATTACCTGCCGGGCAAGACTGCCGAGGAAAAGACCGAGTACCTCGCGACCACCAGCTACCGCGATTTCCTGCTCAAGAACGTAGGACTCTCGGAAGGCGCGGTGAAGTACTTCCAAAGCCGCACCAACGACTTCATGGCCTTGAGTATCGACGCGGTGGCGTCGGCTGATGCCTATAGCGTGGGTTTCCCTGGCTTCGGCGGAATGAACCTGGCACCGATCAGCGAAGAAGCCGCTGCAGAAATGGAAGAACCCTACATCTACCACTTCCCCGACGGCAACGCCTCGCTGGCACGCTTGCTGGTGCGCAGCCTGATTCCGGCAGTGGCACCGGGGCACACCATGGATGACATCGTGCTGGCGCCGTTTGACTACGCCAGGCTTGATCAGCCCAGGACGCCGGTGCGGGTGCGTTTGAACAGCACTGCGGTCAGTGTGCGTAACGTCGGTGACGGTGTGCACATCGGCTACAGCCGTGGCGGCCAACTCGCACAGGTACGCGGCAAACGCTGCATCCTGGCCTGCTACAACATGATGATCCCGTACCTGCTGCGGGACCTGCCGGCAGAACAAGCCCAGGCCCTGAGCCAGAACGTGAAGTACCCGCTGGTCTACACCAAAGTGGTGGTGCGCAACTGGACCTCGTTCCAGAAGCTGGGGGTGCACGAGATTTATGCAGCGACCCAGCCTTACAGCCGGATCAAGCTGGATTACCCGGTGAGCATGGGCGGCTACGAGCACCCGCGCGACCCGACGCAGCCGATTGGTTTGCACATGGTCTATGTGCCCACCAGCCCCAACAGCGGCATGAACGGCCGCGACCAGGCCCGCGCCGGGCGGGGCAAGTTGTACGGGCAGACGTTTGAACAACTGGAAGCGCAACTGCGCGACCAACTGCAGCGCATGCTCGGCCCGGGCGGTTTCAACCACCAGACCGACATTCTGGCGATCACTGTCAACCGTTGGTCACACGGCTATGCGACCTTCTCCAACAGCTTGTTTGACGATGCCGATGAAAGCGAAAAACTGAAGGACATGGCGCGCCAGCCGGTGGGACATGTGAGCATCGCCAACTCGGATGCCGCGTGGAGCGCGTATGCCCATGCGGCGATTGATGAGGCATATCGAGCGGTAGGCGAAGTGGGCTGATCCCGGCATTCCTGAAGGAAGAGATTATTGTGGCGAGGGAGCTTGCTCCCGCTGGGGTGCGCAGCAGCCCCAAACCAGGCGATCGAGATATCCCTGAAGGATCTCGATCGCCTGTGCTGGGGTCGCTTCGCGCGCCAACGGGAACAAGCTCCCTCACCACACGGTTTCCACAGAAACGTCTTGTTTCATATGCAGCGCCATCAACCCGCCATCAATCATTTTTCCTTGCGCACCGAACCGCTTAAGCTATTTGGTATCTGTTTAATGTCCGTTGCGTTTGGCCGAAGGCATGTCCGAACCGTTTTCCTTGATCCAGCACGTGCCAGGAACGGCGCGGGATTGTTCACGACAGGTTGTATTTATGCACCGCAGGAATTTGCTCAAAGCGTCCATGGCCATCGCGGCTTACACCGGTCTGTCGGCCAGTGGCCTGCTGGCCGCCCAGGCCTGGGCGGGCAACCGCGCCGCTGATGGCGAGGCCCAGGCCTTCGATTTCGAGGCCCTGAAGATCCAGGCCAAGCAGTTGGCAAGCAATCGCTACCAGGACACCAAGCAGGTATTGCCGCCGACCCTGGCGACCATGACCCCGCAGAATTTCAACGCCATCGGCTACGACGGCAAGCATTCGCTGTGGAAAGAATTGAACGGCCAACTGGACGTGCAGTTCTTCCACGTCGGCATGGGCTTCAAGACGCCGGTGCGCATGTACAGCGTCGACCCGAAAACCCGCCAGGCCCGCGAGGTGCACTTCCGCCCTTCGCTGTTCAACTATGAAAAAACCACGGTAGACACCAAGCAGTTGACCGGCGACCTGGGTTTCTCCGGCTTCAAGCTGTTCAAGGCCCCGGAACTGGACCGCCACGACGTGCTGTCCTTCCTCGGCGCCAGCTACTTCCGTGCGGTGGATTCCACCGGCCAGTACGGCCTTTCCGCACGCGGCCTGGCCATCGACACCTACGCGAAAAAGCGCGAGGAATTCCCGGACTTCACCAAGTTCTGGTTCGAAACCCCGGACAAGGACAGCACCCGCTTCGTGGTCTACGCACTGCTGGATTCGCCGAGCGCCACTGGTGCCTATCGCTTCGATATCGACTGCCAGGCCAACCAGGTGGTAATGGCCATCGACGCCCATATCAATGCGCGTACCGCCATCGAGCAACTGGGCATCGCACCGATGACCAGCATGTTCAGCTGCGGCACCGTTGAGCGGCGGATGTGCGACACCATTCACCCGCAAATCCACGACTCGGATCGCCTGGCCATGTGGCGCGGCAATGGCGAGTGGATCTGCCGCCCGCTGAACAACCCGGCTACCCTGCAATTCAACGCGTTTGCCGACACCGACCCGAAAGGCTTCGGCCTGGTGCAGACCGATCATGAGTTCGCCAGCTATCAGGACACGGTGGACTGGTACAGCAAACGCCCAAGCCTGTGGGTAGAACCTACAACCGCGTGGGGCGAAGGCTCTATCGATCTGCTGGAAATTCCTACAACCGGCGAGACCCTGGACAACATCGTGGCCTTCTGGACCCCGAAGAAGCCCGTCGCTGCCGGCGAATCCCTGAACTACGGCTACAAGCTCTACTGGAGCGCCCTGCCGCCGGTCAGCACGCCACTGGCGCAGGTCAATGCCACCCGTTCGGGCATGGGCGGTTTCACCGAAGGTTGGGCGCCGGGCGAGCACTACCCCGAAGTCTGGGCGCGGCGCTTTGCCGTGGACTTCAACGGCGGCGGGCTGGATCGTTTGCCTGAAGGCACCGGGATCGAGCCGGTGGTGACCTGCTCCCATGGTGAGGTCAAAGACTTCAGCGTGTTGGTACTGGATGCCATCAAGGGCTATCGAATTCTGTTTGACTGGTACCCGACCAGCGACAGCGTCGAGCCGGTTGAACTGCGGCTGTTCATCCGCACCCAGGACCGCACTTTGAGCGAAACCTGGCTGTACCAATACTTCCCACCTGCACCAGACAAGCGCAAGTACACCTGATACCGAACGTTCCCACGCTCGCGTGGGAACGCCCCTTCGGGATCTTCAGAACCGCGAAATACTCTTCATCGCCCCGATCAAGTACCGCATCGCCACCTGATCACTCTCGGTCAGGGCGCGGTACTGTTCCAGCAATTGCTCTTCGTCCGAACTCAGGCGCCGGCTGCGCAGCGACATCCTGCGGGCCAGAAAAGACGACAACACCCCCGCTACACCATAAGACTTGGCCATGGACTGTCTCCTCGTATCAATCAACTGCTCCTGGTTGCCCATAACCCCATCCCGCGATGCGACCTGCGAGGATCAACAAGCTGATTTCCTGGGCCAGAAATCATGCTTACCTTAAGCGTAGAAACTATCTTGCAGGGCGTGGGACTTTTTTAGAGTAATCACTTAAAAAAACGCTTGCAGGGCAATGACCTACAGCGTTATCCCACAAGCGGCCGGTACAGGTGGATGTCGTGCGGCTCCTGTTGAAACAGCTCGGGATCCGGCTGCTTGAGCAACCGGCAGCCGAGCCGCAGATAGAACTCCACCGTATTGCGCGATTCCGTGGCCGATACGTACAACGCCTCGGCCCCGGCTGCGCGGGCGTGTTCACAGGCCAGGGCAAACAGCTGGCCACCCAGGCCCAGGCCACGGGCCCCATGGCTCACATGCAGGAATTTGAGCTGGCGCATACGCAGGCCCTGGTTGAGGATAACCCGGTTGTCCACTACCACGGCCGCCAGCAGCTTTGCATCGTCAAACACACCGTGCAGCCACCCGCCGCGCTTCAGGCACGCCTGCAAGGCCACGGCATCCTGCTCGGCTTCGCCTTCGGGCCAGCCGCGCATGTCGTGGTGCTCGGGGTACAGCAGCAACTCCCCGTGCTCCACGCGATAGCACGCCTCGATCCGTTCGGTACGGTCAATCAGCGCCAGCAACGGCAGGTCCTGTTCGGTCAGGTCACGCTTGATCAACATGCTGTGCTTCCAAGGGTTGATGGTGAACAAGGTTGAAGCCTTCCGCAGGTGTCGGTGCTTCGAAATAGCCGGTGATCAAGTCGAACTGGGCGTCACTGGTTTCGAACGCGTGGGTACCCGCCGCGTTGCGCGCACGCAGGCGTGCCTTGCAGACCTCGTCCGGCACATCCAGGTAGTGCAATTGATGGTCAGCGCCTGCGCCTTCGAACAATGAGCGCATCCAGCGGCGGCTGGCCAGGGTGTTGGCGGGAAAATCCAGCACCACCGAGACGCCGGCCTTGAGCAACGAGATGATATGGGCCGTCAACGCATCGCGCAGGTGGCCGGTGCAGCGCACGTAGTCGCCCAGAGCCTGGATCTGTCCGGGATAAAGGCGTGACAGCCACTCATCCTCGCTGATCAATACCGTCTGTGGGGCTTGCGACAACTGCTGGGTCAGGGTCGATTTACCGGATGCGATTTTGCCGCAGATCAGGTGCAACATGAGCTTCTCCTTGTGTCGCAGGGCTTGGCCGGTGATCGGCGGGCAATAAAAAACCCGCCGGTTCAAGGGCGGGTTTTTCATGCTTTTCCAGCACGCGTCAGCCCACCCTCTCCTGGAGGGTGGGAATAATCGAGGCGTTCAGTAATAGAGTCATAGTTTCGACATTAGCTTCAGGCGTTTTCCTACGCAAGGTTAATCCCGCAAGTCCGACTCATGAATCGGCTGGTCGCGATGCGTAGCCCGCTGATACTGCGCCGGCCAGGTCGCTTTGCGCCCGCCCAGGTCATCGTCGGCATGCAGTGGCCAGTACGGGTCACGCAACAGTTCACGGGCGAGGAAAATGATATCGGCCTGACAGGTACGCAAGATGTGCTCGGCCTGGGCGGGCTCGGTAATCATGCCCACGGTGCCGGTGGCGATTCCCGACTCTTTGCGCACACGCTCGGCAAAGCGGGTCTGGTAGCCGGGCCCGGTAGGAATTTCCGCATTGGCCGCGGTGCCACCCGAGGAGACGTCGATCAGGTCGACGCCCAGGTCTTTCAGGCGGCGCGCCAGTTCGACGGTTTCATCCGGGTTCCAGCCGTCCTCGACCCAATCGGTGGCCGAGACCCGTACAAACAGCGGCAGCTCTTGCGGCCAGGCCTCACGCACCGCCGTGGTCACTTGCAGCACCAGGCGGATGCGGTTTTCGAACGAGCCGCCGTACTGGTCCTGGCGCTGGTTGCTCAGGGGCGAAAGAAATTGATGCAACAGGTAGCCATGGGCGGCATGGATTTCCGCCACTTTGAAACCGGCAGTCAACGCGCGCTTGGCGGCAGCGACGAAGTCAGCGATCACTTGCTGGATCTGCCCTTCATCGAGTTGCTTGGGTGAAGTGTGCTGCGGATCGAAGGCAATCGGCGAGGGGCCCACCGGCACCCAGCCGCCATCTTCCGGCTTGACGCTGCCGTGCTTGCCGATCCATGGCCGGTGCGTGCTGGCTTTGCGCCCGGCGTGGGCCAGTTGAATGCCCGCCACCGCGCCCTGGGCATTGATAAAGCGCGTGATGCGTTGCAGCGGTTCGATCTGTTCGTCGTTCCACAGGCCCAGGTCCTGGGCGGTGATGCGGCCATCGGCAGTCACGGCGGTGGCTTCGGTAAAGATCAGCCCGGCGCCACCGACGGCACGGCTGCCGAGGTGCACCAGGTGCCAGTCATTGGCCAGGCCATCGACGCTGGAATACTGGCACATTGGTGACACGGCGATGCGGTTGAGCAGGGTCAGTTGGCGCAGGGTATAGGGTTCAAGCAGCAGACTCATGGGGCACCTCTTTTATGCAGTGGGCAGGCTCCAGGGTTCTGTTTGAAAGGTCGACGAAAATCCCGTCCCCGGCGGGCTGAAATAAGACAAGGTCACAAGACCGATCACACAGTGCTTAGAGACTAGTCGACAACAGAGGATTGCACAGGGTTCAGCGCGGCTCGATATGCGCGATCATCAGTTGCACGGTTTCCTGACCACGGAACTCGTTCACGTCGAGCTTGTAGGCCAGTTCCACCCAGCGAATGGTGGGGTTGGGCCAGATCTCGCGGTCGATGCCGAAAGCAATGCCATCGAGCTTCACCGATCCACACTCGCTCTTGAGCACCACCTTCAGATGGCGCTCGCCGACGACGCGCTGCTCCACCAGTTGGAACACCCCGTGAAACAACGGCTCTGGGAAATGCTGGCCCCACGGCCCGGCGTTGCGCAGGGCGCGGGCCAGTTCCAGGTGAAACTCTTCAACCGCCAGGGTGCCGTCGGACAGCAGCCGGCCCGTCAGGTCTTCTTCGCGCAGTTGCCGACGCACTTCGGCGTCAAAGGCCTCGGCGAACAGTGGGAAGTTGGCCTCGGGCAAGGTAAGACCCGCCGCCATGGCGTGGCCGCCGTACTTGGCGATCAGCGTCGGATGCTGGCTGGCCACCACGGCCAGCGCGTCACGAATATGAAAACCCGGCACGGAGCGTCCGGAGCCCTTGAGCAGGCCGTCACCGGCGTCGGCAAAGGCGATGGTCGGGCGGAAGTAACGCTCTTTCATGCGCGAGGCAAGGATGCCGATCACGCCCTGGTGCCATTCCGGGTCGAACAGGCACAAGCCATACGGCATCGACTCCACCGGCAAGTCCTTGAGCTGGGCCAGGGCCTCGCGCTGCATGCCTTGTTCGATGGACTTGCGGTCCTGGTTCATGCCGTCCAGTTGCGCGGCCATTTCCCGGGCGGCGGCGAAATCCGAGGTGAGCAGGCACTCGATACCCAGGCTCATGTCATCCAGGCGCCCGGCGGCGTTCAGGCGCGGGCCGAGGATAAAACCAAGGTCGGTGGAGGTGATGCGGGCGTGATCGCGCTTGGCTACTTCGAGGATCGCCTTGATCCCCGGCCGGGCACGACCGGCGCGAATGCGTTCCAGGCCCTGGTAGACCAGGATGCGATTGTTGGCGTCCAGCGGGACCACGTCGGCCACGCTGCCCAGGGCCACCAGATCCAGCAGTTCGCCGATATTCGGCTGCGGCTTGTTCTCGTACCAACCCAAGCTGCGCAAGCGCGCACGCAGGGCCATCAGCACGTAGAAGATCACGCCCACACCGGCCAGGGCCTTGCTGGGGAATTCACAGCCCGGCTGGTTCGGGTTGACGATGGCGTCGGCTGCGGGCAGTTCGTCGCCCGGCAAGTGGTGGTCGGTAACCAGCACCTTGAGCCCCGCCGCTTTCGCGGCCGCCACGCCTTCGACGCTGGAGATACCGTTGTCCACGGTGATCAGCAGCTGTGGCTGGCGCTGCAGGGCCACGGCGACGATTTCCGGGGTCAGGCCGTAGCCGTATTCGAAACGGTTGGGCACCAGGTAGTCGACATGGGCGGCGCCCAACAAGCGCAGGCCCAGGGTACCCACGGTGCTGGCGGTGGCGCCGTCGGCGTCGAAGTCACCCACGATCAGGATCCGCTGGCGCTGCTCCAGGGCCGTCACCAGCAAGTCCACCGCGGCATCGATGCCCTTGAGCTGCTGATACGGGATCAGCCGCGCCAGGCTTTTATCCAGCTCGGCTTCCGATTGCACCCCGCGTGCGGCGTAGAGACGGGTCAACAACGGTGGCAATTCACCGAGGAATGGCAGGACGGCGGGCAACGGGCGAGGATCGATACGCATGGGGTGACGGAAGCTTCTCTTTAATGTTGAAAATTAGCGGTGATCCCTTGTAGGAGCTGTCGAGCCCCAGCGAGGCTGCGATGGGATCACCTCGGTGTACCTGTCAGACCGCAGCGCCTGCATCGCAGCCTCGCTGAAGCTCGACAGCTCCCACACTCGACCAGCGTCCAATCAGTTATCGACGTTTCAGCCGCGCTCGCCAGCCAGCCATTCCAGCTGGACTTCGTGCTGCCCACGGTCATCGGTCACGAAGATCGTGCCTTCGCTGATCATCACGTCCCACTTGATCACCCGGGGCATGTCCTTGGCCAGCACTTCCAGGATTTCCTGGGGTACGGCGGCGATGCTCACGTTTTTCAGGTTCTTCGCCACCGGCACCACTTTGCCTTCCCAGACGCGCAAGCTGCCGTAGGCCAGCAAGGTCGTGCGTTCGGTACGGCGGGAACACCAGGTCAGGCGGTCCGCGTCCGGCTGGCCGACTTCGATCCAGTGCAGGACGCGATCATCCAGGCTTTTTTCCCACAGCGCCGGCTCGTCTACATCTGACAGGCCACGACCGAAAGACAGCTGCTCGTTGTAGAAAAGCGCGTAGGCCAGCAAACGCACGGTCATGCGCTCTTCGGTTTCCGAAGGGTGGCGGGCGATGGTCTGCTTGACGCTCTCGTACACCGAACGGTCAAGGTCGGTGAGGTTGAGTTCAAACTTGTAGGTCGTGGACGGCTGGGCCATGAACGGACTTCTAGAGACAGGGAAAGGCGGCAAGTCTAACCGATGGCGAGGTGATTCAACGAATCCTGCGCTGCATCATCCTTATCACTGCGCCACTCGCCTATGTTAAAAGGCTCACATCCCTGCCCTGCCCGAAAGGTTCCTCATGTCGTTTACCGCCAAACCACTTGCCGGCCTGAAAGTCATCGAACTCGGCACCTTGATCGCCGGCCCGTTTGCGTCGCGCATCTGCGCCGAGTTCGGCGCCGAGGTGATCAAGGTCGAATCCCCGGATGGCGGCGACCCGCTGCGCAAGTGGCGCAAGCTGTATGAAGGCACCTCGCTGTGGTGGTTTGTGCAGGCGCGCAACAAGAAATCCCTGACCCTGAACCTGAAACACCCGGACGGCCTGGCGATCCTCAAGCAACTGTTGGCGGATGCCGACATTTTGATTGAGAACTTTCGCCCTGGCGTGCTGGAAAAGCTCGGCCTGAGCTGGGAAACCTTGCACGCCCTGAACCCGAAACTGGTGATGGTGCGCCTCTCGGGCTTTGGCCAGACCGGGCCGATGAAGGACCAGCCAGGGTTTGGCGCGGTGGGCGAATCCATGGGGGGCCTGCGTTACATCACCGGTTTCGAGGACCGCCCGCCGGTGCGCACCGGGATTTCCATCGGGGACTCGATCGCGGCGTTGTGGGCCGTGATCGGGGCGCTGATGGCCCTGCGTCATCGTGAAGTGAATGGCGGGCTCGGCCAGGTGGTGGATGTGGCGCTGTATGAGGCGATCTTCGCGATGATGGAGAGCATGATCCCGGAGTTCGACGTGTTCGGCTTTATCCGCGAGCGCACCGGCAACATCATGCCCGGCATCACGCCCTCCTCGATCCACACCAGCAAAGATGGCAAGCATGTGCAGATCGGCGCCAATGGCGACGCGATCTTCAAGCGCTTCATGTCGGCCATTGGTCGCGACGACCTGGCCAACGACCCGGCACTGGCCAGCAACGATGGCCGCGACAGCCGGCGCGATGAGTTGTACGGGGTGATTGATCGCTGGGTCAACTCGCTGCCGCTTGAGCAAGTGGTGGAACAGCTGAACAAGGCCGAAGTGCCCGCCAGCCGTATCTACAGCGCGCAAGACATGCTGGGAGACCCGCAATTTCTCGCCCGCGAGATGTTCCTCAAGGCGCAGCTCCCGGGCGGCAAGGACTTCAAGATGCCCGGCATCGTGCCCAAACTGTCGGACACACCGGGCAGTTGTGAATGGGTCGGACCGCAGTTGGGCGAGCACAACAGCGTGGTGCTCGCTGAATTGGGCTACGATACGGCCGCCGTTACTCGCCTGCGTGAGAACGGCGCGATCTGATGGGCCGGCGCTTCATCATTCGACTCTGCCTCCTGGGTTCACTGCTCGGGACTTGGCCACTGTCGAGCCAGGCCCAGGAAACCTTGATCTGGCTGTTGCGTGACCTGCCGCCAGTGACGATTTTCGAAGGCCCGCAAAAAGGCCAGGGCGCCCTCGACCAACTGCTGCCGATACTCGCCGAACACATGCCGGAGTATCGACATCAGATCCTCCACGTGAACCGCGCGCGCGGCATGCAGATGCTCCGCGACCCCGGCACGCTTACCTGCGACCCGTCCCTGCTGTGGACGGCGGAGCGCGCTAAAACCATCGTGTTTTCCGCCCAGGCCTTCGCGGCCGTGAGCAACGGGGTGACGATCCGCCAGGGTCAGCGGGCGCTGCTGGCGCCGTTTGTGGTGGATGGACGGTTCGACCTGGAGGCATTTTTGAATGCACGGGATGCGCGCCTTGGCATCATCGCCGAACGCAGCTACGGCGCCATCATCGATGAAGCGCTGAAGCACACCAGTGCTCACAAACTGGCGCCGCATTACGGCAATGACGCCCTCGGCAGCCTGCTGCAGATGCAACGAAAGGGGCGGCTGGAAGCGGTGCTGGGTTACTGGACAGAAGTGCGCTACCAGGCGCTGCAACAAGGCATTGATCCACAAGAGCTGATCTTCTACCCCATCAAAGGCACCCCGCCCTATCAACTGACCCGGATTGCCTGCACGGATAACGCCTCAGGCCGCACGGCTATCGAGCGGATCAATCAGGTGCTGCGCGAGATCCCGCAGGAGCAACTGCGACAGTCCTACGCCTCATGGCTCGACCCGGTCATGCGTGAGCAATACCTGCAAGACCACCCGACGTTTTTCCAGGATGCCCCGAGCCCATGACAAATCGCAGGCAAAAAGAAACCCCGAGCAGTGGGGAGACAACTCGGGGTTAATAAGGGCCTAAAAAGACCAGTAACAACGAGCCACAAGCACCGGAGCACAATGCTTGATCTCGCTGTTACAAAATCTGACTCACCTTGCCGTAGGAAGGTTCCCAACAAAAATAAATCTTCATGCGCAGGCGATCGGCCGAGTCAGGGCCGCATTGCGCAGGGCCGCCATGACCGAGGGTTCCAGGCGTCCTTCGGCAATCATCAAGTCGCGGTGCAAACAGTCCACCACATCCACCAATGCACGCTTGTCGGTCAATTGTGCCTGGTCGACTTCTCGTTCGACCACGATGGCACCGGCCGGATTCTTTACGGTCACCAGGCATTCGCCCTGCACACCCGAGGTGGTCAGCGTGACCTGATAAGGGCTCAGTGCTTCACCGAGCAATAGGCTGATACTTTCCATCTCGATCACCACTCAATAGTTCGGAAACAATCGTGTAAACGGGAGCTGCATCTATCCTAAGTGACTATTTGCGTCGTAGGAAAGTTCGCTTTTTCGTCTTTCAAGGGTTGCCGGGGGATGACGTGTCCAGCATGCGCTTGCAACATGACAAGCAAAAAACGGCAGCACATAACTGCTTACTCAATGAGTTGCCGTTTTGGCGCTGATGCCGAGGGTGAATCCTATACTCGGTGAGTGCTGATCATGCCGGCACATCGATAAACAGCGCATACCAAGAGGCCCCGTTGCGAAGGACGAAGACCATGCTGGAACACGAAAAAGAGCAGGCAATACTAGAGAAGATTCACGCCGACATATCCAGAATTTATGCCGAGCAACGCAAGCTAAACGCAGAGTCCCACAAGATAACCCGAGAGAATTTCTGGTATCCCGTTGGTATCGCCATCGGCTTCTTCACGGCTGTCGGAACCGTAATGGCAGTGGCGCAAAAACTACTCGCCTAAACGATCGCTCCGGCCGGGCCTGCCAGAAACGAAAAACGCCGCTGCCCCACGGACGGGGACGCGGCGTTTTTTACGCCTTTGTAGAACCCACCTTCAGAGCCTCTCCTGCGTTAACAGGCTAGAATCCCCGAATTACCCCGGGAGCCTGTATTGAACGAAACGTCTGACAAGCCATTGCGCATCGTCCTCGCCGACGACCACCCGATTTTCCTCATCGGTCTGCGGGCGGTCCTGGAACGTGACGAGAGGCTAACCATCGTCGGTGAAGCCAACTCACCCCAGGCCCTTGGCGAACTGCTGCAACGTTGTGCCTGCGACATTCTGGTGACCGACTTCATGATGCCCGCCGAGCCCCAGGCCGACGGCTTGCGCCTGATCGAACAACTGCGCCGGCATCACCCGGGCCTGCCCATCGTGGTGGTGACCATGCTGAACAACGCCGGCCTGTTCCACGCCATCCTGGAGTTGGGTGTCATGGGCCTGCTGAGCAAGGCCAGTCTCGCAGACGAATTGCCTGAAGCAATCCGTCAGGTGCGCCAGCAGCGACGTTATGTGGCCCAGACCATCAGTCAGTCACTGAACCTGGCAGGCGTCGAGCGTGTGCACTCCCAGGATCAACTATCACCCCGTGAACTGGAAGTCATCCGCCTGCTGGCCGGCGGCCTGACGGTAGGCGAGATCGCCGCGAATCTTCATCGCAGCAAGCAAACCGTCAGTGCACAAAAGGTCAGCGCCATGCGCAAGCTGGGCCTGAGCAACGACGCCGCGCTGTTTATCTATGTGCAGGAACACGGGCTGGCCTAGCCTGAAACGCGATCCACTGCTTCAGCGCCTCGGCGTCCATGGGGCCGGCGATAAAGCAGCCTTGCAACCACGCAGCCCCCAGTTCACTTACCGCGTGATAGTCGGCGGCGCTTTCAACCCCGGTCACCACCACACCCACACCCAGTCGCCTCGCCATGCTCATGGCGCCAGCAACCACTGCCGCCTTGCGATCGTCCCTGGCCATGCCGCTGGCAAACGCCGGCGGGATCTTCAATTCGCTGAAGGGCAATTCCAGCAAGCGTTGCAGGCTGGTGCCGCCCACGCCGAAATCACCGATGGACAGCTTGCACCCCATCATCCGCAAACGCAGCAAGCCGGTGACGTGGGCGCTGTCGGTGTTCAGGCGCGAGGTTTCCACCAGTTCCAGGGTCAGGCCACGGGCGGGCACGCCGTGAAGTTGCAGCAAGCCTTGCAGCACTTGGGGAAAGTGCGGACGCTCCAGCATCCGCCCCGGGATATTCACCGCCACCGGCAGCACCTGCCCGGTTTCGCGCATGACGTGTGCCGCCTGGCCCAGCGCTTGTTCCAGCACGTGCCAGGTAAACGCCTCTTCCATTCCGGCAAACTCCAGCACCGGCAGAAACGCGTCAGGCAACAGCAACTCGCCGTCAGGAAGCTGCCAGCGGGCCAGCGCTTCGACACCTTGCAACGCGCCCGCCTGGCTGACAATGGGCTGATACCAGACCGTGCCGCAGCGGGCGATAGCGACCTGGCTCAGATCCGCCGAAGGCGGCAACTGCTCGGACTCACTCAAGTCCAGCAACTGGCGCACCCGCTCCCAGGACACCACCGGCGGCCCGGGCCGCAAGCGTTCCCGGCACGCCTCGAGGACTTTCCCGATCAGCGTTGCCGACGCCGGTTTGGGCAGGCAGCCGAGCACGTTGAGCCCCAACTGTCGGGCCATGTGCGCCACGCCTTCCAGCACATCCGGCTCGGCGTTGCTCAGCAGGATCAACACCTGAGCCTGGCGGCGCTCGGCCATTTCCCGAATCAGCTCAAGGCCATCACCCTGCTCCAGGTACAGATCGCAAATCGCGATGTCCACCGCGCCCTTGCTCTCCAGTGACTGGCGAGCGGCGTCGACCGTTTCGGCCGTGCGTACATTGAATACGCCGTTGGCGTTGAGCATCTGATGCAGGGCCATCAGTTGGAACGGGTTATCTTCGAGGATCAGGACGTTGAGGGAGCGCATGAAAAACGTTACCGGGGAGAAGCGAGGGTGCACAGACTAATAAAAACCCCGCGCCTTCCCCATAGGACATGTCTTATTCGGACGGGTCCAGATAAGCCTCAAGCTCGACCTGGAATTCGATCAATGCTTCGCGCAGCGCTAACCAATGCATTTCAATCTCAGCGTTGCGCTGCTCCCGAATACACCCTTCCAGCGCCATACAGGCCTTGGCCAGCGGCAACGCATCCACCAGGCAGCATATGCCCTTCAGGCGGTGCAGCGAGGCGGCCAGCCGGACCTGGTCGTGGTCCGCCATGGCGGAGGCCATCAGGTTATGCTCCTGCTCAAGGCTCCTCGCCAGCTCCTGCAGCATCCGCTGCAAAACCGGTCCGTCGGCCTGGGTCATGGTGCGCAGGGTCTGGATGCTGAAAGAGCGTGCAGGCACGACGCGGGCGAGCACACGCGTCCAGTGCTCAAGGGTCACGGGCTTGACCAGCAGTTCATCCATTCCCGCCTCCCGGCAGCGCTGCTGTTCATCATCCAGGGCATTCGCCGTGCAACCCACCAGCGCCAGGCGTGGCCGTTGCTCCTGGGCTTCAAGCCGGCGGATGGCCTCACTCAAGGCGTAGCCGGACATGCCCGGCATATTGCAATCGGTGACCATGACGTCAAACACCTCATGATGCCAACGCTGCAAGGCCGCTTCGGCCGAGTCGACGGCCACTACTTGATGACCCAGGAACTGCAACTGCTGAACCAGCACCAGCCGATTGGCCGGCAGGTCATCCACCACCAACACCGACAGGTTGCGGCCGGCCACCAGCAGCGGTACACCGGCAGATGCTGGCACGTCGTCACTGCTGACCCGATCCAGGTACAGGTCGATGCACACCACCGTGCCCTCTCCCACCACGCTGCTCAGGGTGATGCTGCCTCCCATCAATTCCACCAGTTGCTGGCAGATGCTCAAGCCCAGTCCCGTGCCGCCGTGCTCGGCAGCCGTCCGCGCGCTGACCTGGATAAACGGCTTGAACACTCGCGCCTGCTGCTCGACGCCAATGCCCGGCCCGCTGTCCTCCACACACAGGTGCAAATATTCGGCCCCCGCCGGGTCAAGCTTGCGCACAACACTGACCCGAACCTCGCCGCGCGAGGTGAACTTGAGCGCGTTGCCCAACAGGTTATGGATAACCTGACGCAGGCGCAGCGGGTCGAACCAGTAATACCCTTGCGCGCTCGGGTCGAATGCCAGGGTCAGGTGAAGGCCCTTTTTCTGCGCCATGGGTTCGAACAAGCGCTGTATGCCCTCGAAGAAACCTTTCAAGTCAGTGGCCTGCGGCGCCAGTTGCAGATGACCGGCTTCAATCTTGGCCAGGTCGAGGCTGTCACCCATCAGGGCAATCAACTCACGCGCCGAGCGATGGGCCACTCGCAGGGCTTCAGACACTGGCTTGCCTTCAGCCTGGGCACGCTCCTGCTCCAGCTCGAGCAGACCGATAATGGCGGTCATCGGCGTGCGAATCTCGTGGCTCAGGGTCGAGAGAAACGCGCTTTTTGCGTAGTTCGCTTCGTCAGCGGCCTGCCGCGCATCCATCAGCTGGAGCTCCAGGACCTTGCGCTCGTTGATATCGACCCAGCCACCGAGCAAACCCTGGAGCTGGCCCTTGGCGTCGAAGAACGGCACCGTCCACTGATACACATGAAACGCCCCGCCATTGAACTCCAGCTGCCGGTCGACGAACAGCGACTGCTGGCTCGCCAATTGCTCCATGTGGCCGGCATGCAGGCGCGCGGCCGTAGCGTCAGGCATCAGCCCGCTTTCCATCAGCGTCAGGCCCTGGATCTGCTCGCGCCGGGTGTTCAACTGTTGTTCATAGCTGGTGTTGCAGGTCACCAGGCGTCCTTCCAGATCACGCACAAATACCGGGTTGGGCATGCCGTCCAGCAGCGCGCGCTTGAACGCCAACTGGTCGTTGAGCCGCTGCTCGGCCTGGAGGCGCTGGCGAATCTGGCGCTTGAGCCGGCTGTTCCAGGCCAGGGACACCAGCACAAACAGCAGCGCCATGGCGACCGTCCAGTAGGCCCATGGCGGCACACGCTGCCAGGCCGGCACCGGGACGGGTACGCTCCCCAGCCAACGCAAACGCAGGGCGCTCAGCTCCGCGACCGGCAGCGCTTCCAGCGCCTTGTTCAAAATGCTCAGCAGTTCCGGTTGATCCTTGCGCACCGACAGGCTGTTGGCCGACCACTTGCCCTCGACACTGCGGCCGATGCGCAACTCATCGGCCGGGTAACTCTGCACTTCCACTTCACTCTGGATAGTCGCCGCCGCGCGACCCTGCGTTACCAGCTCACGGGCCTGGACGTAGTTATCCACCGATTGCAGCTTGATCCCGGGGTGCTCGCGACGAATATATCCCTCCAGGACATGGCGTGCCGGCAGCGCCAGCACCTTGCCTGAAAGCTCGCTCAAACTGGCCACTGGCGGTGCGTCAGCGCGCTGGATAAACACCCAGCCTGAGCCCCCGAACCCATGGCTGAAATCGAGAAAGGCCTTGCGCTCCTGATTTTCGGCCAGGGTGGTGTTCATGTCCGCCCTGCCCGTTTCCAGCAACCCCAGGGTCTGTGCCGTGGAAGACACTTCCTCCATCACGAACTGCAGGCCGGTCATGCGTGAAATGCGGTTGAGCAAGTCCACATTCAGCCCCACCCACTGGCCGTCCTTGTCCTTGAATACATAGGGAGACAGTTGCTGGGACGCCACCACCACATGCGGATGCTGAAGTACCCAGGCCCGCTCCGGGGCCGACAAGGCGATGCGCTCGGCGGCAATGCCCACCCCCAGTCCGGTGGTCCAGCGCGCAAGGATCTCCCGCCGCACAGACTCATCAATACTCGCCAGCGCCCGGTCCATCAGCGTCCCCAGCAGCGGGTCGGCCTCCCGCGTGGCAAAGGCAAAGCCGATGGGCGCCAGCCGGCTTTCCACCTTGATCTGCAAGCCCAGATAGGGCCGCAGCGATTTATAGGCGCGCACGATCACTTCGTTGCCGATAAACGCATCGGCATCACCTTGCTTCAGCGCTTCGAGGCCACTGTAGAGATTCGGTGCCAGCATGATGTGGCTGCCGGGATACGCCTGATGGACGTTCTTGACGTTGGCGTAACCGTCCAGCAACACCAGCTTCTTGTCCTTGAGGTCCTCGTTCTGGGTGCTGTCATCCCGGCGCACGACCACCACCGAGCGGTCCGGCATGTAGTCTTCGGTAAAGCGCAACCCCGACACATCACGCTCGTAACCGTTGGCACTGGTGAGAATATCGATGGCGCCGCTCCGCAGGGCCTCCACCGCCTGCGCCCGCTCGGCAAAACCCAGGACTTGCATCGGTGCATGCAGACGCGCGCCGATCAGGCTCAGGTAATCGGCGCTGATGCCCTGGTAGCGATTGCGGTCGCGGGTGATATCGATCGGCTGATAGTCATCAATCGAAATGCCCACTCTCAGTGGCCGATGGGCCGCCAGCCATTGCTGCTCGCTGGCCGTCAGGGGCATGGGCTCCAGGGCAATGAACGCCGGCACCAGCTTGAACGGCAGGCTGACAGCCGCGAGGCTTGCCGAACCATGGCCAAGCAGCAGCACACATGCCAGCCACGCGTGTGCTCGGGTCGATAAATACACCGGTTGGGTTTCCTTGATTATTCTTGTTGGTCGCCGCGCAAGTATGGCTCGCCAGAATGAAAAAGCCCGTCACGAAGACGGGCTTGATCCACCACGCAAAGCCGTTGGATCAGAGTGGCTTGCCGCGATTGCCATGCTGGCTGACAAACGCCTGTACCGCTTTCAGGTCATTGGCCAATACCGTGCAACGCTCTTCACGCTCAAACAGGTCGGTGAGGTGCGGCGGCAATTCCAGCGCCTTGCCAACCCCGGCCTTCTCTACCGCTTCCGGGAATTTGACCGGGTGCGCGGTGCCGAGAATCACCATCGGGATGTCCAGGCTGCGGCGGCATTCGCGCGCGGCCTTGACGCCAATGGCGGTGTGCGGGTCCAGCAGCTCGCCGGTCTGGGCGTAGACTTCGGCGATGGTCTCGCAGGTTTCTGCGTCGTCCACCGCCAGGGAGTCGAACAGCTTGCGGGTTTCGGTCCAGCGCTCCTGCTCGACGCTGAAACCGCCACCTTGCTTGAAGCTGTCCATCAGGCCGGCCAGCGCAGCACCGTTGCGACCGTGCATGTCGAACAGCAGGCGTTCGAAGTTCGACGAGACCATGATGTCCATCGACGGCGACAGTGTGGCGTGCAGGGTTTCCTTGACGTACTGGTTGCCGCTCATGAAGCGGTGCAGGATGTCGTTGCGGTTGGTGGCGACGATCAGCTGGTTGATCGGCAGGCCCATGTTGCGTGCCAGGTAACCGGCGAAGATGTCGCCGAAGTTGCCGGTTGGCACCGAGAACGACACCGAACGCGCCGGGCCGCCCAACTGCAGGGAAGCATGGAAGTAGTAGACGATCTGGGCCATGATCCGCGCCCAGTTGATCGAGTTCACCGCCACCAGGCGCGTGCCCTTGAGGAAGCTCTGGTCGGCGAAGCTGGCCTTGACCATTTCCTGGCAGTCATCGAAGTTGCCTTCGATGGCGATGTTGTGGATGTTCTCGCCGAAGATCGTGGTCATCTGCCGACGCTGCACTTCCGACACGCGGTTGTGCGGGTGCAGGATGAAGATGTCGACGTTTTCGCAGTGCTTGCAGCCTTCGATCGCCGCCGAGCCGGTATCACCGGAAGTAGCGCCGATGATCACCACGCGCTCACCGCGTTTTTCCAGCACGTAGTCCAGCAGGCGACCCAGCAGTTGCAGGGCGAAATCCTTGAACGCCAGGGTTGGGCCGTGGAACAGCTCCAGGACCCATTCGTTGCCGTTCAGTTGACGCAACGGGGCGATGGCGCTGTGGGAAAACACGCCGTAGGTTTCTTCCAGGATCTTCTTGAAATCCGCATCCGGGATGCTGCCGGTGACGAACGGGCGCATGACCCGGAACGCCAGCTCGTGGTACGGCAGGCCGGCCCACGAAGCGATTTCTTCCTGGGTGAAGCGTGGCAGGTTTTCCGGCACGTACAGGCCGCCGTCAGTGGCCAGACCGGCCAGCAGAACGTCTTCGAAATTCAGGGCCGGTGCCTGGCCGCGGGTGCTGATATAACGCATGACTGGCTCCTCTAGAGCATGCTTGAACAAGGGCCGCCGAACGCGTGGGGCCCTTGCCGCAAAACGATTAGTTCAGGTGTTCGACGCGAATCCGCACCACCGGCCCAACCACGCCCTGCAACGCTTCAAGCGCGGCGATGGCGTCGTTGATGTGCTGCTCCAGCACACGGTGAGTCAGCAGGATCATGGGCACCAGGCCGTCTTGTTCTTCGACTTCCTTCTGCATAATCGATTCAATGTTGATGCCGCGCTCCGACAGGATGCTGGCCACCTGAGCGAGCACGCCCGGATGATCCTTGGCCTGGATGCGCAGGTAGTAGGCACTTTCGCAGGCTTCGATCGGCAGGATCGGGTGGGCCGACAGCGAGTCCGGCTGGAAGGCCAGGTGCGGTACGCGGTTTTCCGGGTCGCTGGTCATGGCACGCACCACGTCCACCAGGTCGGCGATCACAGACGAAGCGGTCGGCTCCATGCCGGCGCCGGCGCCGTAGAACAGGGTGGAACCGGCAGCGTCACCGTTGACCATCACGGCGTTCATCACGCCATTGACGTTGGCGATCAGGCGGTCGGCCGGGATCAGTGTCGGGTGCACACGCAGCTCGATACCGGCCGGGGTGCTGCGCGCCACACCGAGGTGCTTGATGCGGTAGCCCAGGGCTTCGGCGTAGTTCACGTCGGCGGTGGTCAGCTTGGTGATGCCTTCGGTGTAGGCCTTGTCGAACTGCAGCGGGATACCAAAGGCGATGGACGCCAGGATGGTCAGCTTGTGGGCAGCGTCGATGCCTTCCACGTCGAAGGTCGGATCGGCTTCGGCGTAACCCAGGGCCTGGGCTTCGGCCAGCACGTCTTCGAAGGTACGGCCCTTCTCGCGCATTTCGGTGAGGATGAAGTTACCGGTGCCGTTGATGATGCCGGCCACCCAGTTGATACGGTTGGCGGACAGGCCTTCACGGATCGCCTTGATCACCGGGATGCCACCGGCCACGGCGGCTTCGAACGCCACGATCACGCCCTTCTCGCGGGCCTTGGCGAAGATTTCGTTACCGTGCACGGCAATCAGCGCCTTGTTGGCAGTGACCACATGCTTGCCGTTTTCGATGGCCTTGAGCACCAGCTCGCGGGCCACGGTGTAGCCGCCTACCAGCTCGATGACGATATCGATTTCAGGGTTGGTGGCGACTTCGAAGACATCGTTGGTAATCGCAATACCGGTCGTTTGGAACTGAGGCTTTGGCGTACGCGTGGCAATTTGTGCCACTTCAATCCCACGCCCTGCACGGCGGGAAATTTCTTCAGCGTTACGCTGAAGTACGTTGAAGGTGCCGCCACCGACGGTCCCTAACCCACAGATGCCTACTTTGACCGGTTTCACTGAAGAACTCCCCATGAAACGGCCGACTCAAGGTCGGCCGTGAAAACAGCCGCACAACTGCGGCTCTCTATTAATGACCCGCCGAACTGTCGGCGGATCATGATCGTCAAGGCTCGACGATAATGCTTACTTTGCGTTCAGTGCCAGTTTGGCAACTTGCGGCGCAGGCTGGTAGCCCGGAATCACCTGGCCGTCAGCCAAAACGATGGCCGGCGTACCGTTCACACCAATCGACTGGCCGAGGGCGAACTGCTTGGAAACCGGGTTGGCGCACTTGGCGGCCTTGATTTCCTTGCCATCGACCATCTTGTCCATGGCCGCTTTCTTGTCGGCCGAACACCAGACGGCTTGCAACTGCTCGTCACCCGGCGAACCCAGGCCCTGGCGCGGGAACGCCACGTAGCGCACTTCAACGCCGAGCTTGTTCAGCTCAGGCACTTCGGCATGCAGCTTGTGGCAGTACGGGCAGGTGGTGTCGGTGAACACGGTGATGTGGGTCTTGGTTTCGCCGATGGCCGGGTAAACCACGGTTTCAGCCACCGGAATACCGTTGATCAGCTTGGACACGCCCAGGCGCTCGGCTTTCTCGGTGAGGTTCACCGGCTTGCCGTCTTTGAGCTGGAACAGGTAGCCCTGGACGATGTACTGGCCATCGGCACTGGCGTACAGCACGCGGCTGCCCTTGAGCTTGACTTCGTACAGGCCGGCCATCGGGCTGGCGTTGATGCTTTCAATCGGTGTGTCGAGCTGGAGGGCTTCCAGGCTCTTGCGGATTGTCTTCTCTGCGGCGTCGTCGGCGACGGCAAAGGTTGAGACCAACGCAATGGCTGCGATGGCAAAAATCTGGGTCAAGCGCATGGGAACTCCTGAAGGCAGATGCAGGGACGGGAGCAGGAACACCGATCTTCAAACACGGGTTTGGGCCGTCCCCTTTGCGAACCGGCAAAGCCTACCACAGTTGGGCCGCAGGGCAGCCAGTCGCGGGGAAATTGGGCTTTTTCCGAAGTATTTTTCATCCACGGGGATGGTGCTTGGCGTGCATCTCCTGCAAACGTGCCCGCGCCACATGGGTGTAGATCTGGGTGGTGGATAAGTCGCTGTGGCCCAGGAGCATTTGAACCACGCGCAAATCCGCGCCGTGGTTGAGCAAATGCGTGGCGAACGCGTGACGCAGGGTGTGGGGCGACAGCGACTTGCCGATGCCGGCAACCTTGGCCTGGTGCTTGATGCGATGCCAGAAGGTCTGGCGGGTCATCTGTTCGCCGCGCTGGCTGGGAAACAGCACATCGCTGGGCCGACCGTTGAGCAACTCGGCTCGGGCGTCGCGCATGTAGCGTTCGATCCACACGATCGCCTCTTCACCCATGGGCACCAGGCGCTCCTTGCTGCCCTTGCCCATTACGCGCAATACACCCTGGCGCAGGTTGACCTGTTCCAGGGTCAGGCTGATCAGCTCGGTGACGCGCAGGCCGCAGGCATACAGCACTTCCAGCATGGCACGGTCGCGCTGGCCGATGGCTTCGCTCAGGTCGGGGGCTGCGAGCAGGGCTTCGACGTCGGCTTCCGACAGGGATTTGGGCAGTGGCCGGCCCAGCTGCGGCATGTCGATTTGCAGGGTTGGGTCGACAGCGATCAGCTTTTCCCGCAGCAGGTAGCGATAGAAGCCACGCACGCCTGAGAGAAAACGCGCAGTAGAGCGAGGCTTGTAGTTTTGCTCCAGGCGCCAGGCCAGGTGGTCGAGAATCAGCTCGCGACCGGCGTCGAGCAGCTCGAGGTTTTTCTCCTGCAGCCAGCCATTGAACAACGCGAGGTCGCTGCGGTAAGCCTGGCGGGTGTTGTCCGACAGGCCTTTTTCCAGCCAGAGGGCGTCGAGGAAGCGGTCTATCTGGGGGTGGTCGATGGCGGACATGAGGGCTCAAGCAGGGAAAATGGCGATGTCGGGTAGATCCTATCGCAGCACGGGCCGCTACACATCAATGAAAGCGGGCAAATAATCTGTGGCAAGGGAGCTTGCTCCCGCTGGGGCGCGAAGCGGCCCTGATTGACCATTGAGGTCCAACAGAGAGACTTCTATTGCCGGTTTCAGGGCCGCTGCGCAGCCCAACGGGAGCAAGCTCCCTCGCCACAAAAGCGGAAAACGGCTTTAAGGTCAGTACGACGCTGAATTTCTTCGAGGCGGGGAGTCATGAATAGATACCGGGGAAATGGACAAATTTCAGGCAACAAAAAAGCAGCCCGTAGGCTGCTTTTTTCTGCATCGGGAAGCTGGACTTAAGCCAGTTTTTCCTTGATGCGAGCTGCTTTACCGGACAGGTCACGCAGGTAGTACAGCTTGGCTTTACGTACGTCACCGCGACGTTTAACGGCCATGCTGTCGATTTGCGGGCTGTAGGTCTGGAAAGTACGCTCTACGCCAACACCGTTGGAGATTTTACGAACAGTGAAAGCACTGTTCACACCACGGTTACGCTTGGCAATTACCACGCCTTCGAACGCTTGCAGACGCGAACGGTCGCCTTCCTTCACTTTCACCTGAACGACAATGGTGTCGCCCGGGGCAAAGGTAGGGATCTCTTTGGTCATCTGCTCTGCTTCGAGTGCAAGGATGATTTTGTTAGTCATGCTGTGCTCCTAAGGTAAGTCGTCGGACCTACCATCGATACGTTGTTAACTATCGTCCCGCCCGAGGATGTATTCCTCGAGCAGCTTCTTCTCTTCTCCAGAAAGCGAGCGGCTTTCCAGAAGATCGGCGCGTCGTTCATAGGTCCGCCCGAGGGACTGCTGTAAACGCCAACGCCGGATGTGTGCGTGATTGCCACTTAGCAATACGTCGGGAACACGCTGATCCGCATACACCTCCGGTCGGGTGTAGTGCGGGCAATCCAGCAAACCATCCGTGAAGGAATCTTCCTCCGCGGAGTCCGCATGCCCTAAAGCTCCAGGCAGCAGTCGTGTAACCGCATCTATCAGGACCATCGCCGGCAGCTCGCCGCCAGACAGGACATAGTCCCCAATCGACCACTCTTCATCGACATGAGCATCAATAAAACGCTCGTCAATGCCTTCATAGCGACCGGCAATCAGGATTAATGCTTCCAGATTCGCCAACTCGCGTACCGCCGACTGATTCAGCTGACGGCCTTGAGGGGACAGGTAAATTACCTTCGCCTTCTCCCCGGCGGCTGCCTTGGCCTGAACCAACGCATCTTCCAGGGGCTTGATCTTCATCACCATGCCCGGGCCACCGCCAAATGGGCGATCGTCCACAGTGTGATGTCGATCCGTCGTGTAGTCTCGCGGGTTCCAACAGGTGAGCTGCAAGAGCCCCTGTTTCACCGCCCGACTGGTGATGCCGTACTCGCTGATGGCGGAAAACATCTCGGGAAACAAACTGATCACTTCAACGCGCAGGTTAGCCACGTTAGAAGTCCGCGTCCCATTCCACCTTCATCTCGCCCGCTGCCAGGTCGACGGCCAACACGCATTGCTCGGTATAGGGCAACAGGCGTTCGCGATCATCCAGGCTGCCAGCGCAAGGCTTGACCACCATTACATCATTGGCGCCGGTTTCCAGAAGATGATCGATTTTCCCGAGCAATTGCCCGAGTTGATCAATAACCTTCAGACCTTCCAGCTGGTACCAGTAGTACTCGCCGTCGGTCAATTCAGGGAACAGGTTGCGCGGCACGCAGATCTCATAACCGGCCAGAAGACGAGCTTCTTCACGATCATCAAGACCCTTGAGCTTTGCGACCAGGAACTTGTCGCTCCCGCGTCCACTGACCAGCTCTACCTGTTTCACACTACCTTCGCGCTTGAGCGTCCAGGTCTTGTACTGCAACAGGTTTTCAGTCGGATCAGTAAAGGAATACACCTTCACTTCGCCGCGAACGCCATGAACAGAATAAATCTTGCCGATAACGATCAAATCATCAGCTACCGCTGGCGTCGCGTTCATATTGCTCAGGCCGCAGCCTTAGATGCATCCTTCAACAACTGAGCAACGCGCTCAGAAGGTTGTGCACCAACGCTCAGCCAGTAGGCTACGCGCTCTTGGTTCACGGACAGACGGACTTCTTGACCACGAGCGATCGGGTTGAAGAAGCCAACTTGTTCCTTGTGAGAGCCGTCACGTGGGTTGCGGCTGTCAGTTACGGTCAAGTGGTAAAACGGGCGCTTTTTGGAGCCGCCAAGGGCAAGACGGATTGTTAGCATGTGAACATCGTTCCTGTAGTCGGTGCTGCAAATCTAAATGCACAGCGGGCATAGGTGCCCGAAAGGCCGCATATTCTAAGGAATATCCGGACTTTTGCAAATGTCTTTTTCTGGCGCCTATCAGCGTGCCATTCAGATCTGCTATAGAGCCGTCGGTTAAAACGGCAAGTCAGCTCCCGCCAATGGCGGGTTTGCTGGAGATCCCGCATCCCTGCGGGTCGGAGCAGAAGCGAACTTCTGCTCGAATTCTTTACATTTTCGGCATGCCGCCGCCGGGCAACATACCGCCCATGCCGCGCATCATCTTGGCCATCCCGCCTTTTGCGGAGAATTTCTTCATCATCTTCTGCATCTGCTTGTGCTGCTTGATCAAGCGACCGATATCCTGCACCTGGGTGCCGGAACCCATGGCGATCCGACGTTTGCGCGAACCGCTGATCAGCTCAGGGTCGCGGCGCTCGGCCGGGGTCATGGAATTGATGATGGCTTCCATCTGCTTGAATTGCTTCTCTGCCGCGCCCTGGGCATTGCCCATTTGCGCCAGGTTCACGCCGCCGATGTTCGGCAGCTTGTCCATCAGGCCGCCGAGGCCGCCCATGTTCTTCATCTGTTGCAGCTGGTCACGGAAGTCTTCGAGGTCGAAGCCCTTGCCCTTCTTCAGCTTTTTAGCCAGCTTGTCGGCCTTGTCCTTGTCGAGGGTCGCTTCCGCTTGCTCGATCAGGCTGAGCACGTCGCCCATGCCGAGGATACGCGAGGCGATCCGCTCAGGGTGGAACGGCTCGAGCGCTTCGCTCTTCTCGCCCATACCGATGAACTTGATCGGCTTGCCGGTAATGGCGCGTACCGACAAGGCGGCACCGCCACGGGCATCGCCGTCGACCTTGGTCAGGATCACACCGGTCAGCGGCAGCGCATCACCAAAGGCCTTGGCGGTATTGGCCGCATCCTGGCCGGTCATGGCATCGACCACGAACAGGGTTTCTACCGGGTTGATCGCGGCATGCAGCGCCTTGATCTCGCCCATCATCTCTTCGTCGATGTGCAGGCGACCGGCGGTATCGACGATGACCACGTCGATGAATTTCAGCTTGGCTTCTTTAATAGCCGCCTGGGCGATATCGACCGGCTTCTGGCTCAGGTCGGACGGGAAGAAGGTCACGCCCACTTCGCCCGCGAGCATTTCCAGCTGTTTAATGGCCGCCGGGCGGTAAACGTCGGCAGACACCACCATCACCGACTTCTTCTTGCGCTCTTTAAGGAAGCGCGCCAGTTTGCCGGCGGTGGTGGTTTTACCCGCACCTTGCAGGCCAGCCATCAGCACAACGGCTGGCGGCACGGCGCTGAGGTTCAAATCTTCGTTGGCCGCGCCCATCAGGCTTTCGAGTTCGGCCTGGACGATCTTCACAAAGGCCTGGCCCGGCGTCAGGCTGCGGGACACTTCGGTGCCGACCGCGCGCTCTTTGACCGAGTTGACGAAGTCCTTCACCACCGGCAAGGCGACGTCGGCTTCCAGCAACGCCATGCGCACTTCACGCAGGGTGTCTTTAATATTGTCCTCGGTCAGCTTGGCCTTGCCGGTAACATGGCGCAGCGTCTGCGAGAGACGGTCAGTCAGATTTTCAAACATGCGCGATCCTTTCAGGCCCTATTCATCGAAATGCATTGTTAGACCGAGGTAATGGCGGCCCAGGCTGTGGTAAATCGCTATTAAAAACAGCGCTCGGCGAGCCTGCGGCGTGGGCAGGTCGCGGATTATAGCGAAGACTGTCGCCATGCACACCCGCTGTCTGGCCTGAGAGTCTTTCGTGTTACGCAGGTGTATGCCAAACTCAGCGCCTTTCGGGCCTGCTTAACAGGATTTATGCTCCCTTTGTCACCCAGTTTGCTACCCAGCCTCGCCGCCGCCATCTTGTATGCCGCTGCGACCCTCTATCAGGGCACTCGTCTGGCCCAAGGCGCCAAGGCCGACAAACGCCTGCTGGTAGGCCTTGGCGTCCTCGCCCTGCTGGCTCACGCCGCCAGCCTGTTCACGCACTTGATGACGCCGGTCGGCCTGGGCCTGGATTTCTTCAGCGCTGCCAGCCTGATTGCCGCCGCGGTGATCGCGCTGACCCTGATGGCCTGCTACCGGATCCCGGTGGAGAACCTGCTGGTGCTGTTGTTCCCGCTCGGGATGCTGACGGTGCTGCTGGCGCAATTCACACCGACCGGCACCGTGCAGGTCATTGATGAAGAGCCGGGCATCCTCGCCCACATCCTGCTGTCGATCCTCGCCTACGGCATGTTCACCATCGCGGTGTTCCAGGCCTTGCTGCTGCTGTTGCAAGACCACCAGCTCAAGCACAAGCACCCGTCGGGGCTGATCAAGAACTTCCCGCCACTGCAAACCATGGAAAGCCTGCTGTTCGGCTTCCTCTGGGCCGGCTGGACGCTGCTGTCGCTGTCGCTGATCTCCGGCTGGCTGTTCGTCGAGAACCTGTTTGCCCAGCACCTTGTGCATAAAACCCTGCTGGCGTGCCTGGCCTGGGTGGTGTTCAGCGTGCTGCTGTGGGGCCGCAACCGTCTCGGCTGGCGCGGGCACAAGGCGATCCGCTGGACCCTGGCCGGTTTCTGCCTGCTGATGCTGGCCTATTTCGGCAGCAAGCTGGTTCGCGAATACATCCTGCATATCTGACGGGCAGCCGACATGGACAACTTGCCCTTGGGGCCGATGCTTGCGGTAGTAGCCTTGCTGGTTTTATGGTCGGCGCTGTTTACCGCCATCGAAGCCGCCCAGCAACATTTGCTGGCCCTGCGCCCCGGCACCCGCCAGGGTGACAAAGCCGCCGCCCGCCTGAACTTTCCGCGCAACAGCCTGATCCTCTGCAACACCCTGTGCCGCGCCGTGGTGGTGATTCTCTGCACCCTGCTGGCGATCTACGCCTGGGCGCAAAACGGCCCGTGGCTCGGCTGGGTGATCTCCAGCGCAGTGCTGCTGGTGCTGGCCGACTATCTGCCGCGTGCCCTGGCCACTCGCCACCCGCAAACCATCCTTGGCTTCGGCAATACCTTGCTGAGCGTGCCGCTGAAAATCCTTTATCCGCTGGCCTGGCTGCTCAACGGTGTCAGCCTGTTGCTACTGCGCCCGTTCACCCGCAAGCCCGGGCTGGTCAAGAAGAGCGACGAGCCGCAGCCGGACCAGGACGACGAGCCGGAAGCCGAAATCCCCAACACCCGCGCGCCGGGCATGCCGGGCATCCACGCCCTGGACAACATCACCGTCAACGACATCCTGGTGCCCCGCAGCGAAGTGGACGGCATCAACCTGGATGACCCGGTAGAGGAAATCATCGAGCAACTGCGGGTTTCCACCCGAACCCGGCTGCCGGTGTTCCACAGCGACATCAACCAGGTCGAGGCGGTGCTCAACACGCGGCAGATCCGCCACCTGCTGCCGGACGCCAGCCTGACCAAGGAAGCGCTGCTGGAGGCCTGCCACGAGCCCTACTTCGTTCCGGAAAGCACGCCGCTGCAACTGCAACTGCTGAATTTTCACAAGCAACAGCGCCGCCTGGGCATGGTGGTGGATGAGTACGGCGAAGTGCTGGGCATTGTGACCCTGGAAGACATTCTTGAAGAAATCGTCGGTGAGTTCGAAAACGAGCACCACCTCGACAACCCGCACATCCAGCCCCAACTGGATGGCCGCTACGTGATCGACGGCGCCGCCTCGATCCGCGACTTGAACAAAACCCTCGGCTGGCACCTGCCCAGCGACGGCCCCAAGACCCTCAACGGCCTGGTGACCGAAGCACTGGAGACCATTCCGGATTGCGCCGTGTGCCTGAAAATCGGCCGCTATCGCCTGGAAATCCTCGAGACCGAGGACAACCGCGTCGCCAAGGTGCTGATCTGGCACACCAGCACGGTGCCGGTCGCCGCTTAAGCCCCTTGTTGGATCCGCAAACCCCTTCCTATAATCGGGCGGCTTACCCAAGCCCCGCCCGACCGCGTGCTACCCGCACTGAGCGCGTCCAGGCAGCGTTTTACCGTGTCTGACCGGTGTTTGCTCCCATCCCGAGCCGCCCCGCGCACAACCCTGATCCATGGGTGTTCGACCAATAATAATCCGCGTCCAAACGCGCAATGACCGTCAGGGATACCTCAATGAGCACCACCTATAACGAGACGGCGACCGCCGCCCCGACCAACTCGACGGCCCGGGTCGCCACCGCGAGCATCATCGGCACCGCCATCGAGTTCTACGACTTCTATATCTACGCAACTGCCGCCGCGCTGGTGATCGGCCCGGTGTTCTTCCCGCAAACCTCCGGCACGGCGCAGATGCTCGCCTCGTTCCTGACCTTCGGTATCGCGTTTATCGCGCGGCCACTGGGCTCGGCGCTGTTCGGCCACTTTGGTGACCGGATTGGCCGCAAGTCGACACTGGTGGCTTCCCTGCTGCTGATGGGCGTGTGCACCACGCTGATCGGCTTGCTGCCCGGATATGACAGGATCGGCGCCTGGGCACCGATCCTGCTCTGCGTACTGCGCTTCGGCCAGGGCCTCGGGCTTGGCGGCGAATGGGGCGGCGCGGCGTTGCTGGCCACCGAGAACGCCCCGAAGGGCAAACGCGCCTGGTTCGGCATGTTCCCGCAGTTGGGCCCGTCGATTGGCTTTCTGGCGGCCAACGGGCTGTTCCTGATCCTGGCCATGAGCCTGAGCGACGAACAGTTCCGCAGCTGGGGCTGGCGCATTCCGTTCATTCTCAGCGCGGCGCTGGTAATGGTGGGGCTGTATGCGCGGCTCAAACTGCATGAAACGCCGGTGTTCGCGAACGCCGTGGCCAAGGAAGCGCCGGTGAAGGTGCCGCTGGTGGAACTGTTCAGCCAGCATTGGCTGCCGGTCCTGCTGGGTGCGGCCTCGATGGTGGTGTGTTATGCGCTGTTCTATATCACCACCGCGTTTTCCCTGAGCTACGGCGTGTCTACGCTGGGTTACAGCCGTGAAACCTTCCTCGGGCTGTTGTGCTTCGCGGTGCTGTTCATGGGCGCGGCGACGCCGCTGGCGGCGTGGGCCAGCGACCGTTACGGGCGTAAGCCGGTGCTGATTGTGGGGGCGATTCTGACCATCCTCTCCGGCTTCACCATGGAACCGTTGCTGACCCACGGTTCAACCTGGGCCGTGGCACTGTTCCTGGCGCTGGAGCTGTTCCTGATGGGCGTGACGTTTGCCCCGATGGGCGCGATGTTGCCGGAACTGTTCCCGACCCGCGTGCGTTATACCGGTGCTTCGGCGGCGTATAACCTGGGTGGGATCGTGGGTGCGTCGGCGGCACCGTTCTTCGCGACCAAGCTGGTGGCGATGGGCGGTTTGAGTTATGTCGGCGGGTATGTGTCGGCGGCAGCGGTGATCAGCTTGATTGCTGTGTTGTGCCTGAAAGAGACGCGCAATAACGATTTGAACAAGGTCGCCTGATGATGATCATTCCCACGCTCTGCGTGGGAATGCATCCGGTGACGCTCTGCGTCACGCCCTTAAGAGCGGACGCGGAGCGTCCAGCGCGGCATTCCCACGCGGAGCGTGGGAACGATCGGCGGGGGGTTACAGCTCTACAACAACAGCTTTCGAAGCACGAGTGGCTTTAGCCCGCGCTGCCTCAATCGACTCATCCCGCGCCAACGCCACGCCCATACGGCGCTGGCCATTCACTTCCGGCTTGCCGAACAGACGCAACGCCGTATCCGGCTCGCTCAAGGCTGCACCCAGGTTGGAAAACGCCGTCTGGGTCGACTTGCCTTCCACCAGGATCACTGCCGAAGCCGAAGGCCCGAACTGACGGATCAACGGGATCGGCAGGCCGAGAATTGCCCGCGCATGCAGGGCGAACTGCGACAAGTCCTGGGAAATCAGGGTCACCAGGCCAGTGTCATGGGGGCGCGGCGACACTTCGCTGAACCACACCTGATCGCCTTTGATAAACAGCTCGACGCCAAACAGACCACGACCACCCAACGCTTCGGTTACCGCCTTGGCAACGCGCTCGGATTCCGCCAGTGCAATCGGGCTCATGGCCTGTGGCTGCCAGGATTCCTGATAGTCACCCTTCTCCTGACGGTGACCGACAGGCGCACAGAAGGTAGTGCCGCCAATGTGGCGCACGGTCAGCAGGGTGATTTCGTAGTCGAAGTCGATAAAGCCTTCGATGATCACGCGGCCCTTGCCGGCACGCCCGCCTTCCTGGGCGTAATCCCAGGCTTTCTGCACGTCATCGGCGCTGCGCAGCAGGCTCTGGCCCTTGCCCGACGAACTCATCACCGGCTTGACCACACACGGGAAGCCCAGGTCGGTGACGGCCTTGCTGTAGTCCTCGAAGGTGTCGGCGAAGTGGTACGGCGAGGTCGGCAGGTCCAGCTCTTCGGCGGCCAGGCGACGGATGCCTTCGCGGTTCATGGTCAGCAACGTCGCGCGGGCGGTCGGGATCACGGTGAAGCCTTCGGCTTCCAGCTCAACGAGGGTGGCGGTGGCAATCGCTTCGATTTCCGGCACGATGAAGTGCGGCTTTTCGGCTTCGATCACGGCACGCAGCGCGGCACCGTCGAGCATGTTGATCACGTGGCTGCGGTGGGCAACCTGCATGGCCGGCGCGTTGGCGTAGCGATCCACGGCAATCACTTCAACGCCCAGGCGTTGCAGTTCGATTACCACTTCCTTGCCCAGCTCACCGCAGCCACACAGCATTACGCGGGTCGCGGTTGGCGACAATGGAGTTCCGATTCGGGTCATCTCAGGTCCTCAGGGGAGCGGATCGTGGGGAGAAAGGCCGGCATTTTACATGAACTGTAAAGATTGGCTTCAGTTGGCGACGCGCTGCCGGCGCAAACGCCAGGCCATGGCCAGCCACACCACGGTAACGCCGGCGAATTTCGACACCAGGGCAGTGCCGGCGACCGCGGGCGTCAAGGCGCCGATCAGGCCGAAAAAGATGAAGGTATCGAGGGGGATACTCAGCGCCGAACTTATCCACAGGCGGTCGTGGAGTGGGCGCTTGGTGATGCTGAACACCAGCCAGTCAATGCATTCGGACACCGCGAACGCCGTGGCGCTGGCCAGGGCGATGGACGGATCGGAGGTGATATAGGACAGCACCAGCGCCGCCAGCATGGCGATGATCGCGCCATGGCCGAAACGGGTTTGCACCATGTCCCGCAGGACAAATACCAGGCCGCCCCAGGCAGACCAGATCACATCCAGGTGCGGAGCGGTAGAAAAGGCGAAGTTGATCAGCACGACGCTGCTGATGTAGGCAATCAGGAAGAACATGGGGCGAGGGACCTGTGAACAAGGGGCACAGGGTACTTCACATTTGGAAATATGTCGTCTGGGCAGGCCCTTTCGCGAGCAAGCCCGCTCCCACATTTTGAACGCATTCCTCCAAGATAAACGCAATCAAATGTGGGAGCGGGCTTGCTCGCGAAAGCGGTCTATCAGGCGCCGGACTTCCCCGGAATCATCCACACCAGCCCACTCGCCTTCGCCCGCTCATGGCACAACCCCAGCACTACCCGGCGCTCGGCGTTGTCCATGCGACTCCAGCGGGTGATTTCATCCACCGTGCGCTGGCATCCCGTGCAGATATCATCGTCATCCAGCGCACAAATGCTCACGCACGGCGAGGCGACGGGTCGTTCTACCGGGTTCATTCTTCCTGCTCAACCAGATCACGGGCATACCGCTGGGCGTTATGCACATAGTGCGCAGCGCTGGCCTCGAGCATTTTCTTCTGCACGTCGGTCAGTTCCCGCACCACCTTGCCCGGCGAGCCCATCACCAACGAACCATCGGGAATTTCCTTGCCCTCGCCGATCAGCGAATTGGCGCCGATGATGCAGTGCTTGCCGATCTTCGCCCCGTTAAGAATCACCGCATTGATGCCAATCAGGCTGTAATCGTCGACGGTGCAGCCATGCAACATGGCGTTATGGCCGATGGTCACGCCAGTGCCAAGGGTCAGCGGGTAACCCATGTCGGTGTGCATCACGCTGCCGTCCTGCACGTTGCTGTTCTTGCCGATCAGGATCAGCTCGTTGTCGCCGCGCAACACCGCGTTGAACCAGACGTTGGCGCCCTCCTCCAGCTTGACCTTGCCCACCAGCGTGGCATTGGGGGCCACCCAGCTGTTGGGATGGGTTTCGACTCGGGCGTCGCCCAGGCGGTATTTCATAGGTGGATCCTCACGGCAGGAACGATGGCCATCTGGCTCTTAGGTATTGATGAAGCTTTTCGGCGGTCGATGCAGGCTAATGTCGGCATCGTCATAGAGCAGATTGATCAGCTCGACGATCATGATCGCCGTCAGGCCCCAGATCTTGTATTCGCCAAACCGATAACTGGGCACATACCAACTGCGGCCCTGGTAATCGATACGGTGGGTGTGTTCGCGCGGGTCCTGGCGAAAAAACTCCAGGGGCACGCTGAAAACAGCGGCGATCTCGGCGTCATTGGCCAGGTATTCGACGTAATCGGGGATAACGCCTACATAAGGCGTGACACGGATACCGTGCAGGGAAATCAGCGGGCTCAACGGGCCGATGACTTCCACCAGGCCCGGCGGCAGGCCGATTTCTTCTTCGGCTTCGCGCAGCGCGGTGAATATCAGGTCGGGATCTTCAGGGTCGCGGCGCCCGCCAGGGAACGCCACTTCGCCGCCATGGGTGGATAACCCGCTGGCGCGCAAGGTCAGGATCAGCTCGGGTTCGTCACTGCGGGTGATCGGCACCAGTACCGCCGCTTCCGGGAAACGACCGTCGGTCTCCAGCGTGTGGGGCGTATGATTGCTTACCCGGCGAAGTAGCTCGTCCAGCATGAGTCATCTCGGTCTGTTGGCTACCTTGCATCATGCACCAAACCTTGCGCACGCCCAACCCCAAAACCCTGGCCATGTCGCTAAACGACAACTTGCAGCCCATACCCGGTCACGCCAAGATAGGCGCACTCTCCAGGAACCCCAGCATGAACTTCTGCAGCCAGTGCGGTAAACCGGTCACCCAGCGCATTCCCGAAGGCGACGCACGCCTGCGTTATGTCTGCGATCACTGTCAGACCATTCACTACCAGAACCCCAATATCGTCGCGGGCACCGTACCGGTGTGGGGCGACCAGGTGCTGCTGTGCCGGCGCGCCATCGAGCCGCGCCTGGGTTTCTGGACCTTGCCCGCCGGCTTCATGGAGAACGGCGAGACCGTCGAGCAGGCCGCGATGCGCGAAACCCTGGAAGAAGCCTGCGCCCGGGTGCGCAACCTGAGCATCTACACCCTGATCGACGTGCCGCACATCAGCCAGGTGCACATCTTCTACCGGGCCGAACTGATCGACCTGGATTTTGCCGCCGGCCCCGAAAGCCTTGAAGTGCGCTTATTCGATGAAGCCGACATCCCTTGGTCCGAGCTGGCTTTCCGCACGGTCGGGCGTACCTTAGAATGCTTTTTTGCTGACCGCCGGCAACAGTCGTATCCGGTGCGCAGCGAATCGGTGCCGCCGCTGACCCAGTTGGCCAAATAACAATCCAGGCGGCACGTAGTCTTTTCAGGGGATACCGTTTCAATGCGTTGGTTGCTTGCTCTGATCTGCCTGTCGTTTGCCACGCTGTCGCCAGCCTCCACCCAAGTGATCCTGGGGGGCAAACCCGTCGAGAAAATCCTGGTGCTCAAGTCTGCCCATCAGTTGCAACTGATCAATGACGGCAAGCCCCTCAGGACCTACCGCATTTCCCTGGGCAAGAACCCCAAGGGCACCAAGCTGATGGAAGGCGACCGCCGCACCCCGGAAGGTTTCTACTGGATCGACTGGCGCAAGACCAGCGACCGCTTCAACCTGGCCATGCACATCTCCTACCCCAATATCAGCGATTCCGCGCGCGCCCGCCGCGAAGGGGTCAAGCCCGGCAGCATGATCATGATCCACGGCACCCCCGACGCCGAGGACTACCCCGAAGAGCTGTTCCACACCCTGGACTGGACCGACGGCTGCATCGGCATGCGCAATGTCGACATGCGCGAAGTCTGGAACCTGGTGAAAGACGGCACGATGATCGAGATTCGTCCGTAATTTCCTGCCCCTCGTAAAATAATTCAAAAAAAATTCCCGCCCCATGGGTGGCCTGCCGGTGAATACCAGTTCACCTCGGCAAGCTGCGCGCTTCTGCCTGAAATAAAGACCTCTCTAATACCACTTGAACTGGCGCACTATTAAGGCGCCCGCAAACGCTCGCCTGCACTGTTTTCGCTGCATTGACATGGTATTTAAGTGGTATTAGCTTGCGATCATTACCGGGCGACAACACTCCAATAACCGCATCGGAAACCGACACGATGAACCCCATCCTGGCCCTGCGCCCCGACGATAAACAATCGACGCCGCTGTACCTGCAACTGGCCCGCAACCTCGAAGCCGCGATTCATGCCGGCCAGTGGAAATCCGAGCAGGCATTGCCGTCGGAACGTGCCCTCAGCGAGCAACTGAGCATTTCCCGGGTGACCGCCCGCAAAGCGCTGGAAGTGCTGTTCGAACAAGGCCTGATCCGTCGCAGCCAAGGCTCCGGAACCTTCATCACGCCACGCCTGGAACAACCGCTGTCGCGCCTCTCGGGCTTCAGCGAAATGCTCCGGCTCAAGGGGTTTGTACCGACGTCCCAGTGGCTGGAGCGCGACATCACCCCGCCGACCCATGAAGAGCTGATCCGCCTGGGCCTGTCGCCGAGCGACAAGGTCGCGCGGCTCAAGCGTTTGCGTAAGGCCGACGACACGGTGATGGCGATTGAAATGACCGCCATGCCCGCCTCCGTCCTGCCCCACCCGCAGGCCATCGGCAACTCGCTCTACGAATACCTGGAAAGCATCGGCAAACCCATCGTGCGCGCCCTGCAACACATCCAGGCGATCAACGCCTCGGACGAGTTCGCAGCCCTGGTGGGCATCGCCCCCGGCACCGCCATGCTGCTGATGACCCGGGTGGGCTACACCGCCGACAACACCCCGATTGAAATCACCGACACCTACTGCCGCAACGACTACTACGACTTCGTCGCAGAACTGCGCCGCCACGACTATTCCGCTGAACTGCGAATTTAGAGAACTGCCCATGTCCGAAGACAATATCCTCACGCCACACGGCTGGATTCGCGGCCGCCTGGTGCACCAGCACGGCAAGGTCACTGCTGTAGAAGGCAGCCCGTGCAACCCGGCTGACAACGACCTGCCGTACCTGCTGCCAGGCTTTATCGACCTGCACGTGCACGGCGGTGGCGGCAAAGACATCATGGAAGGCACCGACGCCTTCCACACCATCACCCGCACCCACGTGCGGTTTGGCACCACCTCGCTGCTGGCCACCACCATGACCGCGCCAGTGGATGAGATTTCCCGCGTGCTCGGCGAAATCGGCACCTATTGCGAAAGCCGCCCGACCGGCACCGCTCGCGTCCTGGGCGTGCACCTGGAAGGCCCCTACATCAATCCGGGAAAACTCGGCGCACAACCGAACTTCGCCCACACCGCCTTGATGGCCGAAGTCGAAGAATACCTGCGCCTGGCGCCGATCCGGGTGATCACCATTGCTCCGGAAATCGCCGGCCATGACGGCCTGATCCGCGCCCTCAGCGAACGTGGCGTGCGCATGCAGATCGGCCACACCCTGGGCAGCTACGAAGAAGGCGTCGCCGCCCTCGCCGCCGGGGCCACCAGCTTTACCCACTTGTACAACGCCATGAGCCCGCTGCATCACCGCGAGCCCGGCATCGTCGGCGCGGCCCTGGCCCACGCCAAATACGCCGAGTTGATTCCCGACCTGCTGCACGTGCACCCCGGTGCCATGCGCGTGGCGCTGCGCTCGATCCCGTGCCTGTATTGCGTCACCGATTCCACCGCCGCCGCCGGCATGCCCGACGGCGAATACAAGCTGGGCAGCCACACCGTGACCAAGTGCCTGGGCGGCGTCCGCCTGGCCGATGGAACGCTGGCCGGCAGCACCCTGACCATGGACCAGGCGCTGCGCAACCTGGTGAAGATCGGCCTGCCGATCAGCGAAGCCTCACAACGCCTGTCGCAATTTCCTGCGGACTACCTGGGCCTCGAAGAACGCGGTCGCCTGCAACCCGGCAGCTTTGCCGACTGCGTGCGCCTGGACCGCTCCCTGCACCTCACCGACGTAATGGTCGAAGGAGAAACCATTGACTTCAAAAATGCTTGAAGAGGCCCTGGCCTCCTGTGAGGCCGTCGAGGCTCAACTGCAACGCCTGGACCCGCTGCTGGTGGAAGTCGCCGGCCGCCTGCGTCGCCAGCCACCGCAAGTGGCGATGACCATCGCCCGTGGCAGCTCGGACCACGCCGCCAGTTACTTCGCCTACCTGACCATGCAACACCTGGGGATTCCGGTGGCGTCGCTGCCGATGTCGGTGGTGACCATGCTGCAATCGCCGCTCAAGGTCAGCGGGCAAGTGGCGTTCGGTTTCTCCCAGTCGGGACAGAGCCCGGACCTGGTCAACAGCCTGCGCCTGTTGCGCAAGCGCGGTGCCTTGAGCATCTCGATGGTCAACGCCGAAGACTCGCCACTGGAAGCCGCCTGCGAATTCCATGTGCCGCTGTGCGCCGGGCCGGAACGCAGCGTCGCCGCCACCAAAAGCTTTATCGCGACCCTGAGCGCCAGCGCCCAGCTGATCGGCCACTGGAATCAGGAAGACGAGTTGCTGCAAGCCTGTAAGGCATTGCCCGAAGGCTTGCGTGAAGCCGCCAGGCAAGACTGGAGCGTGGCCATCGATGCCCTGCGCGGCTGCCAGCAACTGATGGTGATCGGCCGTGGCGCCGGTTTTGCCATTGCCCAGGAAGCCGCGCTCAAGCTCAAGGAAACCTCGGCGATCCAGGCCGAAGCCTTCAGCAGCGCCGAAGTACGCCATGGCCCGATGGCCCTGATCGATGACAACTACCCGCTGCTGGTCTTCGCCCCACGCGGCGCCGAACAAGCCGGCCTGCTGAGCCTGGCCGCAGATATGCGCCAGCGCGGTGCCCGCGTGCTGCTGGCCGCTCCCGATGACATCGCCGAGCGCGACCTGACTCTGAGCCGCGCCGAACACCCGGCCCTGGACCCGATCCTGGCGATCCAGAGTTTCTACGTGATGGCCGCCGGTTTGGCAGAGGCCCGGGGCATGGACCCGGACCAACCGCGTCACTTGAGCAAAGTGACCCGCACCCACTGAGTTGATTGCAGCGTTTTCCTGATGAGTACCGTGCCCATGTCCCACAATAATAAAGACCTCACCCTCAGCGCTCCCCTCAGTGGGCCGGTGCTGACCCTGGGCGACGTTCCCGACGAAGTGTTCGCCAGTGGCGCCATGGGCGACGGCATTGCCATCGACCCGCTCAACGATTGCCTGCACGCGCCGTGTGATGGCGTGATCATCCACGTCGCCCGCACCGGGCATGCGCTGACCATTCGCGCCGATAATGGCGCTGAATTGCTGATGCACGTGGGCATCGACACGGTGGAATTGAATGGCGAAGGCTTTGCGCTGCTGGTCAAGCAAGGTGCGCGGGTCAGCAAGGGCCAGGCACTGGTCCAGTTTGACCTGGACCTGATTGCGCGCCAGTGCAAAAGCCTGGTCAGCTTGATCATCCTGACCAATAGCGAGTTGTTTGAGCTACGGCCGATCACCTTGAAAACAGTGAAGGTCGGCGAGCCGCTGCTGCATGTGGTTGCACGGTTGGCCGGTGCAGCGAAAGTGATTGATGAGTCGGTCACCGAAGCCAGCGCGACTATTCGCATCACCCATCGTGGCGGCCTGCATGCGCGCCCCGCTGCCTTGATCCGCAAGACCGCACAGGCATTCAGCAGCCAGTCGCAGCTGCATTTCGCTGGCAAGTCGGCTTCGTGCGACAGCCTGATCGGCTTGATGGGCCTGGGGATTGGTGAGCAGGACGAGGTGCAGGTCACCTGTCGTGGCAAGGATTGTGAAGCGGCGCTGCAAACACTGATCGCTGCGCTGTCGGTGGAAGTTGGCGAAGCGCATCACGCTCCAGTGGCCGTCGCCCCACGCCGCGCGAATACCGAAGCCGGAGTACTGCAAGGCGTGTGTGCCGCGCCGGGGTTGGTCTGCGGCCCGTTGTTCCGCCTGAACGGAATCGAGCTGCCGGTGGACCCGGGCAACAACGCCCCGGATGAACAGCTGCAGCACCTGGACAGTGCCCTGGAACAGGTGCGTAGCGAAATCCGCCACACCCTGGACCAGGCCCGTCAGCGCAAGGATGTGGAGGAAGAAGAGATCTTCGCCGCCCACCTGGCCCTGCTGGAAGACCCTACGTTGCTGGAGGCCGCCACCGCCGCCATCGAACAGGGCAGCGCCGCCACTCACGCCTGGCGTGATGCGATCCAGGCCCAATGCGCGGTGCTGCTGGCACTGGGTAAACCGTTGTTCGCCGAACGCGCCAACGACCTGCGCGACTTGCAGCAACGCGTGCTGCGGGCGTTGCTCGGCGAGGCCTGGAATTTTGATTTGCCGGCCGGCGCTATCGTCTCGGCCCATGAGCTGACCCCATCGGATCTGCTGCAACTGAGCAATCAACACGCCGCCGGTATCTGCATGGCCGAAGGCGGCGCGACGTCTCATGTGGCGATTCTGGCGCGGGGTAAAGGCTTGCCGTGCGTGGTTGCACTGGGCACTGAATTGCTTGATGTGCCCCAAGGCCAGCGCGTGGTGCTGGATGCCGCCAACGGCCGCCTGGAGCTGACGCCGGATGATGCGCGCCACGCCCAGGTTCACCAGTTGCGCGATGCACAGAAACTGCGGCGCCAACAGCAGCACGCGCAGGCTCAAGGCACCGCCAGCACTCAGGATGGCGTGCGTATTGAAGTGGCCGCGAATGTCGCCTCCAGCGTCGAAGCCCAACTGGCCTTCGAGAATGGCGCCGATGGCGTCGGCCTGCTGCGCACAGAATTTCTCTTCGTCGACCGCCGCACCGCGCCCGACGAGCAAGAGCAGCGCCAGGCCTACCAAGCCGTACTGGATGCCATGGGCGACAAATCAGTGATCATCCGCACCATCGACGTCGGCGGCGACAAGCAACTCGACTACCTGCCGCTGCCGTTCGAGACCAACCCGGTGCTGGGCCTGCGGGGCATTCGCATGGCCCAGGTACGCCCGGAACTGCTGGACCAGCAACTGCGTGCCCTTCTCCAGGTCAGCCCGCTGGAACGTTGCCGCATCCTGCTGCCAATGGTCAGCGAAGTCGACGAACTGCTGCACATTCGCCAGCGCCTCGATGAACTGTGCGCCGAGTTGGAACTGACCCAACGCCCGGAACTGGGGGTGATGATCGAAGTGCCCGCGGCGGCGCTGATGGCCGAACAACTGGCCGAGCACGCGGACTTTCTGTCCATCGGCACCAATGACCTGTCCCAGTACACCCTCGCCATGGACCGCGACCACGCCGGCCTCGCCGCCCGGGTCGATGCCATGCACCCGGCGCTGTTGCGGCTGATCGCCCAGACGTGCATCGGCGCAGCCAAGCATGGGCGCTGGGTCGGTGTGTGCGGGGCGCTGGCGTCCGATCCGCTGGCCACGCCGGTGCTGATCGGTCTGGGCATCAGCGAGCTGTCCGTCAGCCCGCCGCAGATCGGAGAAATCAAGGACCGTGTCCGTCACCTGGACGCAGCCCAATGCCGGCAACTGAGCCAAAGCCTGCTTAACCTGAGCAGCGCCAAAGCCGTTCGCCAAGCCTGTCAACACCACTGGCCGCTGAGCTGAAAACAACAAGAATAGGGAGACACGCCGTGTACCAATATTTTATCGAAGGGCTGCAACGCCTGGGCCGTGCGCTGATGCTGCCGATCGCGATTCTGCCGATCGCCGGCCTCCTGCTGCGACTGGGCGACACTGACCTGCTGAACATCGCGGTGATGCACGACGCCGGGCAGGCGATCTTCGCCAACCTGGCGCTGATCTTCGCCATCGGCATTGCCGTGGGTTTTGCCCGCGACAACAACGGCACGGCGGGCCTGGCAGGCGCCATCGGTTACCTGGTGATGGTCTCCACCCTCAAGGTGATGGACGCCAGCATCAACATGGGCATGCTCGCGGGCATCGCCAGCGGCTTGATGGCCGGTGCGCTGTATAACCGCTTCAAGGACATCAAGCTGCCGGAGTACCTCGCATTCTTTGGTGGGCGACGGTTTGTGCCGATCGTCACCGGGTTCTCCGCGGTGGCGCTGGGGGTGATCTTTGGTTTGATCTGGCCACCCGTGCAGCAAGGCATCAACAGCTTCGGCGTGCTGCTGATGGAAAGCGGCAGTTTTGGTGCGTTCGTGTTTGGCGTGTTCAACCGCCTGCTGATCGTCACCGGCTTGCACCATATCCTCAACAACATGGCGTGGTTTGTGTTCGGCACCTTCACCGACCCGACGACCGGCGCGGTAGTGACCGGCGACCTGACTCGCTATTTTGCCGGCGACCCGAAAGGTGGGCAGTTCATGACCGGCATGTTCCCGGTAATGCTGTTCGGCCTGCCGGCGGCGTGCCTGGCGATGTACCGCAATGCACTGCCGGAGCGGCGCAAGATCATGGGCGGGATTTTCCTGTCGATGGCGCTGACCTCGTTCCTGACCGGGGTCACCGAGCCGATCGAATTCGCCTTCATGTTCCTCGCGCCGTTCCTGTACCTGGTGCATGCGCTGCTGACCGGGTTGTCGATGGCGATCACCAACATGCTCAACATTCACCTGGGCTTTACCTTCTCCGGTGGGTTTATCGACATGGTGCTGGGCTGGGGTAAATCCACCAACGGCTGGTTGGTATTCCCGGTTGGGCTGGCGTATGCGGTGATCTACTACAGCGTGTTCAATTACTGCATTCGTCGCTTCAATTTGAAGACGCCGGGGCGCGAGGATATTCAGGTCGCGCAGGCCGAGGCCATGACCGATAACCAACGGGCCGGGGCTTACATTCGGGCGCTGGGTGGTGCGGGGAATCTGCTGAGCGTGGGTGCTTGCACGACGCGTCTGCGGCTGGACATGGTGGATCGCAACAGGGCGGTGGATGCCGAGCTGAAAGCACTGGGTGCGATGGCGGTGGTTCGACCGGGTAATGGCGGGAGTTTGCAGGTGGTGGTCGGGCCGATGGCGGACAGCATTGCCGATGAGATTCGGTTGGCGATGCCTTCGTATGTTGGAGTCACTCCGGTCGCTGCTGCACCGGTTGAGAAGAGCACGCCGGTGAACGTGCATGAGGCCGAGAAATGGCTGAGTGCGCTGGGCGGTCGGGCCAATGTTTTGCAATTGGATGCGGTGGCGATGACGCGGCTGCGGGTGGAGTTGGGGGATGGTTCGGTGTTGTCGGAATCTCAACTGACGGCGCTGGGTTGCCAGGGTGTGAGCCAGCTTGAGAGTGGGATTTGGCACTTGCTGATTGGTGACAAGGCTTCGGGGTTGGGTGAGGCGTTGGAGCGGTTGGTCAGTGGCCGTGAGGTTGGGGTAAAAGCCTGAATCTTTGCTGAGCATCAGGGCCTCTTCGCGAGCAAGCCCGCTCCCACATTTTGATCGGTGCCCGTCATGGCAACGCGGTCAAATGTGGGAGCGGGCTTGCTCGCGAATGGCCGTGACAGGCAACAAAAAACCCGCTGACCAAACTGGCCCAGCGGGTTTCTTGTTTTGCAACCAGCGAATCAAAAATCCGCCAACTGCCACACCTCATACGCCGGTGTCTCGTACGGATGGCTCAGTTTCAACGCAGCCACTACAGCCACGATCAACTCATCCGCCACCACCAACTCAACCTTCCATTCTTCAACCACTTCAACCTGCCCCACCTGCCCGATAAACGGCTGGCTGCCGTCCATCGCGCGGAATTGGCCCTGGCCCAGGACCTGCCAGGCGCAGCTGTCGTAGTTGCCGATGCGCCCGCCGCCGGCTGCGAAGACGGCGGTTTTCACCGTCTCCACGTGGCTGTCGGGCACAAAGAAGCTGAGCTTGTACACCGCCTTAGTTCACCCAGACGCGAGCGTTACGGAACATGCGCATCCACGCGCCGTCTTCGTTCCACTCTTCCGGGCGCCACGAGTTCTGCACGGCGCGGAACACACGCTCCGGGTGCGGCATCATGATGGTGACGCGACCGTCGCGGCTGGTCAGCCCGGTGATCCCGCGCGGCGAGCCGTTCGGGTTGGCCGGGTAGCCTTCGGTGACCTTGCCGTGGTTGTCGACGAAACGCAGGGCCACAGTACCGGACAGGTCGGCTTCCAGCAGTGCTTCTTCGCTGGCGAATTCCGCATGGCCTTCACCGTGGGCGATGGCGATTGGCATGCGCGAACCGGCCATGCCCTGCAGGAAGATCGAGTTGGATTCCTGTACCTGGACCATCGCAACCCGCGCTTCGAACTGCTCGGATCGGTTACGCACAAAGTGCGGCCAGAACTCGCTGCCCGGGATCAGTTCGCTGAGGTTGGACATCATCTGGCAACCGTTGCACACACCCAGGGTGAAGCTGTCATTACGCTCGAAGAAGCCCTGGAACGCGTCACGGGCACGGCTGTTGAACAGGGCCGACTTGGCCCAGCCTTCACCGGCACCCAGTACGTCGCCGTAGGAGAAACCACCGCAGGCAACCAGGCCTTTGAACTCGTTGAGGTCGACGCGACCGGCGAGGATGTCGCTCATGTGCACGTCGATCGCATTGAAGCCGGCACGGTCGAACGCTGCCGCCATTTCCACCTGGCCGTTGACGCCCTGCTCACGCAGTACGGCAACTTGTGGGCGGATGCCTTTCTTGATGTAAGGCGCGGCGATGTCCTGGTTGACGTCGAAGCTGAGCTTGGTGCTCAGGCCCGGGTTGTCTTCTTCCAGGATCACGTCGAATTCCTGCTCGGCGCAGTCGGCGTTGTCGCGCAGGCGCTGGATCTGGTAGCTGGTCTCGGCCCACTGGCGTTGCAGCAGGCGGCGCTGGCCTTCAAACACGGTTTCGCCGTTGAAGACGATGTTGATTTCACCGTTGTTGATCGGCTGGCCAATCACGGCCACGCAGTCGCCCAGGCCAGCGGCGCTGAACTGTGCGAGTACGTCCGGGGTTGCGTCCTGGCGAACCTGGATAACGGCGCCCAGCTCTTCGTTGAACAGGATTGCTGCGATGTCGGCGGAAGTTTCTGCCAGGCCATCGAGGTTCAGGCTCAGGCCGCAGTGACCGGCGAAGGCCATTTCCACGGCGCTGGTCAGCAAACCACCGTCGGAACGGTCGTGGTAAGCCAGCAGGTGGCCGTCGGCGTTCAGGCCCTGGATCACGGCGAAGAAAGCTTTCAGGTCTTCGGCGTCGTCGACGTCCGGGGCCTGCTTGCCGAGCTTGCCGTGCACCTGGGCAAGGATCGAGGCACCCATGCGGTTCTGGCCGCGACCGAGGTCGATCAGGATCAGGTCGGTGGTGCCCTTGTCCATGCGCAGTTGCGGGGTCAGGGTCTGGCGAATGTCGGTGACTGGCGCAAAGCCGGTAACGATCAGCGACAGCGGCGAGGTGACGCTCTTGTCCACGCCTTCATCGTTCCAGCGGGTGGCCATGGACATGGAGTCCTTGCCCACCGGAATGGTGATGCCCAGCTCAGGGCACAGCTCCATGCCGACCGCTTTCACGGTGTCGTACAGGCGCGCATCTTCACCCGGGTGACCGGCAGCGGACATCCAGTTGGCCGACAGCTTGATGTCGGAGATCTTGGCAATACGCGAAGCCGCGATGTTGGTCAGGGTTTCGCCGATGGCCATGCGGCCCGACGCCGGGGCGTCCAGCAGCGCCAGCGGAGTACGCTCGCCCATGGCCATGGCTTCACCGGTGTACACGTCGAAGCTGGTGGCGGTGACGGCAACGTCAGCCACCGGGACCTGCCACGGGCCGACCATTTGATCACGGGCAACCAGACCAGTGATGGTGCGGTCGCCGATGGTGATCAGGAAGCTTTTGCTGGCAACGGCCGGGTGGTGCAGGACGCGCTCCACGCAGTCGGCGATGGCCAGGGTCGATGGATCGAAATCGTCGCCCAGTTCGTTTTCACGCACGGCCGAACGGTGCATGCGCGGGGCTTTGCCCAGCAGCACTTCCAGCGGCATGTCCACCGGGCTGTTGCCGAAGTGGCTGTCGGTGACCGTCAGTTGCGGCTCGGCAGTGGCTTCGCCGACTACCGCAAACGGGCAGCGCTCGCGCTCGCAAATCGCCTGGAAGCGTTCGAAGTCTGCAGGACCTACCGCCAACACGTAACGTTCCTGGGATTCGTTGCTCCAGATTTCGTGCGGGGCCATGCCCGGCTCGTCGTTTGGAATGTTGCGCAGTTCGAAACGGCCGCCACGGTCGCCATCGTTGACCAGTTCCGGGAAGGCGTTGGACAAACCACCCGCGCCGACGTCGTGGATGAAGCTGATGGGGTTCTTGTCACCCAGTTGCCAGCAACGGTCGATGACTTCCTGGCAACGGCGTTCCATCTCAGGGTTTTCGCGCTGTACGGAAGCGAAGTCCAGGTCGGCCGAGCTGGTGCCGGTGGCCATGGAGGAAGCGGCGCCGCCGCCCAGGCCGATCAGCATCGCCGGGCCACCGAGGACGATCAGCTTGGAGCCGACCAGAATCTCGCCTTTCTGTACGTGTTCGGCGCGGATGTTGCCCATGCCGCCGGCCAACATGATTGGCTTGTGGTAACCGCGCACTTCATCGCCACGGGGGGTGGTGATGGATTGCTCGAAAGTACGGAAGTAACCGGTCAGGGCCGGACGCCCGAATTCGTTGTTGAACGCGGCGCCGCCCAGCGGGCCTTCGATCATGATGTCCAGCGCGGTGACGATGCGCTCAGGCTTGCCGTACGGCACTTCCCACGGCTGTTCGAAGCCCGGGATCTGCAGGTTGGACACGGTGAAGCCGGTGAGGCCAGCCTTTGGCTTGGCGCCACGACCGGTTGCACCTTCGTCGCGAATCTCGCCGCCGGAACCGGTGGCTGCGCCCGGGAACGGGGCAATCGCGGTCGGGTGGTTGTGAGTCTCGACTTTCATCAGGATATGCACCGGCTCCTGCACCGCGCCGTACTGGCGGGTTTCAGGGTCCGGGAAGAAACGGCCGGCGACGGAGCCGACGATGACCGAAGCGTTGTCCTTATAAGCCGACAGAACGCCTTCGCTGTGCATCACGTAGGTGTTCTTGATCATGCCGAACAGGCTTTTTTCCTGGCTCTGGCCGTCGATGTCCCAACTGGCGTTGAAGATCTTGTGGCGGCAGTGCTCGGAGTTCGCCTGGGCGAACATCATCAGTTCGATGTCGTGCGGGTTGCGCTTCAGGCCGATGAAGGCGTTGACCAGGTAGTCAATTTCGTCTTCGGCCAGGGCCAGGCCCAGCTCGGTGTTGGCGGTTTCCAGGGCGGCACGGCCACCACCGAGCACGTCAATCGCGGTCAGCGGCTTGGGTTCGGCGTGGCTGAACAGACCGGCGGCCTGTTCCAGCTGGCTGACGATGATCTGGGTCATGCGATCGTGCAGGCTGCTGGCGATCAGCTCGGCCTCGGCCTCGCTGAACTGGCCTGCTACATAGAAGGCAATCCCGCGTTCCAGGCGCTGGATTTTGTCCAGGCCGCAGTTGCGGGCGATGTCGCTGGCCTTGCTCGACCAGGGCGAGATGGTGCCGAACCGTGGCAGGACCAGGAACAAGCGGCCGTTAGGCTCTTGGACAGGAACGCTGGGACCGTACTTCAGAAGGCGCGCCAGCACTTGCTGTTCGTCGGCGGTCAAAACGCCAGTAACGTCGGCGAAGTGAGCAAATTCAGCATACAAGCCACTGACAGAAGGTACCTTCTGGCTCAGTTGCTCAAGGAGTTTGCTGTGGCGAAAGGCAGAAAGGGCAGGAGCGCCGCGCAGGATCAACATCTTCGGGACAGCCTCGGGAAGGGGGTGTGCTTTGAGGCCGTGCATTCTAGCGTAAACCGTCGCCAACGGCACCCGAAACGGCACCAGTGGCCGCAGCCGGACGTCAGTTGGCATAAATCGCACGATATCATATGGCCATATAGGCTATTCCGGGCAGTTATTTTAACCGTCACAATCGGCTGCCAAGCCCCGTTTCTGCGGGCTGCAGCCAAGGTTTACGGGCGCTAGCAGACAAGTGCCCCGCTGTCGAGATATGGCGCCGAGGGTCCTTTGCGTATACTGCGCAGATGTTCTCCCCTACTGCTTTACGCCCGCGATGCGCCAAATGGCTCTTCGTTACCGGACTCTTCCTGCTGCTCAGTGCGTGTGTGGATAAACCCAACACGCTCGAGCGAATCAAGGAGGATGGCGTATTGCGGGTGGTCACCCGAAACAGTCCGGCCACTTATTTCCAGGACCGTAACGGCGAAACCGGCTTCGAATACGAACTGGTAAAACGTTTTGCCGACGAGTTGGGGGTAAAGCTCGAGATCGAGGCGGCCGACAACCTGGATGACCTGTTCTCGCAGATCGGCAAACCCAACGGCCCGGTACTGGCCGCCGCCGGCCTGGTCAGCAGTGAGCAGCGTCGCCAGCAAGTGCGTTTCTCCCACCCTTATCTGGAAGTGACCCCGCAGATCATCTACCGCAACGGCCAGTCCCGGCCGACCACCGCGGCAGACCTGGTGGGCAAGAAGATCATGGTGCTCAAGGGCAGCACCCACGCCGAGCAACTGGCGCAGCTGAAAAAACAGTTTCCCGGAATTGAATACGAAGAGTCCGACGCCGTTGAGGTGGTCGACCTGCTGCGCATGGTGGATGAGGGCCAGATCGACCTGACCCTGGTGGACTCCAACGAAGTGGCGATGAACCAGGTGTACTTCCCCAACGTGCGGGTGGCCTTTGACCTCGGTGACGCCAGCCATCAGGCCTGGGCGGTCGCCGCCGGTGAAGACAACAGCCTGCTCAACGAGGTCAACAACTACCTCGACAAGGTGGAAAAGAACGGCACGCTGCAACGCCTGAAAGATCGCTATTACGGGCACGTCGATGTACTCGGCTACATGGGCGCCTACACCTTCGCCCAGCATCTGCAGCAGCGCCTGCCCAAATACGAGAAACACTTCCGGGCCTATGCCAAGGAAGAAAAGGTCGACTGGCGCCTGCTGGCGGCCATCGGCTACCAGGAATCACTCTGGCAGCCGGCGGTGACCTCCAAGACCGGCGTGCGCGGCCTGATGATGCTGACCCAGAACACGGCGCAGGCCATGGGCGTGTCCAACCGCCTGGACGCCAAGCAGAGCATCATGGGCGGCGCCAAGTACCTGGCCAAGATCAAGGATGAGCTGGACGACAAGATTGCCGAGCCGGACCGCACCTGGTTTGCCCTGGCGGCGTACAACGTCGGCACCGGGCATTTGGACGACGCGCGCAAGCTGGCCGAAAAAGAAGGCCTGAACCCGAACAAGTGGCTGGACGTGAAGAAGATGCTGCCGCGCCTGTCGCAGAAGCAGTGGTACAGCAAGACGCGTTATGGCTATGCCCGTGGCGGTGAGCCCGTGCATTTTGTGGCGAACATCCGGCGTTACTACGACATTCTGACGTGGGTGACGCAGCCGCAGCTGGAAGGCAACCAGGTGGTCGAAGGCAACCTGCATGTGCCGGGTGTGGACAAGACCAAGCCGACGGAAGAAACCCCGCCGCTGTAATCCCCCGATTATCCAAACACCACAAAACCAATGTGGGAGCGGGCTTGCTCGCGAAGGCGGTGGTTCAGCCAGCACATGTATTGACTGACACACCGCCTTCGCGAGCAAGCCCGCTCCCACATTTGATCTTCGTCGTCTTATAGAGCGGTGTTCAGGCCGGTAAGCAGGTGCACCACCCCACCCGCCAACACCATCACGCCCGGCACGCCTGCCGCCTTGAGCGCCTGTGCATCCAACCGCCCCACATCCTGCAACTGCACCCGCACTCGGGTCAGTGCTACCCGCTGCTGCGACTTGAGATTCTCCGCGCCGCCCAGCGCATTCAGCACTGCCGGGGCCAACAGTGTTTCGCTCACTGGAGCTGCCTGCGGCGCTTCAAGCACCAGATCCGGCGTCAGGGCCTTCCAGAACGCCCGCTGAAATTTCTCGAACATGTCAGTTCTCCACAACCAATGAGGTTTCAACGGTAGCCGCGTGATACAGGCGTAACGCCTCGCGAACCTGCGACGCTTCTTCCAGGCCCAGCACCTGGCGGGCGATGGATTGGCAGTCCGCCAGGTCCAGCTCGCGCACGGTAGCCTTGATGGTCGGGATCAGCGGCACGCTGACCGACAACTCATCCACCCCCAGCCCGATCAGCACCGGCACCGCCAGCGCTTCAGACGCCAACGCCCCACACACGCCGACCCACTTGCCATGGGCATGGGCCGCCTTGACGGTGGCGGCGATCAGGCGCAGCACCGCCGGGTGAAAGCTGTCGGCCTGGCTGGCGAGGCGCGGGTGATCGCGGTCCATGGCCAGGGTGTATTGGGTCAGGTCGTTGGTGCCGATGGAGAAGAAATCCACCTCCGGCGCAAACAGATCGGCCATCAATGCCGCCGATGGCACTTCGATCATGATTCCCAGCTTCGGCAGTTCCGTCAGCCCCAGGGCCAGCGCCTCCTCTTCAAGAATCTGCCGCGCCAGGCGCAGCTCCGAGAGCAGGCTGACCATCGGCAACATGATGTGCAAACGGGCGAAACCGGCACTGGCGAGAATTGCACGGAATTGTTCACGCAACAGTTCCGGGCGCTCCAGGCACAGGCGAATCCCGCGCAGGCCAAGGAACGGGTTGGTCTCGCTGTCCATCGGCACATAGGCCAACGGCTTGTCGCCACCAACGTCGAGGGTGCGCACCACCAGATTGCGCTGCGGCCCCAATGCACGGGCGATGGCGCTGTAGGTGCCCGCCTGCTCCTCGGGGCTCGGCGCGCGGTTGCGGTCCAGGTAGAGGAACTCGGAACGCAGCAAACCAACGCCTTCGCCCCCCAGGGACAATGCCTGCTCCACCTCCTGCAACGATGCGACGTTGGCCGTCACTTCGACGTGATGACCGTCGCGGGTCGTGGCGGGCAACGACGCCTGCTCCACTTCCCGCTGGCGGCGCAGCACTTGTTGTTGGCGGCTGGCTTGCAAGTGTTCGATCTCGGCCAGGTCCGGGTCCAGGTGCAACTCGCCCTTGTCGGCATCCAGCAGCACTTGCTTGCCGTTGGCCAGTTCCAGCACCTGCGCCGGCAACCCGCAGATGGCCGGCAAGCCAAGGGCGCGGGCGAGAATTGCGACGTGGCTGGTAGCGCCGCCGCCCACCGTCACAAAACCCAGCACCTTGCGCGTGTCGAGGCTGGCGGTTTGCGAGGGGGTCAGTTGTTCGGCAATCAGGATTGCCTGCTCCGGCAAATCCCAGGCGCTGTCCTGAACCCCGAGGATCAATTTCAGTACCCGCTGGCCAACGTCTGCCAGGTCGGCAGCGCGCTCGGCAAGCAAGGCGTTGCCCAGGCCCTGGAAGAGCGTGGCGGTGGCCTCGGTGGCGCTGTTCCAGGCGAAGGCCGCGCTCTTGCCCTGGTCCAGCAGGTCGCGGGTTTGTTCCAGCAGGGCCGGATCGTCCAGCAACTCCTGATGGGCGCGGAAGATCTCGGACTGGGCAGTGCCGACGGCCTTTTCCTGCAGGGCTTGCAGCGCCTGATTGGCGTTGTTCAGGGCATGGGTCAGGGCCGCACGTTCCAGCGCTTCACCTTTGCCGGTCTCTACGAACGTCAGTGCCGGCTCCTTGACCTGCACCACCTGGCCGAACGCCGAACCGGGCGAGGCGCACACGCCGCGCAGCAAGGTCGCCGATGAATCAGGCGCCACGGGTGCAGCGCCAGGTTGAGGAGCCGCGACGGTTTCGCCGCAGCCTTCGGCCAGCAAGGTCACCAGCGCCTGGATCGCCGCTTCGGCATCCTCGCCAGCCGCGCTGACTTGCAAGGTGTCACCCTGCACCGTTTGCAATGCCATGATCCGTACCAGCGACTTGGCGTTGGCGCTCTCGGTTTGCTTGTGCAGGTAAATACTCGCCTTGAAGCCTTTGGCCGCCTGCGCCAGCACCGCCGCCGGGCGCGCATGCAGGCCGTTGGCGTTGGGCAAGGTCAGTGGCCTGGAGAACAGGGCGTCACCCTCCTCGTCTTTCACCTCGTCGGCAACGGCTTGCGGCGTGACTCGCAGCAGTGGCTGCCCCACGTCTACCAGGCCCTGCTCGGGCGTCAGCAGCTTGAAGGGCTCGCCACTGACCACCAGCATCAGGGTCAGCAAACTACGGGCATTGAGCGCCACGTAGTCGGCATCGAATTCAATCAGCGGTTGCCCGGCTTCCACCCGCTGGCCTTCCTCGACCAATCGGGTGAAACCCTTGCCCGCCAGGTTCACGGTGTCCAGGCCGATGTGCATCAGCACCTGGACGCCGTTGTCATCGGTGATGCTCACCGCATGACCACTGTCCTGGATATTGCTGATCACCCCGGCCAGTGGCGCGCAGAGGGTCTGCGAGGTCGGATCGATGCACAGGCCATCGCCGATCAGGCGACTGGAGAACACCGGATCAGGCACCTGGTCCAGGGCGAGCAGCACCCCGGACAATGGCGCCAGCAATTCCAGGGATTGGGTTGTGGTCATGACTTCACCTGCTGTTTGGTTCTGTAAAAATCATTGGGCATCGACGGCTTTATTTCCACCAGTACTCAACCTGCACACCAAAGTTGGAGCCATGCAACGCCGAGCCATAACTGCCGGTGTCGGACAACGCCGAACCTGCCGCCAGTTCATTGGCCGCACGCTTGGCCGCTTCGTTCCAGGTCGCGTAGGTGTAATACAGGCGCACTTCCGGTCGTGCCCAGAAATCCGGGCCTTTGGGCGACCAGGTCGGGGCGAACGTAAATTTGCTCAGCTTGCGCGTGCCACCGGTAGCCTCGACCTGATCATGACCGAGTTCGGTGACCAGCTTGAACTGTTCGGAAATCGCATAGGCCGGGCGCACGCCCAGCGACATCCAGGTCTGATCCTGGCTGCCCGGGCGAATATCCTTCTGGTACACGGCCTCGATCTGCCCGCCCAACCGTGGCGTCACTTGCCAGTCGAAGAACTCCACTGCGCGGTAGCTCTTGCTGCTTTTATCGAGGAAGGTATCGCCGGTATAACCGAGGCCGGTGCCGGGGCCTTCGCCGTACTGCAGGGCAAATTTGTTGCGCCCGCCGAGGAAGGGTTTCTGCACATGCTGGGCGGTAATGGCCCAGCCGCTGTTGGTGTCACGGCCACCGGCTTTTTCGATGTAGCTCAAGCCCAGTTCCAGCTCGCCGCCGGGATTGGTCTTGAAGCCGGCCACGTTGAAGTCGTGACGGGTGGCGTATTCCTTCTGATACAGGTTGTCCTTGCGGGAAAGCGCGTAGCTGTATTTCAGGTCGCCGATTTTCACGTCCTCGATACCGCCGCCCGTGGCGCTCTGGTTCCAGTAGTAGAAGTCGGAGATATGGATGTCGTTTCGTTTGTAGTAGCGCCGGCCGGCCCACAGCGAACCGCCGTTGAGGCTGGGGATGTTCGACCACTGCGCATACATCTGCGGCATGCGTGCCGAGCCGTTGTCTTCGCCCTGGAACTTCAGCGCCCGGTCGTACTTGTTGTACAGCGAAGCCATGGCGTCGACGCTGAACACCGAGCCGTCGTCGAGGGTCAGCAGGTCCTGGCGCAATTCGAGTTCGGCGTACTGCTCGCATTCGTTGCCCAGACGGTATTTGGATTGTGCACCCGGCAACTGGAAGCACTGCTGCTTGCCACTGCCGGTTGAAGTCCCCGCACCGCTACGCAAGTAGCCGGCAAATTCCAACGCCTGGGCTGCCATCGGCAAGGTCAGGCAGGATGCAACGAGGCCCAGCTTTATTGTTGTTTTCATGAAGCACTCCGATATTTTTATTATGTTTTTTTAAGCGCCCCGGCTCTCCCACGCCGGGGGTAAAGCGGGTCTCAGTCCTTGAGGTGCAGCACAAACGATTCATACGGGCGCAGCGAGACCTGGCTCGAGCGCTGTGGGCAGTCGTCGTAGTTGCTGATCAGCAGGCGTTGCTCACTCGCCGCCGTCAGCAGGCCATCGGGCAGTTCGATCTGGCAGGGCGTACCGTAGAAGTTGTTCAGCACCAGCAGGCGTTCGCCGTGGCCTTCGCGCAGGTACGCCCAGACCTGGGTGTGCTGCGGCAGCAGTTGGCGATAAACGCCTTCCTGAATCAGCGGCTCATGCCGACGCAGCTTGATCAGCGCACGGTAGTGATGCAGTACCGATTGCGGGTCATCCAGCTCGCTTTGCACGTTGATCTGCGCGGCGTTGGCCGGGATGCCGATCCACGGTTCGCCGCGACTGAAGCCAGCGTTTTGCTCGGCATTCCATTGCATCGGTGTGCGGCTGTTATCGCGGGACTTCTGCATGATCGCCGCCATGCTCGATGCCTCGGACTCACCGGCCTCACGCTTGAGCCGATAGATGTTCAGCGTCTCGACATCCCGGTATTGGTCGATGGTGTCGAAGCCCGGATTGGTCATGCCCAACTCTTCGCCCTGGTACACGAAAGGCGTGCCCTGGAGGAAGTGCAACGCAGTGGCGAGCATCTTCGCCGAGACCACGCGGTGCTCGCCGTCGTCACCAAAACGCGAGACCACCCGCGGCTGGTCGTGGTTACACCAGAACAGCGCATTCCAGCCGCCACCGGCCTGCATGCCGAGTTGCCAGTCGGACAGAATCTGCTTGAGTTGCAGGAAGTCGAAGTCGGCCGCGACCCACTTCTGCAGGTTCGGATAGTCGACTTTCAGGTGGTGAAAGTTGAAGGTCATCGACAGCTCTTTCGACTGTGGATTCGAATAACGAATGCAGTGCTCAAGGCTGGTGGACGACATCTCGCCGACGTTGATCAGGTCATGCCCCTCGAACACTTCGCGGTGCATTTCCTTCAGGTATTCATGCACGTTCGGGCCGTCGGTGTAGAAGCGCCGACCGTCGCTGTTGTCTTCCGGAAAATCCGCCGGCTTGGAGATCAGGTTGATCACGTCCAGGCGGAAACCGCCCACGCCCTTGTCGCGCCAGAAGCGCATCAGCTTGAACACTTCGGCGCGCACCTTGGGGTTGTCCCAGTTCAGGTCGGCCTGGGTGTGGTCGAACAGGTGCAGGAAGTACTGGCCGGTCTGCGCCTCGTATTCCCAGGCCGAGCCGCCGAACTTGGATTCCCAGTTGTTCGGCTGGTCGCGCCAGATGTAGAAGTCGCGGTACGGGTTGTCGAGGCTGCTGCGGGCCTGCTGGAACCACTCGTGTTCGATGGAGGTGTGGTTGACCACGATGTCGAGCATCAGCGTGATGCCGCGCTTGGCGGCTTCGCTGATCAGCAGGTCGCAATCGGCCATGGTCCCGTAGCTCGGGTCGATGGCGTAGTAGTCACTGATGTCGTAGCCGTTGTCGCGCTGGGGCGAACGCAGGAACGGGGTGATCCACAGGCAGTCGACGCCCAGCCACTTCAGGTAATCGAGCTTGTCCACGATGCCCAGCAGGTCACCGGTGGCGTTACCCGCGTGGCTGTGGAAGCTTTTGGGGTAGATCTGGTAGATCACCGAATGTTGCCAGTTTTGCATGACGGGTTCCTTCAATCTGGAAATGCGATCAACTGTGGGAGCTGGCTTGCCTGCGATAGCGGTAGATCAGGCGACCCGGTAGCCAGGCCGGACAATTTTCATGCTCAACACACAGGTCAAAACAAACGGTACGACAATCGCGACGACCATGCCGATGACAAAACTTGGGATGTACTGCGGGATGATCGAGATGAACCCGGGCAAGCCACCCACGCCAATCGCCGAGGCCTGCACCTTGTTCAGCGAGAGGAAAATACTGCCCAGCGCCGAGCCGGTCAGCGCCGCGTAGAACGGAAACTTGAAGCGCAGGTTGACCCCGAACATCGCCGGCTCGGTGATGCCGAAGTAGGCGGAAATCGCCGAGGTGGACGCCATGCTCTTGTCCCGCGCATTGCGGCTCATGTAGAACACGCCGAGCGCCGCGCTGCCCTGGGCCAGGTTGGACATGACGATCATCGGCCAGATAAAGGTGCCGCCCTGGGTGGAGATCAGTTGCAGGTCCACGGCGAGGAACATGTGGTGCATGCCGGTGATCACCAGCGGTGCATACAGCAGGCCGAAGATTGCGCCGCCGACCATCGGCGCCAGGTCAAACAGGGTGACCACACCTTCAGTGATCAGGATGCCGAGGTGACGGGTCACCGGGCCGATGATCGCCAGCGCCAGTACGCCGGTGACGACGATGGTAGTGATCGGCACCACCAGCAACTGAATGGCATTCGGCACCCGTGCCCGCAGCCATTTCTCAATCACGCTCATCACGTAGGCGGCCAGCAGGATCGGCAGGATCTGGCCCTGGTAGCCGACCTTCTCGATCTTGAACCAGCCGAAAATATCGAAGTACGGCAGGCTCTGGCCGTCGAGGCCGGCGACCGCCTTGCCGTAGTTCCAGGCGTTGAGCAGATCGGGGTGCACCAGCATCAGGCCGAGGACAATGCCGAGGATTTCACTGCCACCAAAGCGCTTGGCCGCCGACCAGCCCACCAGCGCCGGCAGGAAAACGAACGAGGTGTTGGCCATCAGGTTGATCAGGCTCCACAGGCCATCCAGGTTCGGATAGGCGTCGAGCAGGGTCTTGTCCGCGATGAACATGCCCTTGGCGCCCATCAGGTTGTTCACCCCCATGAGCAAACCGGCAATGATCAGCGCCGGCAAAATCGGCATGAACACATCGGAGAACACCCGCACCAGGCGCTGCATCGGGTTTATTTTGTCGGCGCTTTTCTGTTTCACGTCCGCGATGGTCGACGCGGCGAGGCCCGTTTGCTCGCGCAGGGCGGCGTAGACCTTTTCCACTTCGCCGGGGCCGATCACGATCTGGAACAGGCCGCCGGTGAAGAACGAACCCTTGACCAGGTCGACCTGGTTCAGCTCGCCGCTGTTGGCCAGGCTCGGGTCCTTGAGGGCCAGGCGCAAGCGGGTCACGCAGTGGGCAGCTTGCTCAAGGTTGTCGCTGCCGCCGAGGTTCTTGAGAATCTCGCGGGCAATATTCGGATAGTCGTGGCTCATGCTTGGTATCCACTCTGGTTTTTTTTATTGGGCGGTCATAGGCAGCACGCCGAAGCCAAAAGTACTCGTCTGTACGAGTTAAAGCAATAACTCGTATGTACGAGTTTGAAAATGATTAATTTTCTGTTTTTTGAGTCAGAAATTTCCGAGTTCTACAATGGGTTGCATGGACAAACCCCATCGCTGCCACTAAGGTTCCTGCCTTGAACGCCAACGCGGCACAGAGCCCTTCCCCATGAGTAAATACAACCAGATCTATACCGATCTGCTTGCCAGCATCACCACCGAACGCCTGCAACGCGGCACGCGCCTGCCCTCCGAAACCGAACTGATGGACGCCTACCAGGCCAGCCGTGGCACGGTACGCCGGGCGATCGAGCAATTGCAGGAGCGCGGCTTCGCGCAAAAGATCCACGGCAAGGGCACCTTCGTGCTGTCACCCAACCCCATCGAGTTCCAGCTCGGCGGTATCGTCAGCTTTCGCGAGACCCATGCCGCCCTAGGCGATGATGTCAGCACCGAAGTGGTGGAGTTCAGCCAATTCCCCCTGGAAGGCCCGCTGATGCAACACATCGAAGCCGAAGCCGGCAGCCTGATAACCCGGGTCAAACGGGTGCGGCGGATCGATGGCAAACGGGTGATTCTCGACATCAACCACTTCGTCGCCGACCTGATACCGGGGCTGGATCGGGAGATTGCCGAGCAGTCGATCTATGCGTTTATCGAACAGACCTTGCAGCTGCAGATCAGCTATGCCCAGCGCACTATCGAAGCGCTGCCGCGGGGAAAGGACGATCAGACACACCTGGACCTCGAAGGTCAGAGCCATGTGATCGTGGTGAGCAACCAGACGTTTTTGCAGGATGGACGGCAGTTCGAGTACACCGAGTCGCGGCATACGCTGGATAAGTTTTACTTTTCGGATATTGCGCGGCGGTAGACAAACGCCAGAAACACAAAACCCCGGCACCAGGCCGGGGTTTTGTTATTCAGCGCTCACCTGCTACGGCAGGATCATTCCCACTCAATGGTCGCCGGCGGCTTGCTCGACACGTCATAAGTCACGCGCGAAATACCTTCGATCTCATTGATGATACGGCCGCTGACCGTCTCCAGCAGTTCGTACGGCAGGTGTGCCCAACGGGCGGTCATGAAGTCGATGGTTTCCACCGCACGCAGGGCAACAACCCAGGCGTAACGACGGCCATCGCCGACCACGCCAACCGATTTCACCGGCTGGAACACTACGAACGCCTGGCTGACCTTGTGATACCAGTCGGCCTTGCGCAGTTCTTCGATGAAGATGTGGTCGGCGCGACGCAGCAGGTCGGCGTATTCTTTCTTCACTTCACCGAGGATCCGCACGCCCAGGCCCGGGCCCGGGAATGGGTGGCGGTAGACCATGTCGTACGGCAGGCCGAGTTCGAGGCCCAGACGACGGACTTCGTCCTTGAACAGTTCGCGCAGTGGCTCTACCAGCTTGAGGTTCATTTCCTCAGGCAGGCCGCCCACGTTGTGGTGGGACTTGATCACGTGGGCCTTGCCGCTCTTGGCGCCGGCCGATTCGATCACGTCCGGGTAGATGGTGCCCTGGGCGAGGTACTTGATGTTGTCCAGTTTGTTGGACTGGGCATCGAATACGTCGATGAAGGTGCGACCGATGATCTTGCGCTTCTTCTCCGGGTCGGACTCGCCGGCCAGGTTGTTCAGGAACTGATCTTCAGCGTTGGCGCGGATCACCTTGACGCCCATGTTCTCGGCGAACATGGCCATCACTTGCTCGCCTTCGTGCAGGCGCAGCAGGCCGTTGTCGACGAAGACGCAGGTCAGTTGGTCGCCGATGGCCTTGTGCAGCAGCGCCGCAACCACGGAGGAGTCAACGCCGCCGGACAGGCCCAGCAGGACGTTGTCGGTGCCGACCTGGGCACGTACGTTGGCGATGGCGTCTTCAGCGATCTTCGACGGGGTCCACAGGGCTTCGCACTGGCAGATGTCGAGGATAAAGCGCGACAGGATGCGACCGCCTTGCTTGGTGTGGGTCACTTCCGGGTGGAACTGCACGCCGTAGTAGCCGCGCTCGTCGTTGAACATGCCGGCAATCGGGCAGCTCGGGGTGCTGGCCAGGATGTGGAAGTCTTCCGGCATCCGGGTGACCTTGTCACCGTGGCTCATCCATACGTCGAGGCCAAACAGGCCGTCGGCGTCGATGTGGTCTTCGATGCCGTCCAGCAGGCGGCTCTTGCCGACCACGTCGACACGGGCGTAACCGAACTCACGCAGCTCGGAACCTTCAACCTTGCCGCCCAGTTGCTCGGCCATGGTCTGCATGCCGTAGCAGATACCGAAGACCGGCACGCCCAGGTCAAACACCGCCTGCGGGCAACGCGGGCTGTTGGCTTCGTGCACGGACTCGGGGCCGCCGGCGAGAATGACGCCTTTTGGAGCGAATTCGCGAATCGCTTCGTCGTCCATGTCGAACGGATGCAGTTCGCAGTACACGCCGATTTCACGCACGCGGCGGGCGATCAGCTGAGTGTACTGGGAACCGAAGTCGAGGATCAGGATGCGGTGGGCGTGAATGTCGAGGGCCATGAGATCAGTCTCGTCTAATGAATCAGAAACAACTCGGGGCTGAATAAGACAGCCCCGGTTACTTAACTATTTGCTGGAAGCATCAACCTACGCGGTAGTTTGGCGCTTCCTTGGTGATCTGTACGTCGTGGACGTGGGACTCGGCCATGCCGGCACCGGTGATCCGCACGAACTCAGGCTTGGTGCGCATTTCTTCGATGTCGGCGCTGCCGGTGTAGCCCATCGAGGAACGCAGGCCGCCCATCAGTTGATGGATGATGGCGCTCAGGGTGCCCTTGTACGGAACACGCCCTTCAATGCCTTCCGGTACCAGCTTCTCGGCGCCCGCGGAGGAGTCCTGGAAGTAGCGGTCGGAAGAGCCTTGAGCCTGGGACATGGCGCCCAGGGAGCCCATGCCGCGGTAAGCCTTGTACGAACGACCCTGGAACAGTTCGATCTCGCCCGGCGCTTCTTCAGTACCGGCGAACATCGAGCCCATCATCACGCAGGAAGCACCGGCGACGATGGCCTTGGACAGGTCACCGGAGAAACGGATGCCGCCGTCGGCGATCAACGGTACGCCAGTGCCTTCAAGGGCCGCGGCGACGTTGGCGATGGCGCTGATTTGCGGCACACCTACACCTGCAACGATACGGGTGGTGCAGATCGAGCCAGGGCCGATACCGACCTTGACCGCATCAGCACCGGCTTCGGCCAGGGCCTTGGCGGCAGCGCCGGTGGCAATGTTGCCGCCGATCACTTGCACGTCAGGGAAATTCTGTTTGACCCAGCGAACGCGGTCGATCACGCCTTTGGAGTGACCGTGGGCAGTGTCGACCACCACCACGTCAACACCGGCAGCCACCAGGGCCGCTACACGGTCACCGGTGTCTTTGCCGGTACCGACCGCAGCGCCTACGCGCAGACGACCTTGATCGTCCTTGCTGGCCAGCGGGTAAGCCTTGGCTTTTTCGATGTCGTTGACGGTCATCATGCCCTTGAGGGCGAATTTGTCGTCGACGATCAGTACGCGTTCGATGCGGTGCTTGTGCAGCAGCTCGCGCACATCGTTCTTGTCGGCGCCTTCCTTGACAGTAACGAGGCGCTCTTTAGGCGTCATCACTTCACGGACGGTGACTTCAAGACGGTTCTCGAAACGCACGTCACGGGAAGTGACGATGCCGACCAGGTCGCCATCGTGCAGCACCGGAACGCCGGAGATGTTGTGCAGGCGGGTCAGGTCGAACAGGTCACGAACGGTGGCATCGGCCTCGATGGTGATCGGGTCCTTGACCACACCGGCTTCGTAACGCTTGACCTTGCGAACTTCGGCAGCTTGCTGCTCGATGGTCATGTTCTTGTGGATGATGCCGATGCCGCCTTCCTGAGCCATGGCGATTGCCAAACGGGCTTCAGTGACGGTGTCCATGGCAGCGGAAACCAGAGGAATATTCAGCTCGATGCCACGGGTTAGGCGGGTCTTGAGACTGACTTCGTTAGGAAGCACCTCGGAATAACCGGGCACTAGGAGAATGTCGTCGAATGTCAGAGCTTCTTGGCTGATACGCAGCATCGCGGGGGCTCCCGAGCGGGAAAATGGAAGCGCGCCATTATAGTCAGACACCCCCTCGGGTTCAATGTAAAACTCTGACAAACTTGGTAATACTGATAGATGGATGATTTTTGCAGCACTGAGCGTTCCCACGCTCTGCGTGGGAACGCTCACATCGAATTAAAGTTCGACTTTGACCCAACTCATCTTCTGGTCCAGCCAGTCGGCAAATTCGTCGATAAAACTCTGCTTGAACCCCGCCTCCGCCCAGTTATTGAAGATGAATCCCAGGTTGGAAAAGCCGCATTCCTGCAGGAACAGGAAACCGTTGATGTCGTCCTCATGCCCACACAGCGGGCAGGTGAAGTTATCGGTGTGGCCGGGCATCCAGTCTTCCAGGCTTTCGAACAGGGCTTCGCCGACTTCCTTCAGGCACTCGGGACAGCCGGCCTCTTCCAGGAAGCCTTTGGCCGGGGTGTAGATGCAGCGCTTGTAGATGATCTCCAGGCCGTTGATCGGCTCGTTGAACGGCAGCGCGTCGGGGTGCAGCACCACGGCGCGGGCACCGTCGGCCAGGGCATAGCCCATGCGGTTGCCGGTGCGTCCGCAGGTGGTGAGTTCTTCCTTGACGATGTTCTTGCGCACCAGCCAGCGCACGATCGCCCGGGCGCGGGGTTCGTGGACGGGTAGCGTGGAGATTTTCGGGACAAGGATGCTTTGGGAATTCATGGGAGTCCTGCGGCGTGGCTACTGGCGCCTTCGCGAGCAAGCCCGCTCCCACAGGGGGAATGCGTTCCAAATGTGGGAGCGGGCTTGCTCGCGAAGAAGCCCTGAAGGCTGGCAGCTTAATCCCTGAAACAATCAGGTCAAGTACTCAAGTAACGGGCAATCAAGGCAATGCCACTGGCCAGCACCAGCCAGGTCACCAACCGCACAAACGCCTCGCGGGACATGCGCAGGGTCAACCGCCGCCCCGCCCACAGCCCGAGCGCCATGGCCGGCAACAGGCACACCGCCAACATCAACAAGGGTAGCTCGGCATACACGCCCGCGATCAGAAACAGGCTCAGGCGCACCACCGTGCTGCAACTGATCAACGCACTCTGGGTCGCCCGCGCGCCATCCTTGGGCAATCGGCTGTTGAGGTAGATCGCATACAGAAAGCCGCCACTGCCAAACAACGCGCCAAACAGCCCGCCGACAACCCCCATGGGAATCGCCCAGCCGGCTGCCATCTGCGTGGGCTTGGCCTTCACCGCCAGGCTGTAGATCGCATAGGCGCTGATAAACAGCCCCATCAACAGCAGCAATAAATCAGAGTGCAGGTTGAGCAGGAAGATCACCCCAAGGGTGCAGCCAATCGCCATGCACGGCAGTAGCCTGAACAACTCCGGTTTCACCACATCCCGGCGCGATTGCAGAAGGTTGCCGAAGGCCGCGACAAAATCCAGCAGCACCAGCAAGGGGATGATCTTCGACAGCGGCATGAACAGAATCAGGATCGGCCCCGCCACCAATGCGGTACCAAAGCCTGCAATGCCGAACACGATATACGCCAGGGCAATCGCCACGCCGATCACCAGCCAGTCCACACCGCCAAACGACCAATGACTCAACAGCTCGACCGGACTCATGACGTATTCCTTATTAGAGATGGCCATCACTTTAGCCATTGGCAAGCGTTGCGACTAATATCTTCAAAGCCCATCACTCATCTCGAAAAGGCATGACTTGTGATTTCCACCCGGCAATTGCGTTACTTCGTCGAAATCGCCGAGAGCGGCAGCTTCAGCGCAGCGGCCGAGCGGCTGTTTGTGGCGCAATCGGCACTGAGCCGGCAGATCAAGGAGCTGGAAAACCTGCTGCAAACGCCGCTGTTTGAACGCACTGCGCGCCAGCCACGGCTGACGGCTGCGGGCGAGGCTTTTTATCCGCGGGCACGCAACCTGCTGGGCGAACTGCTCAAGGCCAGTGAGATGGCGACGCAAGTGGGCAATGGACAGCTCGGCACGCTGCGAATGAGCCATTCGAGCACGGTGCCGATGAGTGGCCGCCTGCTGCGCGGCATCGGTGCCTGGCTGGAACGATGCCCGGGCGTGTCGATGGACATCGCCAAACTGTCCTCCGAAGCCCAGTTGGAAGAAATCGCCGACGGCCGACTGGAGGTCGGGCTGTTGCGCTTACCGGTGTTGCGCCAGCGCGAAGGCGTGCGCATCGTGCCTTTATATAGCGAAAGGCTGTTGCTGGCCGTGCCGCCGAACCACCGGTTGGCCGGGCACACATCCGGTATCGATTTGGCGCAACTGAAGAACGAAGCGTTTATCTCGATCCCTCACCCCCAGCGCGGAGGGCTGAGTTACCTGTCAGCCGAGTTGTGCATGCGTGCAGGATTTTTCCCCAAGGCGGCGCGGGTGATGTCGCGCAAGACCACGCAGTTACAGCTGATCCAGGCCGGATTCGGGATCGCCTTGCTGCCGAAGTCGATGCAGGACATTGCGCCGGCCAACATCCATTTTTTACCCCTGGCCGATCCCGATTGCCAAAGCACCGTCGCCCTCGCCTGCCAGCAAACGCCGAACGCGCTGGTGGAGCAGTTCTGTCAAACCCTGCACGAATGCCTATAAACTGCCGCCCATGATTAAAGATCCCTTTGCCCGTCTGGGGCTGGACCGCGAAGTCCTGACTGTCAGCCAGCTCAACGGCCGCGCGCGGGTGTTGCTGGAAGACGTGTTCACCAATATCTGGGTCGAAGGCGAGATCTCCAACCTCGCCCGCCCGGCCTCCGGCCACGTGTATTTCACCCTCAAGGACAGTGGCGCCCAGGTGCGTTGTGCGCTGTTCCGGCAGAACGCCGCACGGGTGCGCCAGGCGTTGAAAGACGGCCTGGCGGTGAAGGTGCGGGGCAAGGTCTCGCTGTTTGAGGGCCGTGGCGACTATCAGCTGATTCTCGACACGGTGGAGCCGGCCGGTGACGGCGCACTGCGCCTGGCCTTCGACGCGCTGAAGGAAAAACTCAGCGCCGAAGGCCTGTTCAGTGTCGAGCGCAAGGTGCCGCTGCCCGCACACCCACGGCGCATCGGGATTATCAGCTCGCCCACCGGTGCGGTGATTCGCGACATCATCAGCGTGTTCCGTCGCCGGGCGCCCAACGTGGAACTGACGTTGATCCCGACAGCCGTACAAGGTCGTGAAGCCGTGGCGCAGATCGTCCGCGCACTGAAGCTGGCCGATGCACGCGGCTTCGACGCGCTGATCCTGGCCCGTGGCGGCGGGTCGCTGGAAGACCTCTGGTGCTTCAACGAAGAAGCCGTGGCGCGTGCGGTGGACGCCTGCGTGACGCCCATCGTCAGCGCCGTTGGCCATGAGACCGATGTGTCGATCAGCGACTTTGTCGCCGACGTACGCGCCCCAACGCCTTCCGCCGCTGCCGAGCTGTTGGCGCCGGACTCCAGCCACCTGACTCGCCAGGTAGAGAACCTGCACCGCCGCCTGGTGATGCTGATGCGCAACCGCCTGACCCACGACCGCCTGCGCCTGGAAGGCATGGCTCGTCGCCTGCGTCACCCGGGCGAGCGCCTGCGCCAACAGGCCCAGCGCCTGGATGACCTGGACATGCGCCTGCGGCGTGCCTTCGAGCGCAGCCTCAACACCCGTCGCGAGCGTTTGATCCGCCTAGAAACCCGCCTCGCCGGCCAACACCCCGGCCGCCAACTGGCGCTGTTGCGCCAACGCCTGGACAGCCTTGCCGAACGCCTGCCCCGTGCCATGCGCGAAGGCCTCAAGGCCCGTCGCCTGCAACTGCAAAGCCAGGTGCAGACGCTGCACGTGGTCAGCCCGCTGGCGACGCTTGGACGCGGCTACAGCATCTTGCTCGACGAACGCGGCCAGGCGATTCGCAACGCCGCGCAAACCCACACCGGCCAGCGCCTGACCGCGCGCCTCGGTGAAGGCCAATTGCAGGTACGGGTGGAAGACAACCACCTGACGCCCGTCACCCTCTCGTTACTGGATTGATTGATGCCACGCTTTTTAAGTTTGTTGATGCTGCTGTGCCTGACCTTTAACGCCCATGCCGACAGCTACATCACCCGCCTGCTGAACAAGCCGGTGCCCGGTGGCGTGGCGGTGGTCGACCTCGGCACTTCGGCCACGGCGCCCAAAGCCACCTACATGAACCGCCCAGTGCTGGTGGTGAAGGAGCAAAACAACTGGTTGGCGATTGTGGGCATCCCGCTGACGGTCAAGCCCGGCACCCAACGCATCACCAGCGGCAGCCAGAACCTGCCGTTTGTCGTGGGCTTCAAGAAATACCCCGAGCAGCACATCACCCTGAAGAACAAGAGCCAGGTGAACCCGGACCCGGCGCAACTCAAGCGCATCGAAGGCGAGCTGGCGGTCCAGCTCAAGGCGTATCGCAGTTTCAGCCCGAACACGCCGAGCAACCTGCTGCTGGACAAGCCGGTGAACGGGCCGCTGTCGAGCAAGTTCGGCGTACGACGTTTCTTCAATGGCGAGGAGCGGAATCCGCATTCCGGCCTGGACTTTGCCGTGGGCGCCGGCACGCCGATCAAGACCCCGGCAGCGGGCAAGGTGATCCTGACCGGCAACTACTTCTTCAACGGCAACACCGTGTTTGTCGACCATGGCCAGGGCTTTATCAGCATGTTCTGCCATATGTCGAAGATTGATGTGAGCGTGGGCCAGCAACTGGCTCGTGGTGCGGTGGTGGGCAAGGTCGGTTCCACCGGCCGGGCGACCGGGCCGCATATGCATTGGAACATCAGCCTGAACGACGCACGGGTGGATCCGGCGATCTTTATCGGCGCGTTTCAGCCCTAATGCTCAATTGCGCACACGGCAAAGGGTGCGCAAACAAAACAACCCCGCGCACAATTCTCAACCATAAAATCTCGTTTTCCTCAGCAATAGCAGAACTTCTCTCAATTTTTTCCGACTGCTTGCCATCTTTCACCCCGGCGGTTAGGGTTGGACCTATGAAAACCTCTCACACCCTCATTCAGCTCCGCCAGCACCGCAGCCTGTGCCTAGTCAGCGCACGACTGCCAGGCTGAATCGATCTGCCTCGTCTTCTGCTTTATCCCCAATAACAGTTTTACGGCAGGCCGCCTTTTCTCGGCCCCTAGACAAAGGATTTCCCGATGAGCATGCTCAAAGACCCGTCTTCGAAGTACCGCGCGTTCCCGACCATTGATATCCCGGACCGCACCTGGCCTTCGAAAACCATCACCACCGCGCCGATCTGGTGCAGTTCCGACCTGCGCGACGGCAACCAGTCGCTGATCGAACCGATGGACGCGGTGAAAAAGCTGCGTTTCTGGAAGACCCTGGTGGCCGTCGGTGTGAAGGAAATCGAAGCCTCCTTCCCGGCTGCGTCGCAAACCGATTTCGACTTCGTGCGCACCCTGATCGAAGACAATCACATCCCCGAGGACACCACCATCCAGGTGCTGACCCAGGGCCGTGAAGACTTGATCGCACGCACCTTCGAATCCCTGCGCGGGGCGAAGAAAGCCATCGTTCACTTGTACAACGCCACCTCGCCGTCGTTCCGCCGCATCGTGTTCAACCAGGACAAGGATGGCATCAAGGCGATCGCGGTCAACGCGGCCAAGCTGTTCGTCAAATACGCCGCCCAGCAGCCGGAAACCCAGTGGACCTTCGAATACTCGCCAGAGACGTTCAGCGCCACTGAGCTTGAGTTCGCCAAGGAAGTCTGTGACGCGGTGATCGAGGTCTGGAACCCGACGCCTGAGCACAAGGTGATCCTCAACCTGCCAGCCACCGTCGAGTGCGCCACCCCGAACATTTATGCCGACCAGATCGAGTGGTTCGGTCGTCATATCAACCGTCGCGACAGCGTGATCATCAGCCTGCACACCCACAACGACCGTGGCACCGGCGTAGCCGCCACCGAGTTGGGCCTGATGGCCGGCGCCGACCGTGTCGAAGGCTGCCTGTTCGGCAACGGCGAGCGTACCGGTAACGTCGACCTGGTCACCGTGGCCTTGAACATGTACACCCAGGGCCTCGACCCTCAGCTGGACTTCTCCGACATCGACGGTATTCGCAAAGTCGTCGAAGAGTGCAACCAGATCCCGGTGCACCCGCGTCACCCGTACGTCGGCGACCTGGTTCACACCGCCTTCTCCGGCTCCCACCAGGACGCGATCCGCAAGGGCTTCACCCAGCAGAAAGACGACGCCTTGTGGGAAGTGCCGTACTTGCCGATCGACCCGGCCGACATCGGCCGCAGCTACGAGGCGGTGATCCGCGTCAACAGCCAGTCGGGCAAAGGCGGCATCGCCTACCTGCTGGAGCAGGAATACGGCATCAGCTTGCCGCGCCGCATGCAGATCGAGTTCAGCCAGGTGGTACAGGCCGAAACCGACCGCGTGGGCCTGGAGATGACCGCCGCGCAGATCTACAGCTTGTTGCAGCGTGAATACCTGCAAGCCAACATTCCTTACGCGCTGGTCAGCCATCGCTTGCAGGAAGAGAACGGCAACAGCTCGGTGGAAGTTGAAGTCTCCGGCAAGGGCCAGGGCGAAACCAACCTGCGCTGGCACGGCAAAGGCAACGGCGCCCTGGAAGCGCTGGTGGCCGGGCTGCCGATTGGTGTGGAGATCATGGATTACAACGAACACGCGATTGGCGCCGGCACCAATGCCAAGGCGGCGGCCTACATCGAGCTGCGAGTGAACGGTGAGCGTCCGGTGCATGGCGTGGGCATTGATGAAAACATCACCACGGCGAGCTTCAAGGCGGTGTTCAGCGCGCTGAACCGCTCGTTGAGCCAGCTGGAAGCGAAAGCGGCATAAACACGACCGCTGAAATGCGAAAGGCCCCGGGACGAGAATCCAGGGGCCTTTTTATTGGAATTTGTGGTGATTTTAAGGGCCTCTTCGCGAGCAAGCCCGCTCCCACATTTTGACCGCGTTCTTTCAGGTAGCGCAGGACGAATGTGGGAGCGGGCTTGCTCGCGAAGGCAATCTATAAGGCGGCGAAAATCCTTCAGGTGAACTCGAAGCTGTCCGCATCCAGGTTCGCCGGGAAGCGTGTGCGGTACTCCGCCAATTCCGCTGCGTCCAGGCACACCTGGAACACCCCGTCCGCCTCCCCTGCGCTCAGCAGGCTTTCGCCCTGGAAGTCCACGACCTGGCTGTCGCCGGTGTAGGCAAAGCCCTTGCCGTCCGTGCCCACCCGATTCACCGCCGCCACGTAGCACAGGTTTTCAATGGCCCGTGCCGGCAGCAGACGGTTCCAGTGCTGGCGACGTGCGCCCGGCCAGTTGGCGGTGTACAGCAGCAAGTCAGTGTCCTGGGCGTCACGACTCCACACCGGGAATCGCAGGTCGTAGCAGATCAACGGACGAATCCGCCACCCCTTGAGTTCGAACTGCACCTGGCGCTCGCCGGGGGTGTAGTGGTCGTGTTCACCGGCCATACGGAACAGGTGACGCTTGTCGTAGTGCAACACCTCACCATCCGGTCGCGCCCACAGCAGGCGGTTGCGGTGACTGCGGTCGGCGGCCTGGATGATCACGCTGCCGGTGATCACCGCGTTGTACTTCTTCGCCTGGGCCTGCAGCCATTGATGGGTGGGGCCGTTTTCAGGCTCGGCGAGGGTTTCCGATTCCATCGAGAAACCGGTGGTGAACATCTCCGGTAGCACGATCAGGTCGGCACCCTTGGCCTGTTCCAGCAACAGTTCAAAATGCTCCAGGTTGGCCTGGCGGTCGTGCCAGGCCAGGGTGGTTTGCACCAGGGCGATGTTCAGGTTGGGCAGTGCACTCAGATCACGCATAGTTTCTCGGCTGCTTGACGCAGCGTCTCCTCGCGTTTGGCAAAGCACAGTCGCACCAGGCGCTGGCCTTGCGGTGGGTTCTGGTAGAACACCGAGACCGGGATGGTTGCTACGCCATGCTCGCGGGTCATCCACAGCGACATGGCGACGTCATCCAGGTCCGGGCGAATCTGTGAGTAATCCACCAATTGAAAGTAGGTACCGGCCACCCGGGTAAAGCTGAAACGCGACGGTTCCAGCAGGTCGCAGAACAGGTCGCGCTTGGCTTGATAAAAAGCCGGCAGCTCCTCGACGTGTTCCGGGTGTTCGGCCATGAAGTCTGCCAAAGCGTACTGCAACGGGGTCACGCCGCAAAAGTTGACATATTGATGCACCTTGCGCAGCTCGGCGCTGAGGGCTGGCGGCGCGACCACGTAGCCGGTTTTCCAGCCGGTGACGTGGTAGGTCTTGCCGAACGAACTGACCACAAACGCACGCTGATACAGCTCTTCGTGGGCCAACACGCTGACGTGGGGCACACCGTCGAACACCAGGTGCTCGTAGACCTCGTCGCTGACCAGGTAGATGTCGCGGTCGCGGATCAACTCGGCCAACTGGTCCAGCTCGGCACGGCTGATCAGGGCACCGGTGGGGTTATGCGGGCTGTTGAGGATGATCATGCGGGTGCGCGGCGACAGCGCAGCGCGCAGTTGCTCGAAGTCCAGGGCGAAATCATCCAGGCCCAGTTGCACGTGTACGCAGCGACCGCCTGCCAGTTCCACAGAAGGCTCGTAGCTGTCGTAGGCCGGATCGAACACGATGACTTCATCACCGCTGCGGATCACCGCCTGGATCGCACAGAAGATCGCTTCAGTGGCGCCTGGGGTGATGGTCACTTCGCTGTCGGCATTCACCGTTGCGCCATAGCTGCGGGCGATCTTGGCCGCCACTTGCTGGCGCAGTACCGGCAGGCCGGTCATCGGGGCGTATTGGTTATGGCCCAGGGCAATGTGTCTGCCCACTCCATCGAGCAACTCCTGGGGCCCGTTAAAGTCGGGAAAGCCCTGGGACAGGTTGAGCGCACCGGTTTCGGCAGCGAGTTGCGACATGGTGGTGAAGATGGTGGTGCCGACATTCGGCAGCTTGCTGGTGATCATCGGTGCGCCCCTTGCGGTGAGCCCCAAGTTTTAAGCTGCATGCCGCGAAGGGTCAACCGCCAGGCACAAAAAAAGGGCTCCGAAAGAGCCCTTTTTCAACCGATCAGGATCAGCGCTTGTCGCGGCGCTTTTTGTCGGCCTTCTTGTGGTGCGTCATCATCCGGCGCTTTTTGTTTACCTGGCGGTCGGTGAGGCTGTTCTTGTTACCTTCGTACGGGTTCTCGCCACCCTTGAACTCGATACGGATCGGCGTACCGACCAGTTTCAAGACACGGCGGTAGGTATTTTCCAGGTAACGCACGTAGGACTTCGGCACCTTCTCCAGCTGGTTACCGTGAATCACGATAATCGGCGGGTTGGCACCACCCAAGTGAGCGTAGCGCAGCTTGATGCGACGGTTGTTGACCATCGGCGGCGCGTGCTCGCTGACCGCATCTTCAAGAATCTGGGTCAGGCGGTTGGTCGGCCAGCGGGTAACCGCGGACTTGAACGAGTTCTGCACCGAGGCGTAGAGGTTACCCACGCCGGTACCGTGCAGTGCCGAGATAAAGTGGATATCGGCAAACTCGACGAAGAACAGACGACGCTGCAGCTCGACCTTGACGTAGTCGCGCTCGCTCGGCGTCATGCCGTCCCACTTGTTGATCGCAATCACCAGGGCGCGACCGGCTTCCAGGGCAAAGCCCAGCAAGTTCAGGTCGTGGTCTACCACGCCTTCGCGGGCGTCCATGACGAAGATCACTACGTTGGCGTCTTTGATCGCCTGCAGGGTTTTCACCACGGAGAACTTTTCAACTTCTTCGTGGATCTTGCCGCGCTTGCGCACACCGGCAGTGTCGATCAGCGTGTACTTCTCGTCGTTACGCTCGAACGGGATGTAGATGCTGTCGCGAGTGGTGCCCGGCTCGTCATAGACGATTACCCGGTCTTCACCGAGCATGCGGTTGACCAGGGTCGACTTGCCGACGTTCGGACGGCCGATGATCGCGATCTTGATACCGTCTTTTTCGCTTGGGCCAGGAATGCGCTTGGCTTCCTCGCCTTCGGCAACGATTTCTTCTTCGCCTTCGACTTCATCCACGTCATCACGCGGGAAGTCGCGCAGGGCGATTTCCAGCATCTGGGTAATGCCGCGACCGTGGGCACCGGCGATCGGGATCGCATCGCCCAGGCCCATCGGGCTGAACTCGGCGCGGGCCATTTCAGGATCGATGTTGTCGATCTTGTTGGCCACCACGTAGGAACGCTTGTTGCGCTTGCGCAGGTGCTCGCCAATCATCTGGTCTGCAGCGGTGTAGCCCGCGCGGGCGTCCACCAGGAACAACACGACATCAGCTTCTTCAATGGCCAGCAGCGACTGCTCGGCCATCTTTTCGTCCATGCCATGCTCGTCACCGGAGATACCACCGGTGTCGACAATAATGTAGGAGCGCCCTTGCCACTTTGCCTCACCGTATTGGCGATCACGGGTCAGACCGGACAAGTCGCCGACGATGGCGTCGCGAGTCCTGGTCAGGCGGTTGAACAAGGTGGACTTGCCGACGTTCGGTCGGCCCACCAGGGCGATTACGGGAACCATGCGGCTCTCCACTTCGTTATTTCAGAAAATACAAAAGCCGCTGCAAGGCAGCGGCTGGTGCTCGGGGCAGCGCTCGAAAGCGCCGCATGCCCTGCCGAAGCAGGGCCGCCTGGGAATTACCCCAAGCATAGTCAAACCATTACTTGATGGTCAGCGCTTCCAGTTTGCCGCTGTTGCCATACACGTAAAGCATGTTACCTACCACCAGCGGACGGGCACGCAGGCCGTCGCTGTCGATACGTTCGCGACCCACGAAGCGACCGTCCACCTGGCTCAGCAGGTGCAGGTAACCTTCAAAGTCGCCTACCGCTACGTAGCTGGAGAACACTTCCGGTGCCGACAACTGACGGCGGGCCAGGGAGTCGTTGCTCCACAATGCAGTGGTGGAACGCTCGTCGACACTTTCAACGGTGCCGGACGCCAGGCTTACGTAGACGCTGCCAAACCCTTGGGCGACACCGGCGTAGCTGGAAGCATCACGCTGCCAGTTGATCCGGCCGCTCTGCACGTCCAGCGCCGCAACACGGCCCTGATAAGTAGCGACGTAAAGGGTATCACCCGACAGCAGCAAGCCACCGTCGATGTCCACTACGCGGTCCAGTTCCGAACGACCTTGAGGAATCGCGACCCGGGTTTCCCAGGCCGGCACGCCGTTCTGGGTGTCCAGGGCGACCACTTTACCGGTCGACAGGCCTGCCAGTGCCAGGTTGCTGGTCACAACCGGACCGCTGGTACCGCGCAAGGTCAGGACCGCCGGCGTGCTGTCATACAACCAGCGCTGGTTACCGGTGGCGGCGTCGAGGCCGATCACACGGTCATCCTGGGTCTGCACGACAACCACGTCACCGTTGGTAGCAGGCGGCGAGAGCACTTCACTGGTCACGCGAGCGCGCCATTTCTCTTCACCGGTGCTCGAATCCAGTGCCACGACGTCGCCTTTCAGCGTGCCGAGCATCACCAGGCCAGAACCCACGCCAACGGCGCCGGACACAGGCAGTTCGAGGTCTTTCTTCCACTTGACGTCGCCGTTCATGCGATCCATGGAGACCACAACACCGGTGGAATCAGCGGCGTAGATAGTGTCACCGTCGATCGCCGGGACCATCAGGTTGTACAGATCGCCCTGACCGTCACCAATGGAGCGGCTCCACTGCTTTTGCAGGACCACTTCTTCCTTGAAGCTGGTCAGCTCGGCCGGAGGCAGTTCTTTTTTGCTGTTGCTGCTGCAACCCGCGGCCAAAACGGCCAGAGCCAGCAATGCTGCATGTTTCCAACGGATCACGTCACGCATCCCCTTTGGCCAAGTCGTCGAGCTTGATTTGTAAGCCACCGACCGCCGCTTCATCAGACAGCGCCGCCTTGGCTTTTTGGTACGCAGCATTGGCTTCGTCGGTACGACCCAATTGGACCAGGAGGTCGCCCTTGAGCTCTTCACGAGTGGCCAGGAATGCCTTGTCAGCATCGCCGTCGAGCAGTTTCAGTGCTTCGTCGGCCTTGTTCTGTGCCGCCAGTACCTGAGCCAGACGCTGACGTGCGATTTCACCCAGTGTCGGGTTGGCCGGCTTGTCGGTGATGGCTTTCAGCTCGGAGGCGGCGTCATCCAGCTTGCCGTTGTCGACCGCAACTTTTGCGACGAACAGGCTGCCGTATTGCGCGTAGGTGCTACCGCCGAATTCGCTCTTCAGCTTGCCGGCCAGGTCTGCAACCTGGGCCAGGTCAGGCTTGCCGTTTGGCGTCAGCGTGGTTTCCAGCAGTTGCTGATAGATAATCGAGGCGCCTTGCGACTGGTTAGCCTGATACTTGTGCCAGGCTTGCCAGCCGAACACCACTACTAAAGCCAGCAAGCCGCCAGTGACCAGGGGCTTGCCGTTGCGCTGCCACCAGTCTTTGAACTCGGCCAGCTGGTCATCATCAGTACTCGACACCCCAATACTCCTTAATCGCTAAATCGGCTGTTTGACAGCTTCAACCCTGCACGATGCAGGTGGCCAGGTGCGCTGCAAGCGCATCAAAGGCAATGCTTTGTTGTTCACCCTGACCACGCAGGGGTTTGAAACTTACCACTTGCTGGGCCAACTCATCATCACCCAGGATCAGTGCATACAACGCACCGCTCTTGTCGGCTTTCTTGAACTGGCTTTTGAAGCTGCCGGCGCCGGCATTGACTTGCAGGCGCAGGTTCGGCAGTTGGTCGCGCAGTTTCTCGCTCAGGGCCAGGGCAGCCAGTTCGGCCGCCTCGCCAAAGGCACAGAAGTACACGTCCACCTGACGGGAGATTTCTTCGGGAACCTGCTCCAGGGTTTCCAGCAGCAGGATCAGCCGCTCGATGCCCATGGCAAAACCTACGCCGGTGGTCGGCTTGCCGCCCATCTGCTCGACCAGGCCGTCGTAACGACCACCGGCACACACCGTGCCCTGGGCGCCGAGCTTGTCGGTGACCCACTCGAACACGGTCTTGCTGTAGTAATCGAGGCCACGCACCAGTTTCGGGTTGATGACGTAAGGAATACCGGCTGCATCCAGGCGAGCCTTGAGGCCCTCGAAGTGGATACGGGACTCGTCGTCAAGGTAGTCGGCCATTTTCGGCGCGTCCACCAGTACGGCCTGGGTCTCGGCGTTCTTGGTGTCCAGTACCCGCAGCGGGTTGGTTTTCAGGCGGCGCTGGCTGTCTTCGTCCAGCTTGTCCAGGTGGGCCGACAGGAATTCCACCAGGGCTTCGCGGTAGCGGCCCCGGGATTCGCTGGTGCCCAGGCTGTTGAGTTCAAGCTTGACCGCATCGCGGATGCCCAGCATGCCCCACAGGCGCCAGGTCAGCACGATCAGCTCGGCGTCGATGTCCGGACCGTCGAGGTTGAAGACTTCCAGGCCGATCTGGTGAAACTGGCGATAACGGCCTTTCTGCGGACGCTCGTGGCGGAACATCGGGCCGATGTACCAGAGCTTCTGCGGCTGGCCACCGCCGGTGAGGCCATGTTCGAGCACCGCACGCACACACGCGGCAGTACCTTCCGGACGCAGGGTCAGGGAGTCACCGTTGCGGTCTTCGAAGGTGTACATCTCTTTTTCGACGATGTCGGTCACTTCACCGATGGAGCGCTTGAACAGCTCGGTGAACTCGACGATCGGCATGCGGATCTGCTTGTAACCGTAGTTATCCAGCAGGCGCGCGACAGTGCCCTCGAAGTAGCGCCACAGGGGCGTCTGCTCAGGCAGGATGTCGTTCATGCCACGAATGGCTTGCAGAGACTTGCTCACATCAAATCCTTAAATTCGTTCGATCAGCCGCGCGCGATAACCGCTGCGTCAGCTTCGACCTTTTCGGCCGCTTTCTGGCGGATCAGCCGTTCCAGCTCATCCACCAGATTGTCATTCGTCAATTTCTGCGACGGCTTGCCGTCGATGTAAATCAGGTTTGGCGTACCACCGGTCAGGCCCACATGGGCCTCTTTGGCCTCACCCGGCCCGTTGACCACACAGCCGATCACCGCGACATCCAGCGGCACCAGCAGGTCTTCGAGGCGTACTTCCAGTTCGTTCATGGTTTTCACCACGTCGAAGTTCTGCCGCGAGCAGCTCGGGCAGGCAATGAAGTTGATGCCACGGGAACGCAAATGCAGGGATTTGAGAATGTCGTAACCGACTTTCACTTCCTCTACCGGGTCTGCCGCGAGGGAGATGCGAATAGTATCGCCAATCCCGTCGGCCAGCAGCATACCGAGACCCACCGCAGATTTCACTGTGCCTGAACGTAAACCGCCGGCTTCAGTGATACCCAGGTGCAGCGGCTGGACGATTTCCTTGGCCAGCAGGCGGTACGCTTCTACCGCCATGAACACGTCGGAAGCCTTTACGCTGACCTTGAAGTCCTGGAAATTCAGGCGTTCAAGGTGTTCTACGTGGCGCAGCGCGGACTCGACCAGTGCGGCCGGCGTCGGCTCGCCGTACTTCTTTTGCAGGTCTTTTTCCAGGGAGCCGGCGTTGACGCCGATGCGGATTGGAATCCCGCGATCACGGGCGGCATCCACCACGGCGCGAACCCGGTCTTCACGGCCGATGTTGCCCGGGTTGATCCGCAGGCAATCGACGCCCAACTCGGCCACGCGCAACGCGATCTTGTAGTCGAAGTGGATATCGGCGACCAGCGGCACCTTGACCAGTTGCTTGATGCGGCCAAAGGCTTCGGCAGCGTCCATGTCCGGTACGGAAACCCGCACGATGTCGACGCCCGCCGCTTCCAGGCGGTTGATCTGGGCGACAGTGGCCGCCACATCATTGGTGTCGCTGTTGGTCATGCTCTGTACTGCGATGGGGGCATCGCCGCCCACCGGCACCGAGCCGACCCAGATCTTGCGCGATACGCGACGTTTGATTGGAGATTCGCCGTGCATGACTTTATTGTCCCAACTTGAGGCGAGCAGTCTCGCCACTGGTGAACGGCGCCACGTCCACAGGCTGGCCGTTGTAGGCCACTTGCGCGCCACGGGCAAAGCCCAGACGCAGCGTCAAAGGAGGCTTGCCGCCCTGGTCAAGTGTATCTCCCTTACGCTTCAGACCACTGAACAGCACCTTGCCGTTGCCATCGGAGACTTGCGTCCAGCAGTCAGCGACGTAGGTAATTTGTACTCGGCCATCACCGGCGATCAGTACCGGGGTGGTTGGCGCGGAAATCGCCGGGGCGACGGGAGCCGTTGTTGCCGGAGCCTGCGCCGGTACTGCTGGCGTTGCTGGCGTATGAGCTGGAGCAGCAGGCGTCACTGCAACCGCTGGAGCGGGTGCGACGGGTGCCACTGCGGCGGCAGTACCTGCTTCGGGCGCAGGCTGCTCGGCGCTTGGCTCTGCCTCAGGCGCCGCCTGACCCTGGGCCACGGCCTGGTCTTCCGGCTCATCCAACGGATGAATCTGGGTGGTGCCGTCGGCGCTTTCGACTTCGACGTGCTCCATGGCGTTGCTGGACAAGTCCTTGCCACGCTGGGCGGTCTGATCCTGCCACCATACAAAACCACCGCCGATCACGGCGATGAGCAGCAACAGGCTGACAATGCGCAAAATGGTGTGGGAAACCCGCACAGGCTCTTCAATGCGGCCAAGACCATGGACATTGCTGCCCTGGGAATCGGTACCGGTGATTTGGTCGAATTCCTGGACCAATGCAGCCTGGTCGATACCCAGCAACTTCGCGTAGGCGCGGATATAGCCGCGGGCAAAGGTATGCCCTGGCAGCTTGTCGAATGCGCCAGCTTCAAGGTTGCCCAATGAAGTCGTGGTCAAATTGAGCTTGAGGGCCACTTCTGCCAGCGACCAACCATTGCTTTCGCGGGCCTGACGCAAGGTCTCGCCTGGGTTTCCACGATTAGCTGCTACAACTTCCGGGTGCGCCGCTTTCATCATTGCTCCGACAGGTATTGCTGATATTCCGGCGTACCGGGATAGAGTCGTTCGAGTTGCTGGCCAAAACGTGCGGCCTTGTCGCGTTCTTCATGAACCGTCGCCAGGCGCACACCGAGCAATAGACTACGTGCATTTTGCCCGCTCAGCAGGCTAAAACGCTCGTAATAGTCACGTGCCGGCACATAATGCCTGTCTTCGAAGGACAACTCAGCCATTTCGAGCAAGGCCCGTGGCTGGCGCTGGTTCAGGTGCAGGGCTTTTTCCAGTTGCTGGCGTGCGGTGTCGCGCTGGCCGAGAAGCATTGAGGTCACCCCCAGGTTCTCGAAAACCCGCGCACGCTCAGGATAGAGGGTATCGGCCGCAGCCTGCTGGAAATATTCGGATGCCTGGGCATAACGTTTCTGCGCAAACAAAAAACTGCCGTAGTTATTCAGCAGTCTTGGGTCGCCAGGGCGTGTGGCCAGGGCCTTTTGGAAATATTGATCGGCCAATTCGGGCTCGGCCTGGGCCTGGAACACCAAGGCCAACGCAGCATTGGCGTCGGCGTCGCTGCCATCCAGCTCGAGGGCTTTTTTCAGCGGCACCTTGGCCTGTTCGGTCATCCCTTGCTGCAAGTACCCCAAGCCCAGCTGCACATAGGCAGCTCGCGCTTCGTCACGGCCCTTGCCGGTTTGCAACGGGCTGTCATGGCCCGATGAAACACAGCCAGCCGCGAGGCTGGCAACAAGCAAAAGCAGCGCAAGGCGCAAGGGCATAGAGATCCTCTCTCAGGTTCGAGTCGCGGCGCTTTGCGGCATATCGTCGGCGGCACTCAATTCACGCACGGCGATATAACGTTCGCTGCGACGGGTGCGATCCAGCACCTGTCCTACCAATTGGCCACATGCCGCATCGATGTCTTCGCCGCGGGTGGTGCGCACGGTGACATTGAAGCCTGCATGGTGCAGTTGATCCTGGAAACGGCGGATGGCGTTGTTGCTCGGCCGCTCATAGCCAGAATGGGGAAACGGGTTAAACGGAATCAGGTTGATCTTGCACGGTACGTTCTTGAGCAACTCGATCATCTCGACCGCGTGCTCGACCTTGTCGTTGATGTCCTTGAGCATGGTGTACTCAATGGTCAACACACGCTTTTCGCCCAAGGTCGCCATGTAACGCTGGCAAGATTCGAGCAGCATCTTAAGCGGATACTTCTTGTTGATCGGCACCAATTGGTTACGCAATGCGTCATTCGGTGCGTGCAGCGACAACGCCAGGGAGACGTCGATGTGCTTGGCCAGCTCATCGATCATCGGTACCACGCCGGAGGTCGACAGGGTCACGCGGCGCTTGGAGATACCGTAGCCCAGGTCGTCCATCATCAGGTGCATGGCCGCGACAACGTTGTCGAAGTTCAGCAGCGGCTCGCCCATGCCCATCATCACCACGTTGGTGATGGCACGGTCGGCGGTCGCCGGGATGCTGCCGAACGATTTATTGGCAATCCACACCTGGCCGATGACTTCGGCGGCGGTGAGGTTGCTGTTGAAACCTTGCTTGCCGGTGGAGCAGAAACTGCAGTCCAGGGCACAGCCTGCCTGGGACGAAACGCACAGAGTGCCGCGTTTGCCCTGGGGAATGTACACGGTCTCGACGCAGCTGCCGGACGCCACGCGCACCACCCACTTACGGGTGCCGTCGGTGGAAATGTCCTCGCTGACCACTTCGGGGCCGCGAACTTCGGCAATGGCCTTGAGCTTGTCGCGCAGGGCCTTGCTGACGTTCGTCATGGCATCGAAATCATCGACGCCAAGATGGTGAATCCACTTCATTACCTGAGCGGCACGAAAACGCTTCTCCCCGATTGAGTCGAAGAATTTTTCCATTTCCTGTTGAGTCAGACCCAGCAGGTTGGTTTTTGCAGTCAATGTAGTCATGGATTCACCTTCGCTCTTTTAAGCCAATGCTTAGCGAGCGGTTACTTCAGTAGCAGCGAAAAAGTACGAGATTTCGCGGGCAGCAGCGGCTTCGGAGTCCGAACCATGAACGGCGTTGGCGTCGATCGATTCAGCGAAGTCAGCACGGATGGTGCCGGCAGCAGCTTCTTTAGGGTTGGTAGCGCCCATCAGCTCACGGTTCAGAGCGATAGCGTTTTCGCCTTCCAGAACCTGAACAACAACAGGGCCGGAGATCATGAAGGCAACCAGGTCGCCGAAGAAACCACGAGCGCTGTGCTCAGCGTAGAAGCCTTCAGCTTCAGCCTTGGACAGTTGCTTGAGTTTCGAAGCTACAACCTTCAGGCCGGCTTTTTCGAAACGAGTGGTGATCTCGCCGATGACGTTTTTTGCAACAGCGTCAGGCTTGATGATGGAGAAAGTACGTTGAACAGCCATGGTGTAACTCCAGAAACGGTAATTTGCGAAAAATTAAACCCGCGAATTATACGCGGGTTCTTGGGTATTGCCTAACTGCGTAAAAAGGCGATTCAGTCTGCTTCTTCGATCCACAGGCCTTGTATCGCCTCAAGAACCTTTTCGCCACCCCGATCCGGGATGTCGTCAAATTCCGGCAGCTGCATCACCAGGTTGCGCAACTTGACGAAGTTCACCGACAGAGGATCGACATCCGGGTGAGCTTCAGCAAGTTGTATAGCGATTTCTTGTACATCAACCCATTTCAGGCTCATGACATTTCCTTGAATCAATGCGGCGCTTCGGCGGCATGGTTGAGCGAATACTTCGGAATCTCGACGGTGAGGTCTTCTGTTCCCACTTTTGCCTGACAGCTCAATCGCGACGTCGGCTCAAGGCCCCACGCCCTATCAAGATAGTCCTCTTCCAGCTCATCAGCCTCTTCCAGGCTATTGAAACCTTCGCGGATGATGCAATGGCACGTGGTACAGGCGTTAACGCCGCCGCAGGCGCTTTCGATCTCGATGTGGTTATCGTGAGCGACTTCGAGAATGGACTTGCCGGTCTCAGCCTCCACAACCATACCGTCCGGGCAATGCTCGGCGTGTGGCAGAAAAATGATCTGCGGCATCAGTTAATCCTCAAGTTCATTCAAGTTGCGGCCCGCCAGGGCGGCTTTTACCGTCTGGTCCATACGACGGGCGGCAAAGGCATCGGTCACTTGCGACAGGCGCTTGGTCTGTTGCTCGATGGCGTAACCATCGGTGCCTTTCATCAATTCAGCCAGTTCCTGCATTTGCAGGTCGATGACCATGCGCTCTTCGGCATCCAGCAGACGTTCGCCGTCAGCTTCCAGGGCGCCCTGCACCGCTTCGAGCAGGCGCTGGGCGTCGACTTGCTGCTCACGCAGCACGCGGGCGACCTTGTCGTCACCGGCGTACTGGAACGAATCCTTGAGCATCTTGGCGATTTCACCGTCGGTCAGGCCGTAGGACGGCTTGACCTGGATGCTGGCTTCAACGCCGGAGGCCAGTTCGCGAGCGGCAACGCTGAGCAAGCCGTCGGCGTCGACCTGGAAGGTCACGCGAATCTTCGCCGCACCAGCCACCATCGCAGGAATGCCGCGCAATTCGAAGCGCGCCAGGGAACGGCAGTCGCTGATCAGCTCACGCTCGCCTTGCAGCACGTGAATCATCATGGCCGTCTGGCCATCTTTGTACGTGGTGAAGTCCTGGGCGCGGGCAACGGGGATGGTGGTGTTGCGTGGAATCACCTTCTCCATCAGGCCGCCCATGGTTTCCAGCCCCAGGGACAACGGGATCACGTCGAGCAGAAGCAGTTCGCCACCATCACGCTTGTTACCGGCGAGGGTATCGGCCTGGATCGCGGCACCGATAGCCACCACTTGATCCGGGTCGATTTCAGTCAGCGGCTGACGGCCGAAGGCTTCAGCGACCGCCTCACGAACACGCGGCACGCGGGTCGAACCACCCACCATGACCACGGCGACCACGTCTTCCAGCTCGACACCGGAATCACGCACGGCGCGGCGGCAGGCTTTCAGGCTGCGGGCGACCATCGGTTCGATCAACGAATCGAACGCTTCGCGGGTCAGTTGAGCCGACCAGCTACCGTAGGAAACTTCAACCGACGCAGCGTCAGTCAGCGCTTCTTTGGCGGCACAGGCAGTTTGCAGCAAATTACGTTGCGCACCCGGGTCCAGGTCGGCAGACAAGCCGGCGCTGGTGATGATCCAGCCAGCAATGGCGTGATCGAAGTCATCGCCACCCAGGGCGGTATCGCCACCGGTAGCCAGCACTTCGAAGACACCGCCGGTCAGGCGCAGGATCGAAATATCAAAGGTACCGCCGCCCAGGTCGTAAATAGCCACCAGGCCTTCGGCGTGCTGATCCAGGCCGTAAGCCACAGCGGCTGCGGTCGGCTCGTTGAGCAGGCGCAGCACGTTCAGGCCGGCAAGTTTCGCCGCATCCTTGGTGGCCTGGCGCTGAGCGTCATCGAAATATGCAGGAACAGTAATCACCGCACCTACCAGTTCGCCACCCAAGGTGGTCTCGGCGCGCTGGCGCAAGACCTTGAGGATATCGGCCGACACTTCCACCGGGCTTTTCGGGCCCTGGATCGTGTCGATGAACGGCATATGTGATTCGCCGCCGACAAAGCGGTAGGGAAGCTGGTCGCCCAGCTGCTTGACGTCGGACAAACCACGACCCATCAAGCGCTTGACCGACAGCACGGTATTCAAAGGATCGGTAGACGCCGCCAGCTTGGCCGACTCGCCCACTTCGGTGCGGTCAGCGTGATAACGCACGGCAGACGGCAGGATAACCTGGCCATCCGCGTCGGGCAGCGGCTCGGAAAGACCGCTGCGCAATGCAGCGACCAGCGAATTGGTAGTGCCCAAGTCAATCCCGACCGCCAGACGACGCTGGTGCGGTTGAGGACTTTGACCGGGTTCGGCGATCTGCAGTAGGGCCATGGTAATCAGGACTTATCTGTATATCAGGCGTGCAACCTGGGCGGCACTGGGTTAATCGTCGAGGCGCTCTTCTAACTGGCGCACTTCGTAGGTGAGCTTGTCGAGGAACTGCATGCGCCGCATCAGGCGTTCGGCCTGTTCACGTTGCGCTGCATCATCCCAACAGGCTGCGAAGCTTTCGTTGAGTTCATCCTGGGCCACTTTCAGACGGCGCTTGAACACTGCGACTCCGGCCAGATCAGCCTCGTCCTGCAGTTCTTCAAGCTCCTCGCGCCATTGCATCTGCTGCATCAGGAAATCAGGGTCCTGGACCGTGACTTCAAGCGGCAGCTCGCGACCGCCCATCGCGAGCAGGTAGCGCGCGCGTTTGGGAGGGTTCTTGAGCGTCTGATAGGCTTCGTTGAGGCTGGCTGATTGCTCCAGCGCCAGGCGTTGCTCACGCTCGGAAGCGTCAGCGAAGCGGTCCGGATGCACCCCACGCGCCAATTCACGGTAGCGCGTGGCAAGCTGTTCAAGGTCCAGTCGAAAACTCGGCTGCAGCTCGAACAAAGCGAAATGACAAGGAGTACCCACGATCAGCCTCAGATGTTGAAGCTTTCGCCGCAGCCACATTCACCGCGTACGTTGGGGTTGTTGAACTTGAAGCCTTCGTTCAACCCTTCCTTGACGAAATCGAGTTCGGTGCCGTCCAGGTAGGTCAGGCTTTTCGGGTCGATGATCACTTTTTCGCCGTGACTCTCGAACACCTGATCTTCCTCGACCACCTCGTCGACAAACTCCAGCACGTAGGCAAGGCCGGAACAGCCCGTGGTGCGAACACCCAGACGAATCCCCTCACCTTTACCGCGCCCATTCAGGGAGCGGCGAATGTGCTGCGCAGCCGCTTCTGTCATGCTGATAGCCATCGTGACTCCTTACTCGTCGCCAAATTGCTTAGATCAAGCCTTTCTTCTGCTTGTAGTCGCGAACGGCCGCCTTGATGGCGTCTTCTGCGAGTACCGAGCAGTGGATTTTCACTGGCGGCAAGGCCAGCTCTTCGGCCAGCTGGGTGTTGCTGATAGTCACAGCCTCATCCAGGGTCTTGCCTTTCATCCATTCGGTCGCCAGGGAGCTGGAGGCGATGGCCGAACCGCAACCGTAGGTCTTGAACTTGGCGTCTTCGATAACGCCAGCTTCGTTGACTTTGATCTGCAGGCGCATAACGTCGCCGCACGCCGGAGCGCCGACCATGCCGGTGCCGACATCAGGGTCTTCCGCGTTCATCTTGCCGACGTTGCGCGGGTTTTCGTAGTGGTCGATGACCTTTTCGCTGTAAGCCATGGTACTGAATCCTCACTCATCAGGGCCGCTCTGGAACCCTGCAAACACGCCTGCGTTTTCCGCCACGTCTTTACAGAGCCTTTTGGGTGGCGGCTTCTATATTTAGTGTGCCGCCCACTCGATCTTGGAAATGTCGACACCGTCCTTGTACATGTCCCACAGCGGGGACAAGGTACGCAGCTTGGTGACGGCCTCGCAGACTTTCTGCGCGGCGTAGTCGACTTCTTCTTCGGTGGTGAAACGGCCGAATGTAAAGCGGATCGAGCTGTGAGCCAGTTCGTCGTTGCGGCCCAGGGCGCGCAGGACGTAAGACGGCTCAAGGGAAGCCGAGGTGCAGGCCGAGCCGGACGAAACCGCCAGGTCCTTGAGCGCCATGATCAGCGACTCGCCTTCGACGTAGTTGAAGCTCAAATTCAGGTTGTGCGGTACACGGGCGGTCATGCTGCCGTTGATGTACAGCTCTTCAAGGTGCTCGACCTGCTTGTAGAAGCGATCGCTCAGGGCCTTGATGCGCACGTTTTCGGCAGCCATGTCTTCCTTGGCCACACGGAACGCTTCGCCGATGCCGACGATCTGGTGGGTCGCCAGGGTGCCCGAACGCATGCCGCGCTCGTGACCGCCGCCGTGCATGGTGGCTTCGATACGTACGCGAGGCTTGCGGCTCACGTAGAGCGCGCCAATGCCTTTAGGGCCGTAGGTCTTGTGGGCAGAGAACGACATCAGGTCGACTTTCAGTTTCGACAGGTCGATATCGACCTTGCCGGTGGACTGAGCAGCGTCGACGTGCAGCAACACGCCCTTGGAGCGGGTCAGCTCGCCGATGGCGGCGATGTCGTTGATGGTGCCGATTTCGTTGTTCACGTGGATCACGGAAACCAGGATGGTGTCTTCACGCATCGCGGCTTCGATCATCGCAGGGGTCACGATACCGTCGGTGGTTGGCTCGAGGTAGGTAACCTCAAAACCTTCACGCTCCAGTTGGCGCATGGTGTCGAGGACAGCCTTGTGCTCAATCTTGGTGGTGATCAGGTGTTTGCCTTTGGTCGCGTAGAAATGCGCCGCACCCTTGATTGCCAGGTTGTCGGACTCGGTGGCACCGGAGGTCCAGACGATTTCACGTGGGTCGGCATTCACCAGGTCAGCGACCTGGCGACGAGCGTTTTCCACTGCCTCTTCAGCTTTCCAGCCGAAAACGTGGGAACGGGACGCCGGGTTACCGAAGTTTCCGTCAACCAGCAGGCATTCGCTCATCTTTTGCGCGACACGCGGATCAACCGGGGTGGTCGCTGAGTAATCAAGGTAAATCGGCAATTTCATGGACTTTCTCCTAAATCAGGCTGGCTGGCGTGCCGTTAGCTCTTCGGCTGTCACTCGACGGCGGACGCTTCAATCTTGTCCAGACGCGGCGCCTTGGTATTGCAACGGCGCTGGTCCTGACGCTGGGCTACTTCTTGCACCTCACGGCGAGTCACAAGATCAGCCAAGCTGATACCACTCAAAAACTCATGGATCTGCAGGCTCAGGTCACACCACAAGTGGTGCGTAAGGCAGGTGTCGCCTGCGTGGCAATCACCCAGGCCCTGGCATTTGGTGGCATCGACGGATTCGTTCACCGCGTCGATCACCTGGGCGACCTGGATGCCCTGCATGTCGCGGGACAATTGATAGCCGCCGCCTGGACCACGAACGCTGGAAACCAGATTGCTGCGGCGCAACTTGGCGAACAACTGCTCGAGGTAGGACAGGGAAATGCCTTGGCGCTCGGAGATATCGGCCAGGGACACCGGCCCATTTTGCGCGTGCAAGGCCAGGTCAAGCATGGCGGTCACCGCGTATCGGCCTTTTGTAGTCAGTCTCATGGACAAGTACCAAGGTGTTTCAGAATGGGAGCAAGTATGCGATTCCCGAGTATTTAAGTCAACTATAAGACCTAGTACTTTAGTCAGGAATACCCGTAAAAAGGGCGCGCGAATCATAGCAGGGCGGGACGGGATGGACCAGCGGGAACAGGGCCAAGCCCCCAACCTCAAGACCAATGGAGATCAAATGTGGGAGCTGGCTTGCCTGCGATAGCGGTTTGCCAGCCAGCCTTTCCGGCACTGACTCGCCGCCATCGCAGGCAAGCCAGCTCCCACTGGGATCGCGACCGGCTCAAGAGTCAGCCAGCTTTGGTAGCGCTTTCGTCCTTGATCTCGGCGAAGTCTTCCTTGCGCAGCTCAGGCAGATCCTTGGCGCAGTAGCTGCTGCCCAGGTCTTTCAGGGCACCGCACATACCGTCCAGCTTGCCGTCTACCGCCTGCAGGTGATCCAGCAACTGGCCGATGGCACGCGCTACCGGGTCAGGCATGTCTTCGCTGACGCCATAGGCATCGAAGCCGATCTTCTCGGCCATGGCCTTGCGCTTGGCCTCCTGCTCATCACCCACTTCCGGCTTGACGATGATCCGCCCCGGAATACCGACAACCGTTGCGCCAGGCGGTACAGCCTTGGTCACCACAGCATTGGAGCCGACCTTGGCGCCCGCACCCACGGTAAACGGACCGAGCACCTTCGCGCCCGCCCCTACTACAACGCCATCTTCCAGCGTAGGGTGGCGCTTGCCTTTGTTCCAGGTTGTGCCACCCAGGGTCACGCCCTGGTACAGGGTCACGTCATCACCAATCTCGGCGGTCTCGCCAATAACGATGCCCATGCCGTGGTCGATAAAGAAACGACGGCCGACCTTGGCGCCCGGATGAATCTCAATCCCGGTCAACCAACGGCCGAAGTTCGACACCAGCCGCGCCAGCCATTTCCAGCCCATGCCCCACAAGGCGCCGGACAGGCGATGGATCCAGATCGCGTGCATGCCCGGGTAGCAGGTCAGCACTTCAAAGGCATTGCGCGCCGCCGGGTCACGGTGGAAAACACTCTGGATATCTTCTCGCAAACGCTCGAACATTTTTAATCCTTCCGCTTAAGAAGCTCGCCACGGGCCGCTTTCTGGGTTTCCGTGAGGATGCCACGCAATATATTCATTTCCGCCCGGCTGACCGAGCTGCGTCCGTACAACCGACGCAGGCGCGCCATCAAGTGCCGCGGTTTTTCCGGATCGAGGAATTCGATGGCCACCAGGGTTTGCTCCAGGTGCTCATAGAACCGCTCCAGCTCGTCCATGGTGGCCAGTTCGCCACTCTTGGTCGATGCAACCTCGTCCTTCTCTACCTTGCTTGGCTGGCCTTCAGCGGCCAGCCAGGCCATGCGCACTTCATAGCTCAACACCTGCACCGCTGCCCCGAGGTTCAGCGAACTGAACTCGGGGTCTGATGGGATGTGCACGTGATAATGACATCGCTGCAGCTCTTCATTGGTCAGGCCGGAGTCTTCACGGCCGAATACCAAGGCGATTTCAGCGCCGCCGGCGGCCTCTTCCACGACTTTGGTCCCGCATTCGCGAGGATCCAGCAGCGGCCAGGGGATGCGACGGTCGCGAGCACTGGTGCCGAGCACCAGGTTGCAGCCGACCAGGGCGTCTTCCAGGGTGGCAACGACCTGGGCTTTTTCGAGGATGTCATTGGCGCCGGACGCGCGCGCATCGGCCTCGTGGTGCGGGAACACCCGCGGCTCCACCAGCACCAGGCGCGTCAGCCCCATGTTCTTCATGGCTCGCGCCACGCCGCCGATATTGCCGGGATGACTGGTATTGACGAGGACGACACGGATGTTTTGCAGCAAGGGAGGCGCTCTCGGACACGGGAAAGGGGAGCAAATCTTACAGAACAGCCTAAGGTTATGCCATGAAAGGTAACGTCGTCCTTCACCTGAAGAAAGTTTCTGCTAGAATGCTCGGCTTTCTTTAACAACCTTAGGTGACACATCCATGCAGCCCATGCTGAATATCGCGCTGCGCGCCGCCCGCAGCGCCAGTGAATTGATCTTCCGCTCCATCGAGCGCCTGGATACCATCAAGGTCGACGAAAAAGACGCCAAGGATTACGTATCCGAGGTGGATCGCGCTGCCGAGCAGAAAATCATCGACGCGCTGCGCAAGGCCTACCCTACCCACGGCATCCTCGGTGAAGAAACCGGTTTGCACAAAGGTAGCGGCGAAGGCGAAGACTACCTGTGGATCATCGACCCACTGGATGGCACCACCAACTTCCTGCGCGGTATCCCGCACTTTGCCGTGAGCATTGCCTGCAAATACCGTGGCCGCCTGGAACACGCCGTTGTGCTGGACCCGGTTCGCCAGGAAGAATTCACCGCCAGCCGTGGCCGTGGCGCCCAGTTGAACGGTCGCCGCCTGCGCGTCAGCGGTCGCACCAGCCTCGACGGCGCCCTGCTGGGTACCGGCTTCCCGTTCCGTGACGACCAGATGGACAACCTGGAAAACTACCTGGGCATGTTCCGCGCCCTGGTTGGCCAGACCGCCGGCATCCGTCGCGCCGGCGCAGCCAGCCTGGACCTGGCGTATGTCGCTGCCGGCCGTTTTGATGCGTTCTGGGAGTCGGGCCTGTCCGAGTGGGACATGGCTGCAGGCGCACTGCTGATTCAAGAAGCGGGCGGCCTGGTGAGCGACTTCACCGGTGGTCACGACTTCCTGGAGAAGGGTCACGTGGTTGCCGGCAACACCAAATGCTTCAAGGCAGTCCTGACGGCGATCCAGCCGCATCTGCCGGCTTCGCTGAAGCGCTAAGCGAGCGAGCACAAAAAAGCACCCCTCGGGGTGCTTTTTTATACCTGGGATTACTGCTGCGGCTGGTTCTGACCGATAACCAGGCGCCCTTCCTTGTCGACGGGGATCTGGTTGCCTGGATCACGATCCATGCGCACGGAGCCTTCCTTGCCGTCCAGGGTGTAACGTACGTCGTACCCGACAACCTTGTCGCTGATGTCATTAACGGTATTACAACGAGTTTGCGTGGTGGTGTAGGTATCGCGGTTCTGCATGCCTTCCTGAACCTTGTTACCAGCGTAACCACCACCGACCGCACCGGCCACGGTGGCCAGCTTCTTGCCATTACCGCCGCCGACCTGATTACCCAACAGGCCGCCCGCCAGCGCACCGACCACCGTACCGACGATCTGATGCTGATCCTGCACAGGTTTCTGCCGGGTTACGGCAACATCCTTGCAGACTTCACGCGGGGTTTTAATCTGGGTTTTCACCGGCTGCACCGCCAGCACTTGCGCATACTCAGGGCCGCTTTTTACCAGGCTGTAGGTGGCAACAGCACCCCCGGCAGTCACACCGACAGCACCCAATACCGCACCAACCAGTAACGACTTGTTCACGTGAACCTCCTGACCATCACAAACGGACCGAACGATCCGCGCTATACCCAGCCTTGGAGCAAAAAAAAAGGCGCGAGTTCAATACTCGCGCCTTATTTGTAACAGCAGATCAACAATCACCCATCAAGGGCGGTCGTCGACCTCCTTGCCGGTGCTGGCAGGAGGGATCAGGTCTTCGCTGTTGAGGTTCAGCCAGATCAGTACCACGTTGGCGATGTAGATCGACGAGTAGGTACCCGCCAGCACGCCAATGAACAGCGACAGCGAGAAGCCCCACAGGTTGTCGCCACCGAACACCATCAGCGCGGCAATCGCCAGCAAGGTGGAGATCGACGTCGCCATGGTGCGCAGCAGGGTCTGGGTGGTGGAGATATTGATGTTCTCGATCAACGTCGCCTTGCGCAGCACCCGGAAGTTCTCACGCACCCGGTCGAATACCACGATGGTGTCGTTGAGGGAGTAGCCAATGATTGCCAGCACCGCCGCCAATACCGTCAGGTCGAAGGTGATCTGGAAGTAGGCCAGGATACCCACGGTCACGATCACGTCGTGGATCAGCGACACAATGGCGCCGACACCGAACTTCCACTGAAAGCGGAAAGCCAGGTAGATCATGATGCCGACCAGCGCCATCAGCATGCCGAGGCCGCCCTGGTCGCGCAGCTCTTCACCTACCTGCGGGCCCACGAACTCGACGCGCTTGACCGACGCCGGGTTGTCGCCGCCGACCTTCTGCAAGGCCTCGGCTACCTGGTGACCCAGTTGCGGGTCTTCGCCCGGCATACGCACCAGCAGGTCAGTGGTTGCACCAAAGCTCTGGACGATGGCTTCGTGATAGCCGGCCTTGACCAGCTCGTTGCGCACCAGGCTAACGTCGGCCGGCTTCTCGTAGGTCAGCTCGATGAGCGTACCACCGGTGAAGTCCAGACCGTAGTTCAGGCCCTTATGGAACCAGCTGAACAACGCCAGAACGGTAAGGAGCATGGTGAAGCCGAACGCAACGTTGCGAACGCCCATGAAGTTGATTGTACGTAACATGGCAGCCCCTTAAATCCACAACTTCTTGAAGTCACGTCCGCCAAAGATCAGGTTGACCATTGCGCGGGTCACCATGATGGCCGTGAACATCGAGGTAAAGATACCGAGGGACATGGTCACCGCAAAACCTTTGACCGGGCCGGTGCCCATGGCAAAGAGAATCCCGCCGACCAACAGGGTGGTCAGGTTGGAGTCGAGAATTGCAGTAAATGCCCGGCCGAAGCCTTCGTTGATTGCCCGTTGCACGGTCATGCCCGCAGCAATCTCTTCACGAATCCGCGAGAAGATCAGTACGTTGGCGTCAACCGCCATACCCATGGTGAGTACGATACCGGCGATACCTGGCAGGGTCAGCGTTGCACCCAGCAGCGACATCAGGGCCAGCAGCATCACCATGTTGCCCGCCAGCGCGACGGTGGCGATGACGCCGAAGAAGCGATAGATGGCGATGATGAACAGGGAGACGAACAGCATGCCCCACAGTGCAGCGTCGATACCCTTGGTGATGTTGTCAGCACCCAGGCTCGGGCCGATGGTACGTTCTTCAGCGAAGTACATCGGGGCGGCCAGACCACCGGCACGCAGCAGCAGCGCCAGTTCGGACGACTCACCCTGGCCGTTCAGGCCGGTGATGCGGAATTGAGCACCCAGCGGCGACTGAATGGTCGCCAGGCTGATGATCTTCTTCTCTTCTTTAAAGGTCTGTACAGGTACGTCTTTCTCGACGCCGTCGACCACTTGCTTGGTGTAGGTGGTGACAGGACGTTGCTCGATGAAGATCACCGCCATGCTGCGACCGACGTTGCTGCGGGTTGCGCGGCTCATCAGTTCGCCGCCGTGGCCATCCAGGCGGATGTTCACTTCAGGCGTACCGTGCTCGCCGAAACCAGCCTTGGCGTCGGTCACCTGGTCACCCGTAATGATCAAGCCACGCTCGATCAGTGCAGGTGGACGATTGCCTTCACGGAACTCGAACTCTTCTGCAGTAGCACGGGTAGCACCCGGCTCAGCCGCCAGGCGGAATTCCAGGTTGGCTGTTTTACCCAGGATACGCTTGGCTTCAGCGGTGTCCTGCACGCCCGGCAGTTCAACCACGATGCGGTTGGCACCCTGGCGCTGAACGATCGGCTCGGCCACACCCAGCTCGTTGACGCGGTTACGTACCGTGGTCAAGTTCTGCTTGATCGAGTATTCACGGATTTCCGCCAGCTTGGCCGGGGTCATCGCCAGACGCAGTACCGCCTGACCATTGAGGTCGGCCGGAACAATGTCGAAATCGTTGAAGTTCTTGCGGATCAGCGCACGGGCCTGTTCGCGGGTTGCTTCGTCAGCAAAGCCCAGCTGGATGGCACCGTTGAGCTGCGGCAGGCTGCGATAACGCAGGCGCTCTTTACGCAGCAGGCTCTTCACATCGCCTTCGTAGACTTTCAGGCGAGCGTCGAGGGCCTTATCCATGTCCACTTCCAGCAGGAAGTGCACACCACCGGACAAGTCCAGACCCAGCTTCATCGGGTGTGCGCCGATCGCGCGCAGCCATTTTGGCGTGGTCTGTGCCAGGTTCAGTGCGACGACGTAGTCATCACCCATGACCTTGCGCACAACGTCTTTTGCCGGCAATTGGTCTTCTTGCTTGGTCAGGCGCAACAAGCCGCCCTTCGCATCAGCAGCCAAACTTGCCGCTTTAACCTGGATACCCGCGTCGGTGAGCGCTTTGCTCGCACGGTCCAGATCAGCCTGATTGACCTGCAGCGCAGTGCTGGCGCCAGTGATCTGGATAGCCGGGTCATCAGGATAGAGATTGGGAGCGGAATAAATAAAACCGATCGCCAGCACCGCCAGGATCAGTACGTATTTCCACAGAGGGTATTTGTTCAGCATCACGCCGCCCGCTTATAACGCGGGGCGCCTTGCGCGCCCCGTCGATTGGTAAAGGTTGTTACTTAGATCGCTTTGAGCGTGCCTTTTGGCAGCGTGGCAGCGATGGCGCCCTTCTGGAACTTCATTTCTACGGTGTCGGAGACTTCCAGAACCACGAAAGCGTCGGACACTTTAGTGATCTTGCCGGCGATGCCGCCAGTGGTCACGACTTCGTCGCCTTTCTGCAAGCTGCCCAGCAGGTTCTTCTGCTCTTTGGCGCGCTTGGCCTGTGGACGCCAGATCATCAGGTAGAAGATGACCAGGAAGCCGACCAGGAAAATCCACTCAAAACCACCGCCCATAGGACCGGCAGCGGCCGGTGCAGCGGCATCAGCCATGGCATTAGAGATAAAAAAGCTCATTTAGCACTCCAGTTGCAAATAGTGAATCTTAGGGTCGGAAAACTCAGTCCAAGGGCGGCACAGGCAGCCCGCGCTTGGCATAGAAGGCATCGACGAAGGCGGCCAATGTACCCTGTTGAATAGCCTCGCGCAAACCAGCCATCAGGACTTGGTAGTGACGCAAATTGTGGATGGTATTCAACATGCTACCCAGCATTTCCCCACACTTGTCCAGATGGTGCAGATAAGCGCGCGAGAAGTTCTGGCAGGTGTAGCAGTCACAGGTAGGATCCAGCGGCGATTCATCATGGCGATGGAACGCGTTACGGATCTTCAGCACGCCTGTATCGATGAACAGATGCCCATTGCGGGCATTACGGGTTGGCATCACGCAATCGAACATGTCCACACCGCGGCGCACACCCTCTACGAGATCCTCCGGTTTGCCAACGCCCATAAGGTAACGAGGTTTGTCAGCCGGCATCAGGCCCGGCAGGTAATCCAGCACCTTGATCATCTCGTGCTTGGGCTCGCCCACCGACAGGCCGCCGATGGCCAGGCCGTCGAAGCCGATCTTGTCCAGGCCTTCCAGCGAGCGCTTGCGCAAGCTTTCATGCATGCCGCCCTGCACGATACCGAACAGGGCAGCGGTGTTATCGCCATGGGCGTTTTTCGAGCGCTGGGCCCAACGCAACGACAGCTCCATGGAAATCCGCGCGACGTCTTCATCGGCCGGGTACGGCGTGCACTCGTCGAAAATCATCACGATGTCGGAGCCCAGGTCACGTTGCACCTGCATCGACTCTTCCGGGCCCATGAACACTTTGGCGCCGTCCACCGGGGAGGCGAAGGTCACGCCCTCCTCCTTGATCTTGCGCATGGCGCCCAGGCTGAACACCTGGAAACCACCGGAGTCAGTGAGGATCGGGCCTTGCCACTTCATGAAGTCATGCAGGTCGCCATGCTTCTTGATCACTTCGGTGCCCGGACGCAGCCACAGGTGGAAGGTGTTGCCGAGGATGATCTCGGCGCCCGTGGCGACGATGTCACGCGGCAGCATGCCTTTTACCGTGCCGTAGGTACCGACCGGCATAAAAGCCGGGGTCTCGACGGTACCGCGAGGGAAAGTCAAACGGCCGCGGCGAGCTTTACCATCCGTGGCCAGCAATTCAAACGACATACGACTCATGATTGTTCCTCTGGGCCGCGCGGCGCCGGATTACGGGTGATAAACATCGCATCACCGTAGCTGAAAAAACGGTATCCGTTATCGATGGCGGCTTGATAAGCGGCCATGGTCTCGGGATAACCGGCAAATGCCGACACCAGCATCAACAGCGTGGATTCCGGCAAATGGAAATTGGTCACCAGGGCATCGACCACATGAAACGGCCGGCCCGGGTAAATAAAGATGTCTGTGTCGCCACTGAACGGCTTGAGCACGCCATCGCGCGCCGCGCTTTCCAGCGAGCGCACGCTGGTCGTACCGACCGCCACCACCCGCCCGCCGCGCGCCTTGCACGCGTCAACCGCATCCACGACGTCCTGGCTGACTTCCAGCCACTCGCTGTGCATATGGTGGTCTTCGATGTTATCCACACGCACCGGCTGAAACGTGCCGGCCCCCACGTGCAGGGTCACATAGGCCGTTTCAACGCCTTTGGCGGCAATCGCATCCAGCAGCGGCTGGTCGAAATGCAGCCCCGCCGTCGGTGCAGCCACCGCGCCCAGGCGCTGGGAATACACCGTCTGATAACGCTCGCGGTCCGAGTCTTCATCCGGGCGGTCTATATAAGGAGGCAACGGCATATGGCCGACGCGTTCCAGCAGCGGCAACACTTCCTCGGCAAACCCAAGCTCGAACAACGCATCATGACGGGCCAGCATTTCTGCTTCGCCACCGCCATCGATAAGGATCTTCGAACCCGGTTTCGGCGACTTGCTGGAGCGCACATGGGCCAGCACGCGATGGCTGTCCAGCACCCGCTCCACCAGAATTTCCAGCTTGCCGCCGGATGCTTTCTGGCCAAAAAGGCGAGCCGGAATCACCCGGGTATTGTTGAAAACCATCAAGTCGCCCGGGCGCAAATGCTCAAGCAAATCAGTGAATTGACGGTGTGCGAGGGCACCGCTGACCCCGTCCAGGGTCAGCAGTCGACTGGCGCGACGCTCGGCCAAAGGATGGCGAGCGATCAGCGAATCAGGGAGCTCAAAAGTAAAGTCAGCAACGCGCATGATGGGGTTCGTCTAGCAGGGCCGGGAAGTCTAGCGGAAATAGTGAAAATTGACCATGAAACGTGATTGACCAACGGTAATCTCATCTCTATACTTCGCCGCCATTGAGCCCTGATGGCGGAATTGGTAGACGCGGCGGATTCAAAATCCGTTTTCGAAAGGAGTGGGAGTTCGAGTCTCCCTCGGGGCACCATCTTAAAAAAAGACCTTGAAATTCAAGGTCTTTTTTTTCGCCTGCAGGAAAGTGATGATGGGCGGGCGAACGCGAGAAAAGAGGAACCTTGGCCATGGAACAGACGCTGGAAGCTGTAGCGCTTTTTGCGCTCAAGCTGGTGCATGAGACCGAAGGCGCGAGCCCGATTCTGCGGGACGACCTGGTCATGGACGGCTATGAGCGGGAGGTGTTTGGCTTGCTGGTGCGCAAGGGCGATATCAATGCCATCCAGCATAAGATCGACGAGTGCCTGGCATTGGCCCTCGAATCCCTGGGCGGTGCACACACCGTGATGGGCCGCGAGCTGCAACGGCTTGCGGTGGATGCGCGCCAAGCGACGACACTCGAAGAACTCAATGCCCCGCTCAACGCACTCAAGGATTACCTGAAGGCGATCCTTTAACGCCTGCCTTCGACCGCCATGCGTACAGCCAGGCCCATCAGCACCGAGCCCATCAACCAGCGCTGTACGGTTTGCCAGACCGGTTTGCGGATGAAGAACCCCGCGATCGAGCCCGCCATCAGAGCGATCAGCCCGTTGACGCTCACGCTGATCATGATCTGCGTAAAGCCCAGTACCAGCGATTGCGACAGCACACTGGCGTGCCCGTTGGGGTCGATAAACTGGGGCAGCAACGACAGATACATCACTGCCACTTTGGGATTCAGCAGGTTGGTGACAAAGCCCATCATGAACAGCTTGCGCGGGCTGTCCTTGGGCAAGTCCCGCACCTGGAACGGCGACCGGCCACCCGGCTTCACCGCCTGCCAGGCCAGGTAAACCAGATACAGCGCCCCGCCGAGCCGCAGCGCGTCGTAGGCATAGGGAACCGCCATCACCAAAGCGGTGATACCCAATGCCGCGCAGAACATATAGACGACAAAACCCATCGCAACGCCGCCCAGGGAAATCAGCCCGGCCACTCGCCCCTGGCAGATCGACCGCGAAATGAGGTAAATCATGTTCGGGCCGGGCGTCAGTACCATGCCGAGCGAGATCAGGCCGTAGGCAAGCACGCTGGAGAGTTCGGGCATGGTGTGGCTCCTTGACGACGTAAAACCTTGTAATGGCCGGCGGGTTGTTGGCGCCATGGTAGGTCGATAAAAGGAACGCCGTTAGATACAGATCCGCGAGCAAAACGTCATACACCGGTACCGGCATCTGCTGCACCACTCACCCAAGGAAAGGCACATGATCGACTTCAACAACAAAGGCTTCTTCAAGCTCAAGCAGAACAACGAATACGCCGAGCGCGTTTCGTCATTGCTGCTGGATGATGAGCAGGTCATCGATTCCTATAAGGCCATGCGCGATGGGGTGGTGTTCACCACCAAGCGCATCATCGCCGTGAACGTGCAGGGAATTACCGGCAGCAAAAAAGACTTCACGTCCCTGCCGTACAAAAACATCGTCGCGTATTCGGTGGAAACCTCCGGGACGTTCGATCTGGATTCGGAGCTGGAGATTTACTTTTCGGCGGTGGGGAAAGTGAAGTTTGAGTTCACGGGGAAGACGTCGATTGTTGAGATATCGAGGGTGATTTCCCGGCATGTGCTTTGAACCGTTACGAAAACTCCGCTTTTAAGGATTTCCCACTATGGGCCCAAAAACCGCAGAGCTAATCGATGTGCTTGAGGAACTTGCCATCCTGCTGGAAAGCGATGGGGACAATCACTGGAGCCGATGGATGCGTAAGGCCAAAACCTTATTGCAAGCATCCGATTACTCCGGAATCACCTATTTGCGCTCTGCATACGGCGGAATGGGCTCGTTCAATGACCTCGTTCTTGGACAAAGCAGCGAAGGCGGCGTTTTTTTCTGGAAGCCTGGATACAAGGAGTTGAACGACCGGTTGGACGGGTTACGTAATAAAGCCGCGCAGTTGGGCGCGCAGATACAGCGCTCTCAGGCAGAGTAAGCGTGCTTGAATCAATGTAGCGATTGCTAAAGTGACTTTCCCACACCTCCCATCGAACAACGAGAATTTCAGGTTCTTCTCCGCTCTCATAGGCTCGCTTCCTTGCACAGGGAAGTGAGCAGCCATGACAGAGCGCGCGTATCCAATTACCGAAGAAGAGCAGCTGAAGCGGCGAATCCTGACGCCGCAGCCTAAGCAGATTCCGTATTCACCGTTCATTGATTTGTATGAAGCCCCTCCCGCGCCCACGCCTGAACCCGCGAGAATTCCAGGCCATGTATTCGCCAAGTCGTGCCAGTTGCCCGACGGGATCATCAGCTACAACAACCCCACCGGTTATGTGCCGCTTGAGCTGATCAAGGATTACGGCCACTTCACGCTGTTAGGCGGACGGGAAGTGGACAGCCAAGGCGGAGTTTCCCTCAGGAAAATCAGCGGTAGTGCCCTACCCGTTGGGCTTGGCCAGCTTGTGCTGCGCACATCCGCGTTGGAGTCCGCGGCTGCGGCGATCGGTGCCGCCGCTGGGGGTTTGCTTGCAGGGCTGGTGGCGCTGGCCTGGCCGTCGGAGCTTGGCGACAGTGCGCTCTATGGAGCAGCTTCGTCACCTGCAAAAAGCCCGTTCGCGGATGCGGTTGCATATCGAGCAACGCGCCGATGGGACGCTGAAGGGATATGGGTTTTACACCGGTAAAAATACCGACTGGCAGATGATCGATGTGGTGCAGTTTCAGAGTCGTGACAGTCAGTTCGTGGCGGATCTTGGCGAGGGTGTGGAGCTGATTTGGACGCCGGCCATTGATCCTGGCGACACCCTTGGCATACCGGCATTGGAGGCTGCACCACAAGCGCCGGTGATGTGGATTTATCCGCCGACGGAGGCGGCCAAACAGATGCTGGTGAACCCGATTTATCCGCCGGAGTATCGGGATTTTATTCTGGTTTTTTCGGTGGAGTCGGGGGTTCGGCCGCTGTATGTGGTGGTTAACGAACCACGAAAGGGGCTTAAAAACCCGGACCATGATTATTTCCCGGCCCCCAACGCTGCAGACATAACAGGCTTTCCAGGTCTGATAGACCAAAGACCCGTGACACCTAGAAAAGGCGGTACCGGCTTACGCGAACGCTGGATAGATGCCAAAGGGAGGAAAATATTTGAGTGGAATTCCAAGAAAGGCGAATTAGAAGTCTATCGAAACAGTGACCTTGCCCACCTAGGCGCATTCGATCCCTACACCGGTGAGCGCCGAGGTCGAGCAAAACCCGAACGCCGCATATACAGATAAAGTGGAAAACACATCATGGTTATGAAAGTCAGGTTGCGTTGGTACGACAAGCAAAGCAATTACGTGAAGGCAGATGAATACTCGGCAGATATTGATGACGCGGAGAGCTTTTTTGAAACACTAGGGTTGAGTCAAGAAACGGCGATATATGCGGACGTGTTCAACGTTCGCCCAAGCTGGATAGCGACTATCCAACCGCATTTCCAGCACGTAATTGAACCCGTGAACTTCGATTACCAAATCTCTTTCAGCTACCAAGGCACATGGCCGCCCCAATCCTCCAAGAAACCATAAAGGAATCCAATGAAAAAGCCCCCTCTCTACCGCTCAGTCAACACCCGCACGCACAACGTGCGTCACGGCAGTTGCCGCACCTACAGGCAACAACGCCATAGTAAAAGTGAAAAGAATTCCATGCTCAGCCGTGGATCAATGCATAGCCATCACCGGCACGGTCTCGATTACACGCCACTATTTCGGTTTCTTCTGTCCAAGGTCGGCCATCATTGGGATGGTGTGTTCAGCGAAGCCAACGCCCGCCTGGACCGCCCGGAACCTGTGTTCTGGATGGTTGCTCTGCATGAAAGCGACAAAAAAGAGTACGTACGAACGGACGAATCCAGTTACTACAGCGGCTTGTATGTCGACGAGGCTGGCCTGCTGCAAAAGGTTAACCCACAACTGACACCCGCGCTCATGAAGCCGTTTTGCAACTGCTGCACCCACACCTTCAACGGTGTGGTATTCCCACCGGTTTCAGCACGCAGGCGCTAAAACTCAACCGCGCACACAACCCACCCACCTCCCGGTTATACAACTCCAACCGCCCCCCAATCTTCCCCACGATCATCTGCACAATCGCCAACCCCAACCCCGCCCCATTCGCATTCCCACGACTATAAAACCGCTCGAACAACCGCCCAATCTCCCCTTCATCAATCCCCGGCCCCGCATCCTCCACACACAGCTGCACCACGCCCGAATCCTCCTCCCGCACCACCACCCTCACCTCACTCCCCGCCGGCGAGAAATTCAGCGCATTGGTCACCAGGTTCTGCAGCGCAATCGCCAACGCTATCGGGTCCGTTTCAATCCAGCATTCCTCATCCCCTTCCAGCACCAACTCAACGCCTTTCTCCATCGCCAGGGGCGTCAGTTCCGCAAGTTCTTCGCGCACCAACTCCGTCAACGGCACACGCACTCGTACGGTGTTGTTCAACTGCGGCTCGATGCGCGCCATGGTCAGCAGTTGGCTGCCAATACGCGTCGCCCGGTCCACGCCATTCACCAGGAAGTCCAACGCCTCTCGCCGCTGCTCCTCGGTTTCCGCGCTCTGGGCGTTCTGCGCGTGAATGCGCAATATCGCCAACGGCGTGCGCAGTTCATGCGCCGCGTCCGCGATAAACCGACGCTCCCGCTCCAGCAGGTCATCCACCTGCACCAGCAGGCGGTTCAGCGCGGTTTGCATCGGTTCCAGGTCCGCCGGCAACGGTTCAAGTTGCAGCGGTCGCAACGTATTGCTGTCCCGCCCGCGAATGGCCTGGGCCATGGCGCGCAGGGGCTTGAGGCCCCAGCCGATGGTCAGCCAGATCAACAACGCCAGCAGCGGCACGCCAATCAGGATGGGCCAGAGGGTGTGGCGGATGATGCGCTGGATCACGTCCTGGCGAATGTCGTCGCGCTCGCCCACCCAGATCAGCAGGCCTTGTTGCATGTCGGCGAGCATGAACGCGCACCAGTCATTGCCGTTTTCCATCAGGTCGTGAGGCCCGAGGGTGGTGGGCGGTGCGTTGAGGATCGGCGCGTCGGTGGAGCGCACCAGCAGTTGGCCGTCGGTGCGCCATACCTGAAAGGTCAGGCGGGTTTCGTAGGGATGCGCGGCGCCGTCTTCGCCGACGCGGCTCATGGCTTGATCGAAAGCCTGGTACAGGCGGTCCCAATCGGCATCGCCGGGGTCGCGCTGGCGCAGTACGCCTTGCAGCAAGCGGGCACTTTGGGCGAGTTGAGCGTCGTAGACTTCTTCGATTTCGTGGTGGCTGTCCCGCAGCACCAGCCAACTGATCAGGCCATCACCCAGCAGGATCAGCACCAGCACCGGAATGAGGATGCGCGCGCGGACCGAGTTCATGGCTTGAGTTCCACCACGTAGCCCACGCCGCGTACGGTGCGGATCAGTTCGGTGGAGAGTTTTTTGCGCAGGTTGTGGATAAGGACTTCGAGGGTGTTGCTTTCGACGCGGTCCTGCCAGCCGTACAGCGCGCGGGACAGACGTTCGCGGGTGACGACTTTGCCGGGGCGCACCATCAGTTGGTGCAGCAGTTGGTATTCCATCGGCGTGACCACAACGTCCTCGCCTTGATAACTGACCTGTTGGGTCACCGGGTCCAGGCTCACGCCCGCATGTTCCAGCAATGGCTGCGCCCGGCCCTGGCTGCGGCGCAACAGGGCGCGGACGCGGGCCTTGAACTCTTCGACATCGAAGGGTTTGACCAGGTAGTCGTCGGCGCCGGCATCCAGGCCGGCAATGCGTTCGGCGGTGCCGTCGCGGGCGGTGAGGATCAGCACCGGCAGGTCGTATTGCTCGGCACGCAGGGTTTGCAGGAGTGTGAGGCCGTCGAGGCGCGGCAGGCCGAGGTCGAGCAGCAGCAGGTCGAAGCTTTCGGTGCGCAACGCGTGCAAGGCGCTGACGCCATCCTGCAACCAGTCCAGGGTGTAGCCTTCGGCGCCCAGGGCCACGCGGATCCCTTGGCCAAGGGCACGATCATCTTCGACAAGGAGCAGGCGCATAACTGATTCTCTGGAGTAACCGGCGGCATGATGCCGTGTAACCGTCGAGGCTATTTCGGGAAAGATGTTACGGGCCGTTGCCAACTAAGCTTTCGCTAAGGTTGGTTTTGCACAGTGAAATCTCCCACATCTGCTGAGAGTGCTTCCATGCGCAAAATTCTCTTGCTGTCGCTGATTATCGCCAGCCCCATGGCCTTCGCCGGCCCGCAATGCACCACTGCCGAGCGCTCGCAATGGCAGGACCAGAAGGCCTTTCAGGAGCAACTCAAGGCCCAGGGCTACGAGATCAGCAAGTTCAAGGTCACTGACGGCAACTGCTACGAGATCTATGGCTTTGACAAGGACAAGCGCAAGGTCGAGATCTACCACGATCCAGTCACCGGCAAGGCCGTGAAGACAGAGATCAAGGGCTGATGCCAGCCACCTCCCTGCGCCTCTGGGACCCGGTGGTGAGGGTGTTTCACCTCTCCATCGCCGGCGTCTTTGTGGCCAATTACTTCTTCAACGAGGCAGGCGACGACTGGCACGTATGGCTGGGCTATTACGCCATGGCCTGGTTGCTGGTGCGGTTGGTGTGGGGATTTGTCGGTCCGCGCAGCGCGCGCTGGGCGGACTTCTGGCCAACGCCGGAACGGCTCATGGGCCATGTGCGTTCACTGCTCAACCGCCGGCCGCGGCACCGCCTGGGCCATTCGCCCATTGGCGCGCTGGTGATGATTCTGATGTTGCTGGCGCTGCTGGCTATCGGTGCCAGTGGCTTTTTGATGCAGGAAGTCGACGCCCTGTGGGGCGCCGATTGGCCGCTGCTGTTGCACGAAACTGCCGCCAATGTACTGGCCGGCCTGGTAGGCGTGCATGTGCTGGCGGCGTTGTTTGAAAGTATCCAGGTGCGGGACAACCTGCCGTTATCCATGCTCACCGGCCGCAGGAGGCGCCTGCCGGATGACCGTGCGCAGTAATCCTTTTTCCCGACAGGTTCTCTATGCGCCCGCTTTTAATGATCTGCAGTCTGCTGGTGGTGTTTTTCGCCGCCTGGCAAAGTCATCCGCCCCACGTATTGGCGCCGTTTGCCCAAGGCCCCAAGGACAGCTCGCCAACAGAGGCCGCCCCGCAATACAGCAGCCGCTTTGTCTCCTCGCAGCTCAATGACTTTGTGCATTCCTCCTCGGTCACCGCCCTGCCCGGCGGCGACCTGATGGCCGTGTGGTTTGCCGGGTCCCGCGAGGGCGCCGCCGATGTGCAGGTGCGCACCGCGCGCTTTGACGCGAAAAGCGCCGAGTGGGGCCCGGAGCAAGTATTGGCCACCCGCGAAAGCACCCGCGACGGCACGCACCGCTACATCCGCAAGCTGGGCAACCCGGTGATCGCCCTGGCACCGGACAATCGCCTGTGGATGTTCTACGTTTCGGTGTCGGTAGGCGGCTGGGCCACCAGCGCGATCAACGTGATGGTCTCGGATGACCTCGGGACGAACTGGTCGGCCCCTCGGCAACTGATCACCTCGCCATTCTTCAATATCAGCACGCTGGTGCGCGCCGCACCGGTATTCCACGCCGACGGTTCCATCGGCCTGCCGGTGTACCACGAGTTCATGGGCAAATTCGCCGAGTACCTGTACTTGAGCCCCGACGGTGCGGTGGTCGACAAATTCCGTATCAGCCGTGGGAAGAACTCGCTGCAGCCGACCATCGTCCCGCAGGACGGCCAACGCGCCATCGCCATGTTGCGTTACGCCGGCGAAACCCATCACCGAGTCCTCGCCAGCCGCACCGAAGACGCCGGCCAAACCTGGAGCGAGCCTTACCCATTGGAACCGTCCAATCCCAACTCCTCGCTGGCAGCCGTCAGCACTGAAGGCGACGGTTTGCTCGTGGCCCTCAACGACCTGCAGGACGGCCGCTTCAAGCTCAGCCTGTACGGCACCGATGCCAAGCTCAATCAGTGGCGCACCGTGGTGGAACTGGATCAATCCCCCGACCCCTTGGGCCAACCGTTCTCCCCCGAGGCCTACAAGGAAATCATCGGCGAAGGCTTCCGCGCCTCCAGCGGTGCCCTGCGCCTGCCGCTGGAACAACGCTTCCTCAGCAACCTGGATTACCGGGTGTGCAAGCCCCGTGGCTGCGATTTCGAATACGAGTACCCGTACTTCAGCCGCAGCCCGGACGGCATGTACCACCTGGTGTACTCGTGGAATAACACCTTTATCAAACATGTCAGCTTCAACGAAGCCTGGCTGTCGGAGCGCCTGTGATGGTTTCTGTATGGCAAGCGCATTTGAGTTTTGTGCTGTTGGGTTTTGTGCTGCTCAGCCTGTTGCGCGTCACAACACCCTGGCGCCCCTGGCTGCTGCCGGTGTTGGTGGTGGTGAGTTTTATCCCGGTCAACGAACTGCCGTTGGCGGCGTATGTGCGCAGCTTCACCGATGACCTGGCCATCAGCACCCTGGTGTTGCTGGCGTGGGTCAGCCTGTGCCGGTTGGGTGTGGTGCAGCCGCTCCAGCGCCCGCTGAAGGTCCAGGTGCTGCTGCTGTTTGGCATCCTGAGCCTGGTGCTGTACCCGGCAACGATGGGCCTGACGTACTTTGACCCCTACCGCTGGGGTTTCAACCCTCGGCCGATGATCGTGCTGATAGGCGCGGCAGCACTGTTGATGCTCTGGCTGCGTAATACGCTGGCGGTGTGGATGCTCGCGGCGGGCACCCTGGCGTTCGCGCTGCGGCTCAAGGCCTCGGAAAACTACTGGGACTATCTGATCGACCCACTGCTGACGGGCTACTGCCTGGTGGCCGGGTTGTGGATGCTGGCGATGGCTGCCTGGCGCCCTCTTTTAAAATTGCACAGAGGTCAATGATGGGATGGTTGCACTCGCGCCGCCTGCGCTACGGCGTGGGCGCGATCGGTTTGGTATTTGCGTTGCTGGCGGCACTGCGGCTGGTGTTTGTATGGGGATTTTCCGGGGTCGGCCTGAGGGAGCCCGCACTGCTGGAAACCGTGGGCATCGGCCTGCGTTTCGACCTGCGCCTGGCGGTGCTGATCCTGTTGCCCCTGGCACTGCTCGCCTGGCTGCCACGCTGGAACCTGGTGACTGTCCCCGCCCTGCGCTGGCTGGCACGGGGTTATCTGCTGCTGGCGCTGGCCATCGTCGGGCTGGTGTACATCATCGACTTCGGCCACTACGCCTACCTCGGTGTGCGCATCAACGCCACGGTGCTGCGTTACCTGGAAGACGCGCAGATTTCACAACAGATGGTGTGGGAAACCTACCCGGTGCTGTGGATAACCTTGAGCTGGCTTGCCGCCGTCGGCCTATGGACCTACGCCCTGGTTCGCCTTGAACGCATCACCCTGGATGGCGAACGCAAACCCATTGGCAAGTTGGCCATCGCATCCGTGGCCACCGTCGGCGTGATCGCGGTATTGCTGGCCCTGCTCGGCCGCGTCGCCAACCTCAATATCGAAAACCCGGTGCCTCTGCGCTGGAGCGACGCGTTCTTTTCCGGCAACAACCAGATCGCCGCCGTGGGCCTCAACCCGGTGCTGTTTCTGTACGACACCCTCAAGGTCGGCCAGTCGCAATTCGATGAGGCGCGGGTGCGAGAGCATTACCCGCAAGTCGCGAATTATCTGGGGGTCAGCCAGCCCGACCCCGAGCAGTTGAACTTCGCCCGTGAACAAGCCGTGCAGCCTTATCGGCTCAAGGGCGAGCGCCCGCCGAACGTGATCTTCGTGATGCTCGAGTCCCTCGGCACCAGCGCCGTGGGCGCCTATGGCAACCCGCTGAACCCCACGCCGAACCTCGACAAGCTGGCGAAGGAAAGCTGGTTCTTCAAACACTTCTACGTGCCCGTCACCGGCACCGCCAAAACCGTGTGGGCGAGCATCACCGGCGTGCCCGACGTTACCCGCCAGGAGACGGCGACCCGCAACCCGCTGATCACCCGGCAACACACCTTGATCAATGCGTTCGAGGACTACCAGAAGCTCTACATGATCGGCGGCAATGCCGGCTGGGCGAATATCAACGCCTTGATCCGCCAGAGCATCGACGGCGTGAAGCTGTATGACGAAAGCCACTGGCGCTCGCCACGGGTGGACGTGTGGGGCGTTTCGGATCTGGACCTGTTCAAGGAAGGCGACGAACTGCTGCGGGCCATCCCCAAGGACCAACCGTTCTTCGCCTACCTGCAAACCTCCGGCAATCACCGCCCGTTCACCATCCCCAAGACCAACGATGGCTTCAAGGTGCATGACCTCACCGTGGAACAAGTCCAGGCCGCAGGCAGCCGCAGCGTCGAGCAGTACAACGCCGTGCGCCTGCTGGACTTCAACATCGGCCGCCTGATGGAAATCGCCAAGGCTGGCGGTTACTACGACAACACCATCTTCGTGTTCTTCGGCGACCACAACACCCGAATCAGCCAGATTCCGCACATGGCGCCGGCATTCGAGCAGCTTGGGCTGGAAAGCAACAACGTGCCGATGATGATCCACGCGCCCGGCCTGCAACCCCGGGTGATCGAAGAAGCCGTCGGCCTGGCGGACCTGCTGCCGACCGTGGCCGGCATGGCGGGCATACCGTTCCGCAATGGCGCGATGGGCCGGGATATCCAGCAACCTGCGCCGGAAGGCGAGCGCGTGGTGCCGCTGGTATTGCGCGAGGGCACGTTCCCGCTGATCGGCGGCGTGACCAAGGACTTCCTGCTGCAAATGGAGCACGACGGCAGCTCGCCGACCCTGCATGACCTGGCGTCGCAAACGCCGAGGGACAATGTGGCTCAGCAGTATCCCGAGGAGTTTGAGCGGTTGCAGGGGCTGACTCGTGGCCTGCATGAGAGTGCGCGATTGATGTTGTTCCGGAACGTGCGCTGAAGTCACCTGACGGTTGGGCTGTACTATCGGCCCAGCCAATCCATCCCCACAATCTATCGATTTGAGGTCCACCTCACCCTCCCCGACTATGGCGGCACTTCCAATAACAAAAACCAGGAACCCGCCATGACTGCCCGCTTCCAAAACCCGGTAGACACCCGCTTCGGCTGGGGCTGCCTGCAAGAACTCGCCGCTCTTACCGAAGGCCAGACCGTCGCCCTCGTGACCTTTCCCGAAGCCCGCGGGCTCGGTTTGGTAGACCGCATCCAGGACCTGCTGGGTGAGCGCCTGGTGTACGTCATTGAAGACGTACAGCCCAACCCTGACGTGGCCCAACTGCGCGACACCTACGAGCGTTTCTGGCTGCAGGCCGGTGACTGCCAGGTGGTGGTCGCCGTCGGCGGTGGCAGTGCAATTGATACGGCAAAGGCCTTGATCGTCGGCACAGATTCCGGGGATTTCGACGAGCTGCTGGCGTTGCTGGCCACCGGTAAACCTTTCGCGCCGGCCCGCCACAAGCTGTTGATTGCCGCACCGACCACCGCCGGCACCGGCAGCGAAGTCACGCCATGGGCGACGATCTGGGATTCCGCCAGCCTCAAGAAGTATTCGCTGCACCTGGACTGCACCTGGCCGACAGTGGCGATCATCGACCCGCAGTTGATGCTGACGGTGCCGGCCGGGGTCACGGTGTCCACCGGGCTGGATGCCTTGTCCCATGCGCTGGAATCGATCTGGAACGTCAACGCCAACCCGGTCTCCGACACCTTCGCCATCTCCGCCATCGAAGACATCCTGGAATGCCTGCCGCGCTTGCGGCGTGACCTCGGCAACCAGGAATTGCGCTCGCGCATGGCCTTGGCGGCGCTGAAAGCCGGCCTGGCTTTTTCCAACACCAAGACCGCCCTCGCCCACTCCATCTCTTATGAGATGACTCTGCACCACGGCCTGCCCCATGGCATCGCCTGTTCCTTCACTTTGCCGCTGGTACTGGGCCTGGCATGGGGGCACGACGCCGCGCGGGACCGCACCCTGCAACGGGTATTCGGCACCGACCTGCAGCAGGCCCAGGCGCAGCTGCGCGACTTCCTCCACAGCCTGGACGTGAAGACCGAATTTGCCGACTACGGCGTGAATGCCACCGAGGCCGAGGCGATGATCCGCTTCGCCCTGCAAGGCGCACGCGGCAAGAATTTCATCGGCGCGCAAGCGGCCTAGACTCACCGTAATTCAGTCGTTTCCTGTTGCACCTATCAAGAGTGCCCCCCAGCGGCTGCGGTCGCCGGGGCGAATAACAATAAGGAAAACATCATGAATCGTGCACACGTGCTGCCTGTTCCTGCCGTCCGTACCTCATCGTTTCGCGTAGCCCAGTGGCGCATGCTGCTGGCGGCGATGTTTTGTTATCTGTTTTTCTACACCGGCCGCCAGACCTTCGGCTTTGCCATCCCCGGGATCCAGGCCGAGTTCGGCCTGACCAAGGAAACCCTCGGCTGGGCCTCCGCGGCGATGCTTTGGGCCTACGCGATTGGCCAGGCGATCAACGGCAACCTCGCCGACAAGTTCGGCGGCCGCCGCATCATGACCCTGGGCGCGGTGCTGTCCTGCGCGGCCAACTGGGTCACCAGTTTCGCCAGCGGCTTTGCCGGGCTGATCCTGCCGTGGGGCATCAACGGTTACTTCCAGGCCCTCGGCTGGGCACCCGGCAGCCGGCTGATTTCCAATTGGTGGAGCGCCGGCGAGCGCGGCAAGGTGTATGGCTTTTATGTGTTCGCGGCCGGGTGCGCCTCGGTCCTGTCGTACGTCACCTCCATCGTGGTGCTGGAAGTGTTCCAACTGGAATGGCGCTGGATCTTCCGCCTGCCGGTGCTGTTGATGTTGGCGGGCGGCATCATTTTCTACCTGGTGGCCCGCGAGCGGCCTCAAGACATGGGCTTCGAGCCCCTGGCCGATACCGGCGTGGCGAATGCCGAAGACAAGAATCATGAAGTGGCCCACGGCGAAGTCGAATCCTCGGCGCAGCGCTACAAGGCGGTGCTGAAAAATCCGCGGCTGATCATCGCCGCGATCTCCCTGGGTTTCCAGAACGCCGCCCGCTACGGCCTGATCGTCTGGGTGCCGGTGCACTTCCTCGGGGCCGACTGGAAAAGCGGCGACAGCATGATCGACCCCAAGTGGATCACCGTGGCCCTGCCGGTGGGCATGGCCATCGGCGCCCTGAGCAACGGCTGGGTCTCGGACAAGCTGTTCGGCTCCAAACGCTACCTGGCGATCATGCTCTACATGTTCCTCGGCGCCGCCACCAGCCTGTGGATGTGGAGTTTGCCGCCCCACAGCGCAATCGGCCTGGTAGCGTTGTTCCTCTGCGGGTTCTTCGTGTATGGCCCGGCGTCGAGTTTCTGGGCGCTGTGCCCGGACCTGGTCGGCGCCAAGCGTGCGGGTACGGCCACGGGCGTGATGAATTTCTCATCCTATCTGTTCGCCGGCCTGGCGGAACCGCTGATCGGCAGTATGCTCGACAGTACCGGCAATACCTCGCTGATCTTCATCGTCGTGACCTCGGCCTGCCTGTGCAGCGCAGCGGTGGCGTTGTTTATCCGACGTTGATGACCGGCCCGGCGGACCTCAGGAACAGGACTCGTTATGTACCAGTACCACAAGTGGCTGCGCTCGTTTCATGCGGTGGCGAAGACCGGCAGTTTCACCCTCGCCGCCGAATACCTGAGCGTCGGCCAGCCGACGGTCAGCGAGCAGGTCAACGGGCTGGAGAAGCAGTTCTCGGTGGAGCTGTTCCACCGTCGCGGGCGGTTTATCGAGATGAGTGCCGCCGGGCACACCCTTTACGGGATCACCCAGGGGCTGTTCGGCCAGGAGGATGAAGCCATGCAACTGTTGCAGAGTTTCAAGCAGCGCAAGACCGGACTGCTGCGCCTGGGCGCGGTGTCGCCGCCGATCGCGATGAACCTGACCTACGAGCTGATGCAGCGCCACCCGGACATCGAACTGGAAACCTCGTTTTCCCCGGAAAAGGAAACCCTGGACCGGCTCTTCAACTTCGATATCGACGTGGCGATCCTGGCCCTTTCGGAGTTCGACCAGCGCTTCGATACCCAGCTGTACCGGCGCTATCCGATTATTGCGGTGGTGCGCGATGACCACCCGTGGGCCCGGCAGAAAGAGGTGCACGTGGAACAGATCAGCCGCGAAAAGTGGGTGATGCGCGAGAAAAGCTCACGCACCCGGCAACTGGTGGAAGAAAGCTGCAAGCGCCAGGGCATCGCCGTGAACTGCGTGATGCAGCTGAACAGTCGCGAAGCCATTGTGCACGCGATCACCAAGGGCATCGGCATCGGCTTTGTGTCTGCCGTGGAATACGCCGAAACCCCGGGCACCACGCCGATCACCTTCGTCGACCATCCGTTTTTCATCGACTACCACTTGTGTTGCCTGGGCATCCGCCGCAACCGACCGATGATCGCCGAGCTATTCGAGGCCAGCCCGATCCCGGCCACCTGATCGTCTTGACCGTTTAAACCCTCACCAGGCGCTTACCTCTTCTTTGAGAGAGAGACGGCCTGCTCACACCTGAAAATGGAGACTTGCCATGCACTACCAACAACCTTCCAAGCTGCAAGCCGTGGTCCTGGACTGGGCCGGCACCGTCGTCGACTTCGGTTCCTTCGCCCCCACGCAGATTTTTGTCGAGGCGTTCGGCGAGTTCGGCGTCGCCGTTTCCCTGGAGGAAGCCCGCGGCCCGATGGGCATGGGCAAGTGGGATCACATCCGCACCTTGTGCAACCTGCCGCAGATTGCCGAGCGTTATCGGGCGGTGTTTGATCGCTTGCCGACTGACGAGGATGTCACCGCACTGTATGAACGCTTCATGCCGTTGCAGATCGAGAAAATCGCGCTGCATTCGGCGGTCATTCCCGGCGCCCTTGAGGCGATCAACACCCTGCGCGGGCAGGGCTTGAAGATTGGCTCCTGCTCCGGGTACCCGGCGGTGGTGATGGCCAAGGTGGTCGAGCTGGCGCGACAGAACGGCTACGTCGCCGACCATGTGGTGGCGACCGACGAAGTGCCCAACGGGCGCCCGCATCCGGCGCAGGCACTGGCCAACGTGATTGCCCTGGGGGTCAGCGATGTGGCCGCGTGCGTGAAGGTCGACGACACCTGGCCGGGGATCCTGGAAGGCCGTAGCGCCGGCATGTGGACGGTGGCGCTGACCTGTTCCGGCAACGCACTGGGTTTGACCTACGAGCAATACAAGGCGCTGCCTGCTGCTGAGCTGGCGCTGGAGCGTGCGCGCATTACACAGATGTTCGAGGGCTCGCGGCCGCATTACCTGATCGACACCATCGTCGAACTGCCGGCGGTGATCGACGATATCAATGCGCGTTTGGCGCGCGGAGAAACGCCGCAGGGTTCTTGATGGGCCGATGGGGTCAGTGAGCTGACCCCACACTGCGGCCTATCGCCCTGCGACAAGCTGCTCGCTAAGTATCCACAGCCGCTGCGCCAACCCGGTATCCACCGCCCACGGCCTGACACCCAACTGCTCTTCCGATTCCGCACTCACTGCCGCCGCCACATCACAGTTCTCGCAATAGACCCCGCCCATTCCCGCCAACTGCCCACTCACCGCGCACCACACACTGGTGGCCGCGCCTTGCTCCGGGGTTTTCATGTTCCGCTCAGGGTCGATCACCGGTTTCCCGTGCTCGTCGACATAGCCTGATGCCTGCAAGACTTCAGGCTTCATGTGCCGCACCAGATCGGTAATGATTCCACCGGGATGCACCGCAAAAGCCCTTACCCCACTCGCCGCACCGAGCGTATCCAGATGCACGGCGAACAGCGCATTGGCAGTCTTGGACTGACCGTAGGCCCTCCATGGATCGTAGGCCTGGCGCTCGAAATTCCAGTCGTCAAAGTCGACGGCGCCGTGCACATGCCCCCGTGAGGACAGCGTCACCACCCGTGCACCTTCGGCGCGCTGCAAGGCCGGCCACAGGCGCTGGGTAAGCAGGAAATGCCCGAGATGGTTGGTCGCAAACTGAGATTCGTAGCCAAGGGCATTGCGGCTCAGCGGCGGCGCCATGATGCCCGCGTTATTGATCAGCAGGTGCAGCGGGCAGCCTGTCGCCAGAAAGCGCTCGGCAAACTGTTCGATGGACTGGGCGTCCATCAAGTCCAGGGGTTCAAGTTGCAGCTGTGGGTAAGGTTTGAGTGCGGCGCGTGCCTTGGCCAGGTCACGGGCCGGGATGATCACGCGGGCGCCCGCGGCAGCCAGGGTACGGGCGGTGACCAGGCCAATGCCGGAGTAGCCGCCCGTGACAATCGCCACCTTGCCCGAGAGATCGACGCCCCGGATGACTTCGGCGGCGGTGGTTGCTGCTCCATAGCCGCTGTGGATCGGTTTTTGTACTGTGGGCATGACAGAGTCTCCATTGGACGTGTGGTTAACACGCTACCCCTCGAAAGCCGTACTCTGAATACTCGAACATCCCGTTTACATGCGTAAAAGTACGAATATGCCCAGCGACCCGTTTTCCGAGATTCTCACGTTCGTGAATGCCCAATCGGTGATGACCGGCGGCTTCAGCGCGGGCGGCGCCTGGGCCCTGCGTTTTCCCGCGCCGGACAAGATCAAGTTTTTCGGGGTGGTGAAGGGGCAGTGCTGGTTGTGGATGGATGGCGAACTGGCGCCGGTGTTGATTGAGGCGGGCGGTGTGTTCCTGCTGTGTGCGCAACGCTCGTTTGTGCTTGCAGGCGATGTGTCGGTCGCGCCTTTGGAAGCGCGGCAATTATTCGCTGACGCCGGCCGCTTCCCGCAAATCGGTGACGGCCAGTGCTGTGTGCAAATCGGCGGCTACGTGCAACTGGACCCGGAGAGTGGCGGCCTGCTGGCCAACGCGCTGCCGCCCCTGATCCACGTGCGGGCCACGTCGCCGCAAGCGACAATCGTGCAATGGCTACTCGGCCAGTTGGCACATGAGGGGCAAGCCAATTTGCTCGGGGCAAGCTTGGCGTCGGCGCAACTGGCGCAGTTGATGTTTATCCAGATCCTGCGGGCCTATGTCGAGACCTCGGGCGTATTACCCGAAGGCTGGCTGCGCACGGTCAGCGACAAGCGCCTGGCCCCCGCGCTGCGCTTGATACACAGCGAGCCGGGGCGTGCCTGGACACTGGAAGACCTGGCTACGGCGGCTGCGATGTCGCGCACCACCTTTTCGCACTACTTCAAGAGCGTTGCCGGGGTACCACCGTTGGCGTACCTGACCGAGTGGCGCATGCGCCTTGCGCAACGAGCGTTGCGCGAGGGGAATCTGTCAGTGGGCGTGTTAGCGCAGTCGTTGGGGTACGGTTCTGAAAGTGCGTTCAGCAACGCCTTCAAGCGAGTGACAGGAAAGGCCCCGAGGCATTATCGGGACGCGTGCCGTCAATCCAGTAGCGCGGCGCCCTTGAGCAGCGCGTAAAGCCCTTCCGGTACCAGTGGCGACTGCGCGGTGAAGCTTGAGCTGCCCTTCCAACTCACCTTGAACGCAAAACCGTTGCTTTCAGCACCGTCAAGATACGGCTGCTCGTATAGGCTCTGATCCGCAAATTGACCATCGTAGACCTGGACGATCTCGTGTCCGGGGTGGCCGTCGTAGGTAAAGATGCTTTCAAGCGTGCCGAGCAGGCGCAGGCTGTGAATCGGCTGCGCCAGTTCCTCCTGGACTTCTCGCACGATGGCCTCGGCGCTGTGTTCACCGAATTCGATGCCACCACCGATGGGGCGAAAGACTGTCTGCTGTTTCACCGCATCCTGGAATTCGTGAACCAGAATTCGACCGTTGCGGTGAAAGATACAAAGGGCAAGCGCCCGGATACGCGGTGCGACCATGGAGTGAAATCCTTGTCTTGGGATCGGTGTTTATTGCGCCTGAAATGTCGCAAGGTACGCCAGCAAGTTGTCGATTTTCTCCTGATCGCTGATCCCCCAGAAAATCATCCGGGTGCCGCTCACCACCTTTTTCGGCGCCTCGATATAGGCGGCCAGCTTGTCCCGCGTCCAGACCACGCCTGAATTTTTCATCGCATCTGAATACTGATAGTCAGTGGTGGTGCCAGCCGGTCGACCAATGATGCCGTTGAGTTGCGGCCCGAAACCGCCCCGTGCATTTTCGCCGACGCTATGGCAACCGCCACAGGTTTTGCTGAACAGCTTTTCACCGGCTTGGGCATCGCCTTCTGCGAGAGCCTGGAGACTGAAGGCCCCACCGATGAAGGCAATGGCCAGTAAAGCGGCGTATTTCATGAATGAGTCCCCACAGGTCGTTCGCCCAACCGCTGCACCAGACGCACCAGGTAGCCGTCCGGGTCTTGCACGATGAACTGCCGCTGCCCCGCTTCCACCTCACCCGCCCGGTACCAAGCGTCCTCAACGTCGCGGAACAGCGGCCAGCCGATGGCAGCCAGACGCTGCAGAACAGGCGCCACGGCAGGCACATCGATTTGCAGGTTAATGCCTCGTCCCAAGGGTTTTTCCAAGGGTGCGGTCAGCCACTGGCCGGCATCCGGATCGTATTGCTCCAGCATGATTTGCGCGCCTTGCAGGTCGAGGTAGGCAAAGCCTTCTTCGGAGCGCTGATAACCAATGTCGAATCCCAACTGGGTGACCCAGAAGTCGAGGCTGCTCGTGAGGGCCGTCACGATGAGTTCGGGGACGAGGGGGTTTCGGATAAACATGAGAATCCTTGGAGTACCTTTACTTAACGCGCTACGACCTGCCATGACATGGCACAGCGACTGCCCGGCGCAAAACCGTGACGATACTCCTCGCGCAGAGCCTCTGCCAAACGATGATCCGGCGCCAGCGAATGTGCTTGCTCAAATCCCAGCCGCTGATAAAACGGGCTGTTCCAGGGCACGTCGCAAAATGTGGTCAAGGTGACTGCCCGCAACCGGCGCGAGCGAGCCTCATTCATCACGGCCTCAAGCAATTGCCGCCCTGCGCCACGGCCCTGCATGACCTGCGCCACCGACAGTTCATGGATGTGCAGGTCGTCATCAAACATCTGTGCACTGAGAAAACCCTGGACCTGGCCAGCAGTATCCACCGCCACCCAACACGTACCCAACGCGATCAACTGCAGATGACGTTCAACACTCATGACCTCGGCATCGGCCAGCCAGCTCAAGGATTCGATCGCACGAAAGGACTGGGCCGCACTGCGCTCTATTGCAGGTAAACACACTGCGTCGGGTGCGGCGGCAAGTCGGATAACAGTCAGCATGAGGCAACCCGGGATCGTTGAAACACCTGAGATTAACATCTGGAAACAGCCACTCAATTGATATCACCCCACCACTCTGCTTGCATGCCCGCTCCTCTCGGCACAGCGGTTCAGGAGACAAGCGATGAAAACCATGGTGGTCGGTGCAAGCAAAGGATTGGGCAGGGCCTTGATGGAAGGGCTGGGCGGGGTTGGGGATACGCTGATCGGGGTGTCCCGCAGTCGCCCTGATCCCTTGATGTGCAGCACTGGCGCCGAGGTGCGCTGGGTGGAAGCAGACCTTGGCATGCCTGGCCAAGCGGCGCACGTCATCGAGCAGGCGGTGGCGGCAGGCGGGCTGGACACACTGATCTATAACCTGGGCATCTGGGAGGCGCGGGCGTTTGATCCGGCGTACAGCTTTCTCACCGACGAGGACACGCAACTGGAAGCCATCGTCAGTTGCAACATCACCGCACCGCTGTTGTTGATCAAGCGGCTGCTGCCGGTGTTATTGAAGAGCCCTCAGCCGCGCATCATCCTCACCGGCTCGACCTCGGGACTGCCCCAGAGCGGCCGGCCCGAAGTGGCGTTCGGCGCCTCGAAATTCGCCTTGCGCGGCATCGCCGATGCGCTGCGTGAAGGCTATCGCCAGCAACGCCTGGGTGTCACTTGCCTGAACCTGGGCTATCTGAATACCGAAGATTCCTTGAGCACCTCACGCACCCAGGCCGAACAGCGCGGTGAGGGCCAATTGATTCCGGTGCATGACGTGGTGCAGGTGGTGCGTATGGTCTTGAGCCTGTCCGGCGCCAGTTTCGTCAAGGAGCTGACATTGCCGGCGCTGCTGGATGAACGCTTCTAGCAGGTTTCGCCAGTGGAGCGCCCTGCCCTGACGCAATTCAAAGGCAACCAAATGACCACCCATCGCAAAAAAAACATCCAATCGAACCTATTCAACGGCGCCCCACTCCACCTTACTTAACCCGGATGGTGGAGTAAGGATCATGGCTCAGCCATCGATATTGGTGCTGGAAGACGACGAAATCATTCGCTCGTTGATGGTAGATGTACTGGAGGATTTCGGCGCGGTGGTGACCTCGTTCCCGTCCGCAGACGAAGGAATGATTTTTCTTGAACGGGCCAGTGATCCGGTAGACTTGATTGTCAGCGATATCCAGATGCCCGGCCTGCTCAATGGCTACGACTTGAGCAAGGTGGTCGCCCATCGCTGGCCGACGCTGCCGGTGGTGCTGACCTCGGGCAACACCGCAATGGCCTCGCAGTTGGGCAGCACCGTGCGGTTCCTGCCCAAGCCATGGACCACCAAGCGCCTGATCGACTGCGTGCAGTCGGCCCTGGTGCAGGGTTCGCCCATGCACTGATAGCATCGCGATATCAGCCAAGGCGAACTTCACGGCGACTCCTGCGGTCAGTTATTAAGCAACCTTACATGGCCAGCAGGCCCCCAGTTCGAGTTTACTGAATGCATTCACAGGCCCATGACGTTAGTGCGCCCCCTGTACTTGAAGCCCTGCGCTCGGGTACCGCTTTACTGCACGTCGCCCTGGAAAAGCGCTTGCCGTTTTTCTCCCCGCAGCTCGATCACACTCGGTATAAACGCCTGCTCCAGGCCTATTACGGGTTCTACAACCCTCTGGAAACGACGCTGAACGACAGCGGCTTGATCCCCGTGGGGTTTGATCAGATGCTGCGTCGCAAAACTCCCACCTTGCTGACGGATCTTCACGCCCTGGGCCTGGACGCCCGAGCCATCGCCGCCCTTCCCCATTGCATGTCGCTACCGCTCCTCGACACGCCGGCCGCCTGCCTGGGCGCGCTGTATGTGTTGGAAGGTGCCACCCTGGGCGGGCAGATCCTGCGCCGGGAAATGGCCCAGCGCCTGGGACTGGATGCCGACAACGGCGGCGCGTTTCTCAACGTGTACGGCGCCGAAACCGGTCGGCGCTGGAAAGACTTTCTCGACTACCTGAGCCATGTGCCCCTCGATGCGCACGCCAAACTGCGCGCCGTGAACGCGGCCCGCTCGACATTCAGCTGCTTTGAGCAATGGCTCGACAGCCAGGAGGTACTGCTATGAAACCCGAAGATTTTGAAGAGTTGCTTGCCAACTGTGCAGACGAACCCATCCGCTTCCCGGGGGCCATCCAGCCCCACGGTGCGCTGCTGACCCTGTCCGAGCCGGAACTGCATATCGTGCAGGTGAGCGCCAACGTAGCCGAACTGTTCAACCACTCACCGGAATCCCTGCTGGGCCAGCCGCTGCACACATTGATCGGCATTGAACATGCCGAAGCCGTCCGGGCCATGGTCACGCAAAACAGCTTTTTCGACGCCGCACCGCTGCACATGACCCTCAACGGCGCCGAGTTCGAAGGCTTGCTGCACCGCCATCAGGATGTGCTGGTGCTGGAGTTCGAACCACGGCTCAAGGACTTCCAGCCGCGGGCACTCAATGGTCGGACCAGCAACCTGGGCAAGATGCTGCAACGCCTGCAGGCAGCGAAAACCCTGCAAGCCTTGTATGAAATCAGCGTCAACGAAATCCAGGCCATGACCGGCTATGACCGGGTGCTGATTTATCGTTTCGAAGAGGAAGGCCACGGCCAGGTGATCGCCGAAGCGTCCGCCCCGTCGATGGAATTGTTCAACGGCCTGTTCTTCCCGGCGTCTGACATCCCCGAACAAGCCCGGGAGCTGTACCGCACCAATTGGCTGCGGATCATCCCCAATGCCGATTACGAGGCAGTGCCGCTGGTGCCCAGGTTGCGCCCGGACACCGGCCAGCCCCTGGACCTGAGCTTCGCCACCCTGCGCAGCGTGTCGCCGATTCACTGCCAGTACATGAAAAACATGGGGGTGCTGTCGTCCATGAGCATCTCCCTGATGGCCGGCGACAAACTCTGGGGCCTGATCAGTTGCGGCAACCGCCAGCCGCTGCTGGTGCCCAATGATTTGCGCACCGCGTGCCAGACCATCGGCCAGGTGCTGTCGTTGCAGATCAGCGCCATGGAGGCCCTGGACCTAAGCCGCCAGCGCGAAGAAAAAGTCGAGGCCCTGGCCTTGCTCAGCCAGGCCATGCAGGCCTCGCCCGCAAACGTCTTCGATGGCCTGGCGCAGCGTCCGCAATTGCTGATGGACCTGACCCTCGCAGGCGGTGTGGCGATCATCGAAGACAAGCAACTGCACCGTTACGGCAATTGCCCGGAACCTGCGCAGATTCGCGCCCTGCACAAGTGGCTGCAAGAGACCGGGCAGCCGGTGTTTGCCAGCCATAACCTGGCCTCGGTTTACCCGCCGGCGGCTGAATACCAGCACGTAGCCAGTGGCGTGCTGGCCATGAGCTTGCCCAAGCCGGTGGACAACGGCGTGTTGTGGTTTCGTCCCGAAGTGAAGGAAAACATCAACTGGAGCGGCGACCCGAACAAACCCCTGGACCTGGAAAGCACCGACGCGGGCCTGCACCTTCGCCCACGCACCTCGTTTGAAATCTGGAAGGTGGAGATGGCCGGCATTTCCACCAAATGGAGCCACGGTGACCGCTTCGCCGCCAACGACCTGCGCCGCTCGGCCCTGGAAAATGACCTGGCCCGCCAGGTGCTGCGTGAACAACAGGCGGTGCGCGCCCGGGATGAACTGGTGGCGGTGGTTTCCCACGACCTGCGCAACCCGATGACGGTGATCTCGATGCTCTGCGGCATGATGCAAAAGGCCTTCAGTTCCGATGGCCCACACACCTCGCGACGGATTTCCTCGGCCATCGATACCATGCAACAAGCCGCCGGGCGCATGAATGTGCTGCTGGAAGATTTGCTCGACACCTCGAAGATCGAAGCCGGGCGCTACACCGTCAAGCCGGTGGCCCTGGACGTGAGCCAGATGTTCGAGGAGGCCTATTCACTGCTCGCGCCCCTGGCGATGGAAAAGGGCATCGACCTGTCCTTCAATGCCGAACCCGGGCTGCAAATCCATGCCGACCCGGAACGGTTGTTCCAGGTGCTGTCGAACCTGATCGGCAACGCCATCAAGTTCACCCCGCGCCAGGGCAATATCGGCATCAGTGCGTTGAGCAATGGCGAAGAGATCGTGTTTTCGGTGCGTGACTCCGGCGAAGGGATCGCCCCTGATCAGTTGCCTCACGTGTTTGATCGCTACTGGACGCAAACCGAAAACAATCCCACCGGCAGCGGCCTGGGCTTGTACATCACCCAAGGCATCGTGCAGGCCCACGGCGGGCGGATCGAGGCTGAGAGTGAGTTGGGGCGAGGCAGCGAGTTTCGGTTTACGGTGCCCAAGCCGGCTTGAAACGGCGCCTCATCGAGACGGCGAAGCATATGGAAACCCAAAGGCCCGGAACGCCGGACCGGGCCAGGGCCACTGATCAGGACGCACTCAAAGGGAGGTGAATGCGCACACTTCACGTCCTTTCTAATGAGAGCCAACATCTATGTCCTTTCCAATCATTGGCAGCGCTTTCCATATCCAATCCTTCAATGGACCCACTCATTCGCCTCAAGCCACTCAACCCGTCCAACCTGTTCAGCCGGCCCCCAAACCAAACGATGAGCCCTCGCGTAGCAGTTCCAACCAGCAAAGTTTTCAGTCGAACAGCAGTAATCTGAGCGGTTTGGGACCCAATTTGCTCTGACCGTTAAGCCTTCCTAAACCGGCAACACCACCACGGCGGCCAACCCGCCACACGGGCGATTCTCCAACGTCAGCGTTCCACCGTGTTCCAGGACAATCGCCCGTGCCGTGGAAAGGCCCAAACCGACCCCGCCGGTACTTTTATTGCGTGAGCCTTCCAGCCGAAAGAACGGCAGGAACACCTGCTCATGCTGCTCCTGCGGGATGCCCGGGCCACGGTCCAGTACCCGTATCGTCACCACGCCCGGACTCTGTTGCAGTTCGATTTCCGGCGCCCGCCCGTAGTGGATCGCATTGTCCATCAGGTTGGTCATCACTCGCTTGAGCCCCAGCGGGCGACCGAAATACACCAGCCGTGGCGGGCCATTGAAGGTGATGTCGATGGACTGGTCGCGGTAATCGTCAATCACCGTTTGCAGCAACTCAGCGAGGTCAAGTTGGGTAGCCTGTTCCAGACGCGCATCGTCGCGAAAGAATTCCAGCGCGGTGTTGATCATCGCCTGCATCTCGTCGACATCCCGGAACAGGCGGTGCTGCTGGTCGGCATCTTCGATGAATTCCCCCCGCAGGCGCAGGCGGGTCAGCGGCGCACGCAGGTCATGGGAAATCGCGGCGAGCATCTGGGTGCGGTCCTGGATGAAGTGCTGCAACTGCGCCTGCATGCCGTTGAACGCGAGAATCGCCTGGCGGATTTCCTGGGGGCCGACCGGCTCGATAGGCGGCGCACGAAAGTCGGCGCCGAAACGTCGCACACCCTGGGCGAAATACTGCAGCGGCCGGGCCAGGCGCCGGGTGGCGATCAGCGTGACCAGCGCGGTGGAAATCAGTACGAGCATCAGCACGATCAGGCTTCGCGGGCCTTCCGCCAGGCCCCAGCTGCGCGACGGCGCGCTGAACATCAGCCAGGATTCATCCACCAGTTGCACCACCAGCGCATAGCGCCCGCCGGGGCCAGGCCAGTCGGACGGTTCGTAGGCTTCCATTCGCCGCTCCGGCCCCTTGAGCAGCTGTTTGAACACCTGGTCGGAGTGAAACCCCGGGTCTTCCAGAACCGGCACATCAATGCCTGTGCGGGTGGCCGACCAACTCACATTGAAGCTGTCATCGGCCACTGCCCGAGTCAGTTGCGCGCGCTGGGACGGCTCCGCCGCTTCGATCATCCGCACGATCACCGCGACCTTCTCCAACAGGCCGGTTTCACCCAACGGCGGCCTGGCCCAAACGCCAGCCAGTTGCACAAACAGCGCATTGAAGGCCAGCGCTGTGAGCATCGCAATCAGGATGGTCAGGGCAATCCAGCGGGCCACGGTGTCCCGAGGTTTGAAGCGGCTCATGAGCGGGTCACCGCGACGGTGAACTGGTAACCACCGTTGCGCACGGTACGAATCATCGCCGGGCGCTTGGTGTCGAACTCCAGCTTGCGTCGCAGGCGGCTGACCTGCACGTCGATGCTGCGGTCGAACGCGTCGTGGCTATGGCCCCGCGCCAGGTTCAGCAATTGCTCGCGGGTGAGCACGCGCTGCGGGTGTTCGACGAACACCAGCAGCAGGTCGAACTCCCCGGACGACAACGGGATCATCACCTGGTCCGGCGAGCGCAACTCACGGCGCGTCAGGTCCAGTTGCCAGCCGGCGAAACGAATCAGCGGGCGCGACACGTCGCCCAACGTCGGCCGGTTTTCACCCGCCCGACGCAGTACGGCGCGCACCCGGGCAAGTAATTCACGGGCATCGAAAGGTTTGCTCAGGTAATCATCGGCGCCCATTTCCAGGCCCACCACGCGATCACTCAGTTCGCCCATGGCGGTCAGCATGATCACCGGTGTTGCGTATTGCTGGCGCAGGCGCTGGCACAGCAACAGGCCGTTATCCCCCGGCAGCATCAGGTCGAGGATGATCAGGTCGGCAGGTGTACGCTCCATGGCCGCCCACAGCTCGGCGCCATTGGCGGCGGTCTCGACCGTGTAGCCATGTTGCAGGAAGAATTTCTTCAGCAGGGCGAGGACCTCGAGGTCATCGTCCACGATTAAAAGATGGCTCACCGATGGGCATCACTTGGTCTTGTCGATGCACCATCTAAAACCATTCGACGCGGCCCGTCATATATTTCAATCGTGCAATAAAGCGTCAACGGCGCAATAAAGCAGACATCTTTGCGCAAGCTGCGGCTGCCAGCATCGGCTTCCTTTTCCCGGAGACTGACCCCATGCGCTCACTGACGTACCCCCAGCACCTGGCTCGCCAGGCGGTGTTGTTGCTGACTGTGTCTTACCTCACAGGCTGCGCGAGCCCGGCCAACGTAACGAGTACCACACGCTGCGCACAGGTTTCCTACCCGGTGTATGACCCCGCCGAACCAGTCAACCGGGGCGTGTTCGCCTTCAACCGCGCGGTGGATGACTACGCCCTGGCGCCTGTAGCCCGAGGCTACCGATACATGCCGGAGTTTTTCCAGCAGGGTGTGCATAACTTCGCCAGCAACTTCAGCGAGCCCAAGGTCTTCATCAACGACCTGCTGCAAGGCAACCCACGGCGCTCGATCAACACCCTGGGACGTTTTGCGGTGAACACCACCGTGGGGATCGTCGGCTTGATTGATGTCTCGGACCCGCTGGGCATCCCTCGCCACACCGCCGACTTCGGCCAGACCTTTGGCGTGTGGGGGATTGGCAACGGGCCGATTGTCGAACTGCCGTTGCTGGGCACCGGCAACAGCCGCGATGCGGCGGGCAAGGTCCTGAACTTCCTGGTGGCGCCGCTGGGCGACAGCGATACTGTGCAAACCCTGGGCACCATCAGCCTGGTGGGTGGCACAGTGGACACGCGCGCCTCGTTGCTGCCGCTGACCGACAGCCTGCAAAAGCTGCCGGACTACTACAGTGCCTTGCGTAACGTGGTGGCCGAACACCGCGCGGCCTTTGTGCTGGAGGGCAAGCAGGGGGCGACGTCGCCTCAGGCCGATAATTGTGCACAGGGAGCCGGCGATGATTTCTGAATCAAGCTCACTGGTCCTGCAACGTCAGGTTCGTAAACGCGGGACCAGCGCCCTGCTCTGCCGGGAGACCCGCCTGAGCCTGTCGTCGGAGCAGGGCCGCCTGGTGCTGAGCCGCTATGTCGAACGGTACAGCCCGCAGGGTGTGCGCTGGGTCGAGCGCCAGCACAGTGTGGCCCTGGCCGAAGTGCTGCGCTGGATGATTGCCGAAGGCGAGACCTGCGCCACGCAGTCATGATTTGAGATGAAAGGTTTATAGCCCGGGCCAGTGGGCGCCGGGTAATTTGCGGCTCGCCCGGGTATCGCGCCTTAACAAAACGCTGACATTCAATGCGTTACCTTTTCGGCCCAACCTTGCCCAGAGCCGTTGCCTTGATGCCTCACCCCGACACACTTCCCGCTGTACTCGCCGGCCCGTTGCTGCGACGCCTGGAACCGCGGCGCCTGGTGATGTGGCTGGTGGGAAGTCGTCCCCTGGCATTGACCCTGAGGCTGCAAGTCGCCCAAGGCGCGGCGCTCGATATCGAGTTGGACGCCAGCCAATGCAAGGTGGTGCCCGTCGGGCGCCAGGCCTTTATCCACCTGATCGACGTACCGCTGGCGGAAGCCCTGCCCCAGGACGTGAGCATAGGCTACGACCTGCTGGTAAACCGTGCCGGTATCGCCGAATGGGCGCCGCACCTGCTCTACCCGGGCGCACAAGGCCCGCATTTCGTCCTGCACAGCCGCATCCACCAATTGGTCCACGGTTCCTGCCGCAAGCCCCATCACAGCGCAGCCGACGGTTTGCTGTGTGTCGACCGGCTGCTGGCCGCATCGAACACCCTGGAGGAACGCCCGGCCTTGTTGATGATGAGTGGCGACCAGGTCTACGCCGACGATGTCGCGGGGCCGATGCTGCGGGCCATTCATGCGCTGATCACGCGCCTCGGCCTGTTCGACGAACACCTCGACGGTGCCGTCGTCGACAACAGCGCCGCGCTTTATGAGCATGCCGCCAGCTACTACCATCGAGCCGACCTGTTGCCCGCCCTGAAGAGCAACGAGACCCTGCGCGAGCGTTTTTTTGGCGGGGTGAAGAAGCCTATTTTCACCAGCAGCAGCGCCGACAACCACCTGGTGACTTTTGCCGAAGTCATGGCGATGTACCTGCTGGCGTGGTCGCCCGTACCGTGGCAGCTGATCACACCGCAAGCGCCGCAACTGCGCGCCGAAGGGCACGTACGCTATGGGCACGAGCAAGTGCAGATCGACACGTTCCGTGACGGCCTGGGTGGCGTGGCCAGGGTGTTCGCCCACCTCTCCTGCCTGATGATCTTCGATGATCACGACATCACCGACGACTGGAACCTCAGCGCCCAATGGGAAGAAACCGCTTACGGGCATCCGTTCTCCAAGCGCATCATCGGCAACGCACTGCTGGCCTATATGCTGTGCCAGGGCTGGGGCAATAACCCGGATGCGTTCGATACGGTGATCGGCAAAACCCTGGCGCTCACCACACAGGCCCACGACAACTACCTGCAGCCTGACGCTCAAGATGGGCTGGTGGATGACCTGCTGAAGTTCCAGCAATGGCATTACGTGCTGCCCACCACCCCCGCACTGGTAGTGCTCGACACCCGTACCCGGCGCTGGCGCAGCGAGTTCAACCTCAAGCAACCCTCCGGCCTGCTGGACTGGGAAGCACTGAGCGAACTGCAACAGGAGCTGCTGGATCACCCTTGCGCGATAATCGTTTCACCGGCGCCGATCTTCGGCGTCAAGCTGATCGAAACCGTGCAGAAGGCCTTCAGCTGGTGCGGCTACCCGCTGCTGGTGGACGCGGAAAACTGGATGGCCCACCGCGGCGCAGCACAGGTGATCCTCAACATCTTTCGTCACTCCCGCACACCGGGCAACTACGTGATCCTCTCGGGAGACGTGCACTACTCGTTCGTCTATGAAGTGCTGATTCGCCACCGCAATGCCGGTCCAAAAATCTGGCAGATCACCAGCAGCGGCATCAAGAACGAATTCCCGCCGCGCTTGCTGGAATGGTTCGACCGTCTCAATCGATGGCTCTACTCACCGCGCTCACCGCTGAACTGGTTCACCCGTCGCCGACTCATGCAGGTAGTGCCGCATATTCCGGAACACGCTGAAGCGGGCGAACGGCTCTGGAATTCTGCCGGGATCGGGCAGGTGTTTTTTAACCGGCAGGGGCAGCCTGAGGCGATTTATCAGCACAATGCCAATGGGGCGCCCAGGACCAGGATGGCGGCGCCTGATCAGAAGCTGAACCCAAGCAAGTAGTGGCTTTTAGCCACACTCTCACTAGACCAAAGACCCCCTTCTAAGCGCCAAGGCGCCGTTGTACAGTACCGCCAGCCACGGAGTATCGGCATCAATTTTGGCTGGCCCCAGGAGCCAGTCCACGCAGGGAGTGCGCAATGGACGATACATCCGGCAGCGAACCGTCAAGGAAGGACTTTTGCGACCTTAACGCCGACATGCTGCATGCCATCATGGAGCTGGTCAGCGACGGGATCTGGGACTGGAACGCCAACACCGGGTTCGTCTACCGCAACCCCGGCTGGTACGAAATGCTCGGCTATGCCCATCACTCCCTGGAAAACAGCGTATTCACCTGGGAAAACGTGATTCATCCCGATGACTATCCCCAAGTGATGGTGCTGTTTGATAACTACATCAACCGCCGCACCACTCACTATCAAGCCGAATACCGCTGCCGCAAGAAAGACGGCTCCTACCTGTGGATCGAAGACCGCGGCTACGTGATCGCACGTAACGACGACGGCTCGGTGGCACGCATGGTCGGCGCCCACCGCAGTATCCAGGCGCGCAAACAGTCCATCGAACAGCTGGAGCGCCGCAATCAATCCCTTGAAGCCCTGGTGGCCGAGCGCACCCGCGAGCTGTCGCGGGTCAATCAACAACTGCAGTTGCAACTGGACGAGAATCGCTCCCTGGCCGAACGCGACGCCTTGACTCGCGTGGCCAATCGTTACCGCCTTGAACGCGTCCTGCTGGAAGAGTGCGCTCGCGCCCAACGGTTTCGCCTGCCGCTGTCGCTGATCGCCATGGACATTGACGACTTCAAGCCCATCAACGATCAGCACGGCCATGCCGTAGGCGATGAAACCCTGGTGCGCGTGGTGGAATGCCTGGAGGCCTGCATTCGCCACGGCGACTTGCTGGCCCGCTGGGGCGGCGATGAATTCATGGTCATCGTGCCCAAAAGCACGTTGGAGACCGCGCGGGAATTGGCCGAGCGGATGCGCTGTGCGCTCAAGGACTTGCCCGCCGTGGGCAGCTTCAAGGTGACGTTGAGCCTCGGCGTGGTAGAGCGACGCAACGATGAGTCACCCGCCTGCCTGATGGCCAGGGCCGATCAGGCGTTGTATCGCTCCAAGGCGGCGGGCAAGGACACGGTTTCTTCGTGAAACCTCAGCGAACCGGCGGCGCGTACTGGATCCCGCCGTTGCTCCATAGGGCATTAAGGCCGCGCTTGATCTTCAGCACGCTGCCCTGGCCGATGTTGCGCTCGAACACCTCGCTGTAGTTGCCCACTTGCTTGACGATCTGCACGACCCAGTCCTTGCGCAGTTTCAGGTCCTTGCCGTAGTCACCGTCTGCGCCGAGCAAACGGGCGACGTCCGGGTTCTTGCTGGACTTGGCTTGCTCTTCAACGTTCTGCGAAGTGATGCCCATTTCCTCGGCATTGAGCATGGCGAACAACGTCCACTTGACGATGCTGAACCACTCGTCGTCGCCCTTGCGCACCAGCGGGCCCAATGGCTCCTTGGAAATCACTTCCGGCAACACCACGAACTCATCCGGGTGAGCCATCTTGATCCGCTGGGCGTACAGCCCCGACTGGTCGGTGGTGAGCACGTCGCAGCGGCCCGCTTCGAGGCCCTTGGCACTTTCGTCAGCAGTGTCGAAGGTAATCGGCGTGTACTTCAGGCCGTTGGCGCGGAAGTAATCCGAGACGTTCAGCTCGGTGGTGGTGCCGGCCTGGATGCAGATGGTCGCGCCGTCCAGGTCCTTGGCGCTCTTCACACCGAGCTTGGTGTTCACCAGGAACCCGATGCCGTCGTAGTAGGTCACGCCGGTGAACACCATGCCCATGCCCGCGTCACGGGAACTGGTCCAGGTGGTGTTGCGGGAAATCAGGTCGATCTCGCCGGATTGCAACGCAGTGAAACGCTCCTTGGCGGTCAACTGGCTGAACTTCACTTTCGACGCGTCACCAAAGAGTGCTGCGGCGACGGCGTGGCACACGTCCACATCAATGCCGGTCATCTTGCCGTTGGCGTCCGGCACGCCAAAACCCGGTAACCCATCACTGACCCCACACTGGATAAAACCCTTCTTCTGGATCGCATCCAGGGTCGCCCCCGCGTGTGCGCTTGCGGCCAGCCCCAATAGTGCTGCGGCGGTGAATGCCGCCAACGTGGATTTCATGTGCTTCATGCAAGGCGCTCCCTGTCGGTCTTTATTATTCGGCGCCACAAACCCGCGCCGTTTATAGTGTTGCCGGTCAGTATCAACGGCTTTACACCTTGGCCACAAACGACGTTTAGGCAAAGGCTCCTTCCGATTTGGAATGAACTTCTCATGATCTCGAAACGCTTGACCCCTTCGATGACCGCCCTGCAGTGCTTCGAAGCCGCCGCCCGCCACCTGAGTTTCACCCGCGCGGCCGAAGAACTGCACCTGACCCAGAGCGCGGTGAGCAAGCAGGTGGCACAGCTCGAAGAGATGCTCTGCCACCCGCTGTTCCAGCGGGTGCGCCAGCGCTTGTACCTGTCGCCGGCGGGCTCGCTGTACCTGGAGGAAGTACGCAAGATCCTCAACCAGGTGGATATTTCCAGCCGCTACATCCTCACCTACGGTGGCGAGACCGAAGTGCTGCGCATCGCCACCCAGCCGACCTTCGGTGACCGCTGGCTGGTGCCCAAGCTCAAGGATTTTGCCGCGCGCCATCCCAATATCCATCTGGACGTGCGCAACGAACTGGAGCCGTTCGACGTGTTGCAGGCCAAGGCGGATATCGCGTTTTTCTTCGGCCAGGGAGCGTGGCCGGGGGCAACTTGCATCGAGTTGTTTCGCGAAGCCGTGGTGCCGGTCTGTGCCCCCGGGTTTGTTGCCGCTGGCAGCGACGCCTCGTCCCGCCACACCTTGCTGCAATGCACCTCGCGCCCGGAAGCCTGGCACGAGTGGTTTCTGGAACAGGGCCTGCACTCGCAAAACAGCTACCACGGGCCGCGTTTCGACACGTTCTACATGTGCATCCGCGCCGCGCAATCGGGGTACGGCGTGGCGTTGGTGCCGCAGTATCTGGTGGCCGAGGAATTGGCGAACGCCAGCCTGATGATCCCCTGGGATTACAGAATGCCGAGTGCCGGCGCGCACTTTATCGCCCATGCCGAACATGCCGGGGAGATCCCGAAAGTGAAGGCGTTCCTGAACTGGATGGTGGATGTGGCGAGGGAGCTTGCTCCCTCGCCATAGCACATCCCGACTTTTAATAATGACCCGGCGACTTTATTTCGTTTGCGGGGCAAGGCGGCTCACGGCTTAGATAAAAGGACGCATCCTATTCTTGAGTCCCGGATCCATGAGCCGCGAAACCATCAGCCAGTCGATTTCCATCGTCCACCCCATCAGTCTCAGCCATGGCCGGAACGCCGAAGTCTGGGACACCACCGGCAAGCGCTTCATCGATTTCGTCGGCGGCATCGGCGTGCTCAACCTGGGCCACTGCCACCCGCGTGTGGTGAAGGCGATCCGCGACCAGGCCACCAGGCTCACCCACTACGCCTTCAATGCTGCGCCTCACGCGCCCTACATCGAACTGATGGACCGTCTTACCGCATTCATCCCGGTGGATTACCCGGTCAGTGGCATGCTCACCAACAGTGGTGCGGAAGCGGCGGAAAACGCCCTGAAAATTGTCCGCGGCGCCACTGGCCGCACCGCCGTCATCGCCTTTGACGGTGCGTTTCATGGGCGCACGCTGGCGACGCTCAATCTCAACGGCAAGGTCGCGCCCTACAAGCAAAAAGTCGGCGTATTGCCGGGGCCGGTGTTCCACCTGCCCTACCCCAGCCGCGACAACGGCGTGACCTGCGGCGAAGCACTCAAGGCGATGGACCGCCTGTTCAGCGTGGAAATCGACGTCGACGACGTGGCCTGTTTCATCATCGAACCCGTGCAGGGCGAAGGTGGTTTCCTGGCGCTGGACGTGGAATTTGCCCAGGCCCTGCGACGCTTCTGCGATGAGAAAAACATCCTGTTGATTGCCGATGAAATCCAGTCCGGCTTCGGCCGCACCGGCCAGCGCTTCGCCTTCTCACGCCTGGGCATCGAACCGGACCTGATCCTGCTGGGCAAAAGCATCGCCGGCGGTGTGCCGTTGGGTGCGGTGGTGGGTCGCAAGACATTGCTCGACAACCTGCCCAAAGGCGGCCTCGGCGGCACCTACTCCGGTAACCCGATTGCCTGCGCGGCGGCCTTGGCCACCCTGGATGAAATGACGGACGAGCACCTGCAAGGTTGGGGCACGCAGCAGGAAGAAGCGATCGTCAGTCGCTATGAATCATGGTGTTCGAAAAGGCTCTCCCCCTACCTCGGCCGCTTGACCGGCGTGGGCGCCATGCGTGGCATCGAACTGGCCAACGCCGACGGCAGCCCGGCGCCACAACAACTGGCCCAGCTGCTGGCACTGGCCCGCGAGGCGGGTTTGTTGCTGATGCCCAGCGGCAAATCGCGGCATATCATCCGCCTGCTGGCGCCGTTGACGATTGAAGCGGCGGTGCTGGAGGAAGGGCTGGATATTCTTGAAGAGTGTTTGGCGAAGTTGGCTTAAAAACCAGAAAGCCCGGCGGGAAGCCGGGCTTCGAACGGAAAACGTCAGTGGACGAGTCGGGCGACGCCAAAGGCGATGGCAGACAAGGCGCCAGCTGTTCCGACAAACCATTTCAGCAGTCGGGTTTCCAACGATTGCATATCCGTTCTGAAATTGGCGATTGAGAGATCCAACCTGGAGGTTGCTTCGAGCAGGTCGATTTTGGTCTGCATCAGATCGGACTTGGTGGCCATGTGCTCCTGCATGCCATCCAGCTTCGTCTCGACGCGCTCCAATCTTGCCTCAACTTGTGAAATACGCTTTTCCAAATCGTTTTCTCCTCCGTTGCCCCCACCGCCTGCGCCACCTTTGCGGTCGTAGCCTGATGACGAACCTTGACGGTACTCCTGGCGAAGATAGCTCACATTATCCTTGAGGTCATTCGCCATTTCAGGCCTCCTTCTTTTGGGTCAAAGCATTCAGTCCATCAGCTACACCTTCCATGCAGTCGATAAACTCATTCAGCTTCACCCATGCTTCATCTGCCGCCTGTTTTACATCCACGTCTTCACTATGTTTGAGCGCACCGGACAAGCTAATGATGCCGGAGCCGAGCCTAGCAATTGCACTGTGATACTGACCGAGAATAATGACTAATTCCCCGGCTGTTACGGCCTTTGCCTCACCCACGTTGTCGTCGCCTTCCATGTCGACCCCCCATCTGTTTTGGTGACGCAGATAACCACGCCCTCAAACACAAACCAACGCACAGATTGCTACCAAATCCGACGATCCAGCGCACTATTACCAAATCCGAAAGAATCCATCTTCCGTTTAGCCCTTTCTCTCCCCGCGCCAGGGCTTTATCCTTGTCAGCAACAAACTGAAACGTTTCATCATTCCACCAAACCATCGACCGCCCGTGTTCAACGCCCTTGTGCGAACGCGCCAGGCCGCTGTTTGCGTTTCAAAACCATAAAATATTAAGACCCCATTTTGCCTATGCCTGCTTTCCCAAACCTGCGCCTGTGCGCTGCGCTGTTACCGTTCGGCCTGATCAACTGTGCCCAGGCCGCACCTGCCTTTGACGCTGAATCACCGTGGATGCTGGGTGATTTCGGCGGCACTCGGACAGCGCTGTCTCAACAAGGCTACGACTTCAAATTCGACTACACCGGCGAAATGGGCAGCAACCTGCACGGCGGCTCGGATCACGACCGCACTGCGCGCTACAGCGACCAATTCGGCCTGGGCACGCACCTGGATCTGCAGAAGATCCTCGGCTGGCACGACGCCGAGTTCCAGTTGACGGTGACCGAGCGCAGCGGCAACAACATCACCAATGACCGGGTCAACGATCCGCGTGTGGGCGGTTTTACCTCGTCCCAGGAAGTCTGGGGCCGTGGCCAGACCTGGCGCCTGACGCAGATGTGGTACCAGCAGAAATTCTTCGACCAGAAGCTCGACATTAAGGCCGGGCGCTTTGGCGAAGGTGAAGACTTCAACAGCTTCCCCTGCGACTTCCAGAACCTCGCATTCTGCGGCTCGCAGGTCGGTAACTGGGTTGGCAGCATCTGGTACAACTGGCCGGTGAGCCAGTGGGCGTTGCGGGTCAAATATCACCTGACGCCCGAGTTGTACGCCCAGGTCGGCGCCTACGAACAGAACCCGTCCAACCTCGATCGCGGCAATGGCTTCAAGCTCAGCGGCAGCGGCACCCAAGGCGCCCTGCTCCCGGTTGAGCTGGTGTGGACGCCTACGCTGAACGGCCTGCCCGGAGAATACCGCGCCGGCTACTACTACAGCAGCGCCAAGGCCAGCGATGTGTATAAAGACCGCAACGACCAGCCGGCAGCCCTCAGCGGCGAGGCCTATCGCAGCGCCTCCAGCAAGCACGGGGTGTGGCTGGGGGTGCAGCAGCAAGTCACCAGCCTGGCCAGCGACCATTCTCGGGGCTTGAACGTGTTCGCCAACGGCACGATGCACGACAAGAAAACCAACGCTGTGGATAACTACGTGCAAGCCGGCGTGGTCTACAAGGGCCTGTTCGACGCCCGCGCCAAGGACGATATCGGTTTCGCCGTGGCCCGGGTGCACGTCAACCCGGCCTACCGCAAGAATGCCGAGGCAAGCAACCAGGCCCACGCGGTATACGACTTCGATGACCCATCCTACCTGCCGATTCAACACACGGAATACAGCGCTGAGCTCTATTACGGCATCCATGTCACCCAGTGGCTGACGGTGCGCCCGAACCTGCAATACATCCGTCACCCCGGAGCCGTGGCCCAGGTGGATGACGCGCTCATCGGCGGGATCAAGCTGCAAAGCTCATTCTGACGTTGTAAGTAAATTCTGAAGAAAACGAATTAGCCCTGAACCAAGCCTGCGCCGGAACGTCATCTACAGTGAACTGTGCGCAATCAATTCAAAACGTAACGGAGAACCACACTATGAGCACTGATGGTGCTTCAAGTCCAAGTCGCCTGCTGCCCAGGCTGCTGGGGATCTTGCTGCTGATAATGGGCCTGGCCTTGTTGGCCGGGGGGATCAAGCTGAGCATGCTCGGCGGGTCGCTGTATTACCTGCTGGCCGGTCTCGGCATCACCGTCACAGGCCTGTTGCTGCTGGCTACACGCCGTGCGGCGCTGGGCTTGTACGCACTGGTGCTGTTTGCCAGCACCGTATGGGCGCTGTGGGAAGTCGGCCTGGACTGGTGGCAACTGGTACCGCGCCTGGCCCTGCTGTTTGCCCTCGGCATCGTCATGCTGCTCCCGTGGTTCCGCCGTCCGTTGCTGCGTGGCCAAGCCTCGCCGCTGGGCACTGGCGCGCTGAGCGTCGCCGTCGTACTGGCCGGCGCCGCTGCATTGGCCAGCCAATTCACCGACCCGGGCGCCATGGTCAAGAAAGGCCAGCTGGACCGCGATGCGGTACCGGGCATGGCCAGCACTGCGCCGGCCCAGGCTGATGGTGACTGGAACTCCTACGGCCGTTCGGCCTTCGGTGATCGTTACTCGCCACTCGCACAGATCACTCCGGAAAACGCCCACAAGCTGGTTCCAGCCTGGACCTTCCGTACTGGCGACATCCCTGGCCCAGGCGATCCCGGTGAAACCACCGCGGAAAACACCCCGCTGAAAGTCAACGGCATGCTCTACGTGTGCACGCCCCACAGCCAGGTGATTGCCCTGGACCCGGACACCGGCAAGGAAATCTGGCGTTTCGACCCGAAGATTAGCAGCGAAGGCGCTGCCAACTTCAAGGGTTGGGCGCACATGACCTGCCGTGGCGTGTCGTATCACGATGATGCCGTGTATGCCTCGGAACAGAGCCCGACTGGCAGCGCCAGCCCGGCCGCCGCGCCGAATGCCTGCCCGAAACGCATCTTCGTCCCTACCGCCGACACCCGTCTGATCGCCCTGAACGCCGACACCGGCAAGATGTGCGAAGACTTCGGTGACAAAGGCCAGATCGACTTGCGTGCCAACATCGGCACCTTCGCCCCGGGCGGTTACTACTCCACCTCGCCACCGGCCGTCACCAAGAACCTGGTGGTAATCGGCGGTCACGTGACCGACAACGTCTCCACCGACGAGCCTAGCGGCGTGATCCGTGCGTTCGACGTGCACACCGGCAAGCTGGTGTGGAATTGGGACAGCGGCAACCCGGACGACACCACCCCGTTGGCCGAGGGCAAGACTTACACCCGCAACTCGCCAAACATGTGGTCGATGTTCGCGGTGGACGAAAAACTCGGCATGCTCTACCTGCCGATGGGTAACCAGATGCCCGACCAGTACGGCGGCGACCGGACTCCGGACTCCGAGAAGTACAGCGCCGGCCTGACTGCCCTGGACATCGACAGCGGCCACGTGAAGTGGACCTTCCAGTTCACTCACCATGACCTGTGGGACATGGACGTGGGCGGCCAGCCTTCGCTGATCGACATCAAGACCGCTGACGGCGTGAAGCAAGCGGTGATGGCGTCGACCAAGCAAGGCAGCATCTACGTGATCGACCGCTCGAACGGTCAGCCTGTAGTGCCGATCAATGAAATCCCTGTACCGCAAGGCGCAGTGGCAGGCGATCACACCGCACCGACCCAACCGAAGTCCGACCTGAACTTCATGCCACCGCCCCTCAAGGAGCGTGACATGTGGGGCGTGACGCCGTTCGACCAAATGCTGTGCCGGATTGACTTCAAATCCATGCGCTACGACGGTCCGTTCACCCCGCCGTCGCTAAAGGGCTCGATCGTTTACCCAGGTAACTTCGGCGTGTTCGACTGGGGTGGCATTTCCGTCGACCCGGTTCGCCAGATCGCGTTCGTGAACCCAAGCTACATGGCGTTCAAATCGAAACTGATCCCGGCCGCCGACATTGCCAAGCAAGGTCCGCGTGTCAGCGAAACCGAAGGCGTGCAGCCGAACAAAGGCGCGCCATACGGTGTGATCCTCGAAGCCATGCTGTCGCCACTGGGCCTGCCGTGCCAGGCGCCGGCGTGGGGTTATGTGGCCGCGGTCGACCTGACCAACCACCAGACCATCTGGATGCACAAGAACGGCACCGTGCGTGACAGCTCGCCGGTTCCGATTCCACTGACCATGGGCGTGCCAAGCCTGGGCGGGACTTTCACCACCGCCGGTGGCGTGTCCTTCCTCAGCGGTACCCTTGACCAGTACCTGCGTGCCTATGACGTGAAAAACGGCAAGCAGTTGTGGGAAGGCCGCCTGCCAGCAGGCGCGCAAACCACACCAATGACCTACACCGGCAAGGACGGCAAGCAGTACGTGCTGGTCATGGCCGGCGGTCATGGTTCCCTGGGCACCAAGCAGGGTGACTATGTGATGGCGTTCAAACTGCCGGATTAAGCAAAACCGGCAGTAAGAAAAAGGCGGCTACCTAAGTGGGTAGCCGCCTTTTTTTATGCGTGAAATAAAGCGATCCGATAGCGCCGATGTATTTAAAAGTTTACTCGGAAAAGTCCTATACCTCCCCAAAAGTCTTTCCCTCAACTTTGGCCCTGCGCCATCCGACGCTCACTGTCGCCAGTAAATCCCCAGCCAAACAAACGTTATCTATATGACGTGCTGTAACTAACATGGAGTTTTCATCATGACGGACCTCAACAGCGTTGAATCAATACCTGCAGTCCCGCATAGCCAGGCGCCCGGGATCCTGGCGCTTGAGCAACTCGACACACTCAGCCTGGAAAAACTTATTCGCGGAGAAATACTTGCCATCCGGGTACCTGACTACGCGAATGAACAAACCAGCGAAGTACTAAATAAACATATCAACGAAACGGCGACGCTCCAGGAATATAACCACGAGACCTATGAGCACGGAAAAGTTGTCCAGCATTTCTATGGTGTCCATCGCTGGGGAACACCGTTCAACTCCACCTACGGCAAGGCCGCAGACAGCTATTCGCAGCAGAAATACTACGCAGACGCCACCCACATGCGCTGCGTGATCGATGACCTCTGTGCCCCGCGCAAACCACCCATCCATCTACTGATGGAGCATATCCGGCAGGTGTGGCCAGAAGGTGCGACAACCGCGGCGTTCCAGGGCCAGCCGATGTTCTGCGGCATTATCCGCGCCATGTTCCCGGAGACAGCCCACCTCTCCGAAACAGTCCCCCATGTCGATTGCCTGCCCTTGTCGATTGCCGAACTGGAACATCAATTCAGCGCGAATATTTACCTCGAAGTACCCCCTTCCGGAGGTGAACTGGTCATTTGGGATACCGAGGCGTTTACCTACGACGAGGTCATCCGTTTCGAAGGGGCGGAACTGCCCGAAGATCGTTTGCAAAAACCGCTGCGCATCCAGCCGCAGAAAAACGAACTGGTGATTATCAATACTCGCCGTCCCCATGCCATTTGCGGTTTCGATTCAGGCAAGCGCATCAGCATCCAGTCGTTTATCGGCTATACCACTGGCCAGCCGTTTTACTTCTGGTGCTAACGCCTTTATTTCTCTTCCTGACGGACACCCTGATATGACACCTGAAGAATTCCGCCGACATGGCCACGCCATGATCGACCTGATTGCAGACTATCGACAAAACATCGAGCAACGCGGTGTGCAACCCACCACGGCCCCGGGAGAAATCAGGTCCGCATTGCCGGCCAGCCCGCCTGAGACAGCCGAACCGTTCGAACAGATCATGGGCGACGTCGAAACACTGATCATGCCCGGTCTGTTGCATTGGCAGCATCCAAGTTTCTTCGGGTTCTTCCCGTCGAATGTGGAACTGTCCTCCGTCCTCGGCGATTGCTTGAGTACCGGCCTGGGCGTGGTGGGATTGTCGTGGCAATCGAGCCCGGCCCTGACCGAAATCGAGGAAGTCACCACCGATTGGCTGCGCGACATGATCGGCCTGAGCGCCAACTGGAGCGGAGTGATCCAGGACTCGGCCTCGACCTCCACCCTGGTGGCGCTGATCAGCGCCCGCGAACGCAGCTCCAACTACGCGCTGATGCACGATGGCCTGCAAAACAGCGGCGCCCCCTTGATCGTCTACACCTCGGCCCACGCCCATAGTTCAGTGAACAAGGCCGCGATCCTGGCGGGGTTCGGCCAGAACAATATCCGTACCGTGGCAACCGACGAACACAATGCAATGTCACCGCACGCATTGGAGCGGGCAATCGAACAAGACCTGGCTGCCGGGAACAGACCCTGTGTGGTGATTGCGACCACCGGCACAACGGCAGCCATGGCCATCGACCCCCTGGAAGCCATCGGCGCCCTGACGCAACGCCACGGCCTGTGGTTGCATGTCGACTCAGCCATGGCCGGGGCCGCGATGATCCTCCCGGAATGCCGCGCGCTGTGGCACGGCATCGAGAACGCCGACTCGCTGGTCCTCAACCCTCACAAATGGCTGGGGGCGGCGTTTGATTGCTCGGTGTACTTTGTACGCGACCCCGAGCACTTGATTCGCATCATGACCACCAACCCCAGCTATCTACAGTCCAAGGCTGACGGCCAGGTCAGGAACTACCGCGACTGGCGGATCTCCCTGGGCAGCCGGTTCCGCGCGCTGAAGCTGTGGTTCCTGATCCGCGAGCAAGGCGTCAGCGGCCTGCAGGCACGGCTGCGGCGTGACCTGGCGAATGCCCGCTGGCTGGCAGAACAGATTGAAGGCAGCAAACACTGGAAACTGGTAGCCGCCGTCACCCTGCAAACCTTGTGCATTCGCCACGAGCCACCAGGCCTTGATGGTGAGGCGCTGGATAACTACACCCGGGCCTGGGCGGAAAAGCTCAACCATTCAGGCAGCGCCTACGTCACCCCCGCCGTGCTCGACGAGCGCTGGATGGTACGCGTGTCCATTGGCGCGCTGGGGACGGAGCGCCACCACGTCGAAGGCTTGTGGGAACGGTTGCAAAGCCTGGTCGATGCAACGGTGGAACACTGAAAGACCGGCGTCGGTGCAGCCACCGACGCCCTAGACCGGCACGCGCTCGCGGCGCATCCACATCTCAAACGCCATGGCATTCAACGGCCGGCTGATCAGATAGCCCTGGGCCGTGTCGCACTTCCAGAGCTTGAGCAGCTTGAGGCTGGGCTCGAACTCCACCCCTTCGGCCACCACCTTGAGCCCCAGGTTGTGGCTCATTTCGATGGTCGAGCGCACGATCACGCCGTCGCCGGAAGTGCTGTCGAGGTTGCGCACAAACGACTGGTCGATCTTCAATTCCTGCACCGGCAGGCGTTGCAGTTGCGCCAGGGATGAATAGCCGGTGCCGAAGTCATCCACCGACAGGCTGATGCCACAAGCGCGCAGTTGCTCCAGCACGCTGAGGGCCTGGGCCGGGTTGTGCATGATCGCGCTTTCGGTGATTTCGAAAATCAGTTGCCGGGCCGATACCCGGTAGTGCGCCAGCAACTCGGTCACCCGCGGGGCCAGGCCGTCATCGGCCAGGTCATCCACCGAGATGTTCACCGACAACTGCACCTCCAACCCGCGCACCGCCCACTCGGCCAGTTGGCGAATGGCTTCTTCGATCACCCACTGGGTCAGGCTGCCCATGCTGCCGGTGCGCTCGGCCAGGGGAATGAACTCGGCCGGCGACACCAGGCCCAGGGTCGGGTGCTGCCAGCGCAACAGCGCTTCGGCCTGGCGCACATGGCCATGGTGCAGGTCGAGCTTGGGCTGGTAACACAGGTACAACTCGCCCTCCGTCGGCGCCCGGCGCAGGTCACGAATCAGGCTGATTTGGCGTTGATGGGCGAGGTCGCGGTCCTGCTGGTAGATCTGTAAGTAACCCGGGAACGCTGCCGCATCGTGGCGGGCAATCGCGGCGCGGCTGATCAGCTCTTCAACCTGCTGGCCGTCGGCCGGGTAGGCGGCGATGCCGATGCTCACTTCGTGGCGCAATTCATCGCCACCAATGCGCTGGGGTTCGGTGAGCAGCCCATACAAGCGGTCAGCCAGGGCCACCGCGCGGTCGATCGCGGTGTTTTCCAGCAGCAGCAAAAACTCGCTGCCGGTGATGCGCGCGGCGGTGTCGCTGGCCGACAGGCTCGACAGCAGGCAGCGGCTGGCTTCGCGGAGCATTTCTTCCACGCCTTCCGGGCCGTAGCCTTCGTTGATCACCCGGTAGTTTTCAATCCCCAGGTACAGCAACACCACCGGCCGGCCGGCGCTGATGGCGCTGCCCAGGCGTTCCATGGCCAGCGCGCGGTTAGGCAGGCCGGTGAGCGGGTCGTGCAAGGCGTTGTGGGCCAGTTGTCGCTCGCGTACCGCGATCCCCGTTTGCATGGCGTTGAAGGCCTGGGCCAGCAGGCCGAATTCATCGTGGCTGCGCACCTGTACCGGTGTGCGGTAGTCACCGGCCTCGATGCGTTCGGCCGCCTGCACCAACGCATTGAGTGGGCGTGAAACCCGCCGCGCCAGAAACAACGCACCCGCGAGCGACACCAGCAGCACCACCAGGGCGATCGCGAGAAATTGCCGGTCCAGCGGCGCGAAGGATTCAAGGGCGTGGTCCAGCGGGCTTTGCAGCAGCACCCGGACCTCGCCACCGTCTGCCGTGTTGCCCAACGGCAGCACCTGGCTGAGATAGCGCTGGCCGTGGAACAGGTTCAATTGCGCCACCGGAGTGATGTACGCGCCCTGCAGGTCGCTGGCAATCGAGGCCTGTAGCGCCTCGGGCTGAGTACTGAACAATTCGCCGGGCTGACCATGCTGCGCGCTGATGAACGACACTTCCAGGTTGCTCATGGAGCGCAATTCACTGGCAAAGATTTCGTCCATCGGAAAGCCCATGGCGACACGGGCGATCGGTGCGGGGTCGACGACTTCCTGTTGCACCAGCAGGAAAGGCCGGCCATCCAGGGCCACGATCAACATTTGCAGGCCGCTGCGCCGGGCCTGGCGCAAGGCATCGTTATAGGGAAAGGCCTGGCCGGACGTCAGCGCCGGTAACGTGCTGACCATCACGCGGCCGTCGAGCCCCAGCACAAATACCTCGCTGGAACTCAGGCCGGTGCCATGTCGGCGCAGGGTCGCGAGAATCGCGTCGGGTTCGCCATCGGCGACAGCCTGGCGAAACGGCAGGTCCGCCGTCAGCCAGTTCAAGCCGTATTGCAGGCGCCGGCCACGCAGGTCGAGCAGGCGTTCGAACACCTGGCTGCCGGTTTCCAACTGCACCTGGGCCTGGTTTTCCACGGCGCGATTGGTGGCGGTCTTCACCGCGAAATACACCGCCGCCACGACCACCAGCAACAGGAGCGCCAGCACCCCGGCAATCCGGGTTTGAAACGTATGGCGCCACCTCATTCTGTTGCCCTCTGGCAGCGCCTGCCCCCTCCAGCCGAAACGTCCCTTCGTCATACGCGTCCCTCGCGATAGCTGAACCGGCGTCAAATAAATATCCTTTTTACAGGGATATTTGAATTATCCAGATTAGCTGCGCAAGAGAAGAAGTGCACCCAATAAATACGGGAGTTTATATGTCATTAATTTGGCGACAGGGTGCCGTTACGACGTTCGCGCCCGCATGAAGTCCCCCCAACGCCGCACGAGATAGTTGTGCTCATCCATCACCGAGTTCCACACCGCGATATGCCCCATGCGCTGTTCATAGGAACCGCCGTCGCGCACGTCACCCACATCGATCAGCGGCAAGCCATCGCTGCCCAACAGCTCTTCCCGAGCGGGCAGCCCGGCGTACCAGTAGTCCCATTCGGCGCTGCTCAGGTGATCTCGGCTGCGAGCCGGGTTGCCGATGTAATAACCCTGGCGCGCCATCACCGCACCCGGCCAGCCGGACAGCCACCAGTTGAGGTAGGCATAGGCCGCATCCAGCACCGAGCCCTTGGCATGGCGCGACAGCGACAACCCGCCGAACCAGGCGCGATAGCCTTCACGGGGCACCGCCAGGCGGTATTTGACCCCGGCCCGATGCAGGCGCATCAGGGTCGGTGACCACAGGCTCTGGATATCGATGCTCGGGCTGAGCATCAGTTGCGCGGCTTCCTCGTCATCGGACCAGAACGCCGCGAAGTGGCCTTCCTTCTGTTTACGCACCAGGATATCGGCCAGTACATCGATCTCTTCGATGCTCATGTTGCCGATGTCCTTGAAGCTCGCGAGGCCCGCGCCTTGCACGGCCAGCGCCGCGTCCAGGGCGCCGATGGCGGCGTCGCTCTGCAACGCAGTGCGTGCGCCCCAGGCCGGGTCCAGCAACCAGCCCCAACTCTCGTTGCCGCGGTTGAACCCTTCGGGCAAGCGCTCGGGGCGGTAGGCGAAACTGTCGGCGTTGTGGGTCAGGGGCAGCATGCTGATGCGTTCGGTGACGGTGCTGCCGAGGCTGCCGTCGTGCTGCACGAAGAGGCGCTCGCTGGGCACACTGCCGCTGCCCAGACGGTCGTTGGCGGACAAGCGTCCGCGCTTGGGCAGGTCGTTGATCTCGTGCCACAGCGCGATGCGCCGGGTGTCGATCGGCTGGATCGCCCGCGCCGGCCACACGAAGTCGACGTTGTGAAACCACTGGTCGTAGAGGTCGTAGCTGTCAGGCTGCATCACCGCAATGCGCTGGGCCTGCTCGACATCATGCACCTGGTACACCAGGCGAATGCCCAGCTCTTTTTCCGCTCGCACACGCAAGGTTTCGAGCAAGGTCACCGAGGTGCCGAGGACGCGAAGCGTGATCATGCGGCGAACCTTCTGGAGAACACTTCAAAGGAGCGCCGCAGCAGAGCCGGGTCGAGCCCGCGCAGGATAAACACCAGGCGCGATTGCCGATCGGTCCCCGGCCAGGCAGGCAGGTGAACCGGGGCATGCAGGCAATGCTGCACGCCATGAATGACGATGGGAGCGTTACTGGCGTTCACGTTGAGCAGTCCTTTGACGCGAAGAATACGTTCGCCGTGGCATCTTAACAGCATCGATAACCAGACCCCGAAACCGACCCAATCCAGCGGCTGATCGAAGGTCAGGCAACAGACTTGCGCAGCGCCGTGGTTGGCGGCGGTGGTTTGATGGAGTTTCCAGCGGCGGACTTCTGCAACGGGCTCGGCACTGCGCAGGCCTTCGCCAAGCAGCAGTTGTTCACCGCTGTCGATATCGCAGGTATTGAGGATCGGCGTACCGGCGTTCAGTGCCTGCAAGTGCAAGCGCAACGGGCCACAGTCTTCGACGAGGTCGGTCTTGCTCAACAGCAGGCGATCGGCAGCGGCCACTTGCGCCAGCCATTCCGGGTGCAGGCGCTCTTGCAAAGCGGCGTGGCTGGCGTCCACCAGCGTCACCACCAGGCCGATATGAAAGCGCCCGCGCAGTTGCACGTCGTTGTTCAAGGTCGCGAGGATTGGCGCCGGGTCGGCCAGGCCGGTGGTTTCCAGGATCACCCGCTTGAAAGCCGGAATCTCACCCCGCTCACGACGCTGCAACAGGCCGAGCAAGGCGTCTTTCAACTCGCCGCGAATCGAACAGCACACGCAGCCGCTGGGCAGCAGCACCGTGTCCGGCGCGACTTCCTCCACCAGCAGGTGGTCGATGCCGACGTCGCCGAACTCATTGATCAGCAACGCCGTGTCGCCCAGGCTTTCACCTTGCAGCAGGCGCTTGAGCAAGGTGGTCTTGCCGCTGCCGAGGAAGCCGGTGATGACGTTTAGCGCGATGCTCATAGTTCTACCTCAATGATGCCCCTGCAGGAGTCCGGCTTGCCGGCGATGGCGATATCAAGGACGCCATCGCCGACAAGCCGGGCTCCTACAGTTCCAGATGATCGAGCAGGCGCGGGTCCAACGGGTCCAGCGGTCGACCGAGCATGGTCTCTGCCGCCTGCCACAGTTGATCCAGGCCGCTGGCCAGTTCCTGTTTGCCGGTGGCGCCCAGCAGCAGATAGGACGCGCCCTGGAAGTCTTCGACCTTGAGCCGGAACACCGCCAGCACCTGGTTGATCGCCGCGATTCGGCGCAGACGTTCGCGTCGGCGCGGCAATTCATCGCCCAAAGGGTCGCTCCAGTGCAGGTCTTCGCCCAGCAGGCCGCAAAGTCCGCACATGCTTAGTACCCGCTCATGGCATGACGTCGCCGGAGTTCGGGCCAAGGGTCTGGCCGACGAACAGATTGCCGCCCGGCTCGCTGGCCAGCAGCACGGCAGTCGGCGCGACTTCGTCCGCCAGGCCGAAACGACCCAGGGGCAACTCGGCGGCCTTGGCGCGTTTCCAGGTGTCGCTGATGCCGCCTACCAATGGCGTTTCGATGGGCCCGGGTGCGATGGCGTTGACCAGTACGTTGTCCTTGGCCACTTCCAGGGCCAGGGATTTAGTGAAGCCGATCACGCCGGCCTTGGCCGCCGCATAGTGCGTCAACTCGGCGCCGCCCTTGATCCCCAGTTGCGAGGCGACGTTGATGATCCGGCCCCAGCGCTGGGCGATCATGTGAGGCAAGGCGCGCTGGCTGGCGACGAACACGCTGGTGAGGTCGACGCGCAGCATGTCGTTCCACATGTCCAGGGTCAGGTCGACGCAACGGGCCTGGGTCAGCATGCCGGCGTTGTTGACCAGGATGTCGATGCCGCCGTAGTGGGTGACGCAGGCATCGACGCTGGCCTGGGCGCCGTCGACGGTGCCGACATCGGCCACGCATTCGAGGACTTCGGCGCCGAGGTTGCGGCAGGTGATGGCGGTTTCGGCGAGGGTGGCGGCATCGCGGTCGGCCAGCAACAGGTGCGCGCCTTCGACGGCGTAGGCACGGGCGATGGCGGCGCCGATGCCGCTGCCGGCGCCGGTGATCACAGCACGGCGGTTAGCGAGTTGGGGCATGGTGAACTCCTGAAATAATCAAACGGCGAACGCGGTCAAAAATGTGGGAGCGGCGGTGCGACGATTCGACTTGCTCGCGAATGCGGTGGATCAGTTCCGCATGTATTGGCTGGCACTCCGCTTTCGCGAGCAAGCCCGCTCCCACATTTGGAGCGAGTCCGGCTTAAAACTGGGGGTTAGTCCGGCCAGCGCACGGTCAAGCCACCATCAATCACAATGCTCTGCCCGGTCAGGTAGCTCGACTCCTCACTGGTCAAAAACCGCACCAGGGACGCCACTTCATCCGCCCGCCCGACCCGGCCCAGCGGAATCGCCCGCGCCGCTTTCGCCAGCCCTTCCGGCCCGAGGGAGTTCTTCGCGTCCAGCGACTGGGGCGTCTCGATCAACCCCGGAATCACCGCGTTGCAACGAATCCCCAACGGCGCCAATTCCACCGCCAGCGACCGACACAACCCTGGCACGCCGGCCTTGGCCGCCGCGTAGTGCGCGTGCTCCTGCCAGCCATACACGCCACCGGCAATCGACGAAATCGCCACCAGCGCACCGCCTTCATGCATGTGCCGGGTTGCCGCCCGGAAGGTGCGCATCACCCCGGTCAGGTCGACGTTGAGCATCTCGTTCCACAGCGCGTCTGTCATCTCCAGCAGTGGCGCACGGCGCAACAATCCTGCGTTGGCCACCGCGTAATCGAGGCGACCGAAGTGCTGGACCGCCTGCGCCGCCAGGTTATCCACCGAGGTTGTATCGCCCACGTCAAGCGGCAACATCAGGCATTCACCGCCGGCCTCTTCCACCAGCGCAACCGTGTGATGCGGGTCATGGGGATCGGCCGGGTAATACCCACCCACCACCGCCACGCCGCTGCGGGCATACGCCACCGCGAGAGCCTGGCCGATGCCGCTGGCGGCACCGGTAATCAATGCAACTTTACGACTCATCGAATCAACTCCTTACTGGACGGTTTCCGGACGCACGTGGCGCGCGGCAAACATCAACGCACCGGAGAGGAAGCACGGCACTGCGCCAAACCACAGCGCAGCGGTCTGCCAGTCACTCCCGGCCGACAACACCTGGGTCGCGCCGAACCCGGCAACCACCGCACCAATCGGCCCCATGGCATGGATGATCGCGCCGCCGGTGGCACGGATGCTGGTGGGGAAACTTTCACTGATGAAAAACAGCGCCGCCGAGTACGGCCCGATCAGGAAGAACAGGCCCAGGCTGTACAGCCCCACCACCATCGCCATGTTGCTCGGGCCAAACAGCATCCCGGCAAACGACAGCCCGCCGAGCATCCAGCCCAGGCCGATGACATTGCGCCGGCCGATCTTGTCGCCCATCCAGCCGTGGCTGAGGTAGCCGCAGTAACCCACCAGGTTCGACAGCACGAGGATGATCAGCGAGTTCTCGAACGAGATGTGGTGCACGCTGACGATCACCGACGTACCCAGCACGCTGAACACCTGGATCGCCGCCCAGTTGAGCAGCAGCGCCGCACCGATCACCAGGGTTGCACGGCGGGCCGGGCCACGGAATGCGGCCTTGAGGCCGGCCTTGCTGTGTTCGTCATAGTCCACGCCGTAGGTCACAGCGACGTTTTGCGCTTCTTTCACCGCGCCGCTTTTACGCAGCTCGCTGATGCGCTGGTGAATCTGGAACTGCGGGCTTTCCTTGAGCTTGCGCGCCATGACCGCGATGACAATCGCCGGGATCGCCGCAAACACGAAGCACCCCTGCCAGCCAATCACCGGCAGCAACAGCGCGGTCAAACCCGCCGCGATCAACGCGCCCACCGGCCAGCCGCCCTGCACCAGGCTGTAGATAAAGCCGCGACGCTTGGCCAGTTTTGGATCATCGGAAGCCGCGTACAGTTCGCTCAAGTAAGTCGCGTTGACGGTTTCCTCGGCATACCCCAGGCCGCCCAGCGAACGGATCAGGATCAGCGAAGACTTGCCCCACGCACCACCAATGGCGGTGAGCGCCGAGCAGATCGCCGAACCGGCCACGGTGAAAATAATCCCTTTGCGCCGACCCAGTTTGTCCACGATCGGACCGATGGCCAGCGCGACCACGGCGGTGCCTACCGCCACCCATGTCGCAATCTCCGCCTGCTCCACTTCACCCCAGTTAAAGTGCCGCCCGATTTCCGGCAGCAAGGTGCCGAAAAGGATGAAGTCATACACCGCAAACACCCAGGCGAAAAACGCGATCCAGGTGGCGAAACGCACTTCCTTGGGCGTCAGTTGCCGGGGTTTCCAGCCAGTCAGATCAAGCTTGTTGTAGATAGACATGAATCGCGCCTCGGGAGGTTGGCCAGGGTTTAGGTACGGGTGTCAGGTACGCGGTTGGCGGCGGATAAAGTCATCGGCGATTTCGTCGAAAGTGACGAAGCGCACGCCGGCATGGCTCTGGATGTGTTCGATCAGCCGCTCAAGCATCAGCAGAACTTGCGGGCGGCCGGACACGTCGGGGTGGATGGTCATGGTGAACACCGCGTGTTCGTGCTCGCGGTAGACCCAGTCGAACTGGTCGCGCCACATTTCTTCGAGGTGACGCGGGTTGACGAAGCCATGGCTGTTGGGGGCTTTCTTGATGAACATCATCGGCGGCAGGTCGTCTAGGTACCAGTTGGCCGGGATCTCCACCAGGTCGGTTTCTTCGCCGCGCACCAGGGGTTTCATCCAGGTGTCGGGGTGCTGGCTGTAGTCGATCTTGGTCCAGGTGTCGCCCTTGCGCACGTAGTACGGGTGGAAGTCGTTGTGCATCAGGCTGTGGTCGTACTTGATGCCTTTTTTCAGCAGCAGTTCGTTGGTGACCTTGCTGAATTCCCACCACGGCGCGACGTAGCCGGTGGGGCGTTTGCCGGTGACCTGGGTGATCAGCTCGATGGACTTGTCGAGGACGATTTCTTCCTGCTCGGCCGTCATCGCAATCGGGTTTTCGTGGCTGTAGCCGTGCACACCGATTTCGTGACCGGCGTCGGCCACCGCCTTCATCTGCTCGGGGAAGGTTTCCATCGAGTGGCCGGGAATAAACCAGGTGGTGCGCAGGCCGTAGCGCTCGAACAATTTGAGCAGGCGTGGCGCACCGATTTCACCGGCGAACAGGCCGCGGGAAATGTCGTCCGGGGAATCTTCGCCGCCATAGGAACCGAGCCAGCCGGCGACCGCGTCGACGTCGACGCCAAATGCACAGAGGATGTCTTTAGCCATGATGTGTCTCCTTAAAAAGTGAGTGCGGTTTCTACTGACAGCGCGGCCCGAAGCAGGCGCGCGTCTTCGCCGCTGGGGGCGCTGAGCAGCAGGCCGGTGGGCAGGCCCAGGGCATCGCGGCCGCTGGGCAGGCTGACGCCGGGCATGTCCAGCAGGCTGCCGGGCATGGTCAGGCGCAGGGTGGCGAGATTGGTGCTGACGAACAGCTCAAAGTCGGCTTCCAACGGCGCCAGGGCCGGGGCCACATGGGCCACGGTGGGGGTGATGAGGATCGCGCCGTCGAGTTCGTCGACAAGCTGCTGTTGCAGGCGGCGACGGGCGTCGTACAGCGCCAGCAGTTGGCTGGCCGGCAGTGTGCGGGCCGCTTCAAGGCGACGGCGAACGCGGGGGTCGAGTTGCTCGGCATCAGGGCTGTCGAGCAGGGCTTCGTGGAGGGCGAAGGCTTCGAAGGCGCCGAGCCAGCCCTGGTGCAGGATCAGGTCGAGGGTGGCCTGGAAGGTCTTCGAGGGGCGCACGTCAATCAGCGCGCCATCTGCCTTCAATCGGTCCACACAACGTTGCAGGTTGTCGCGCACCGCAGGTTCAACCCGTGCGTCTTCCAGCACACTTTGCTCGACCCAGAACCGCTGGCCATTGAGGCTGCGGGGCGGGCGTGGCGGGCGCTGCTCGCGACCATTGAGCAGGTCGTCGATGGCCAGTGCATCGCGCACGCTGCGGGTCAGCGGGCCGAGGCTGTCGAGGGTGTGAGCCAGCGGGAAAACGCCGTCGCGGCTGTAGCGCCGGCAACTGCTGCGATAACCGACCACGCCATTCAGCGCAGCCGGAATACGGATGGAGCCGGCGGTGTCGGTACCCATGGCGATCGGCACGATGCCGGCTGCCACGGCGACCGCCGAGCCCGACGACGAGCCGCCGGGAATCCGCGGTTGATCGACGCTGGCCGGGTTGTGCGGCGTGCCGAAATGCGGGTTCAGGCCCAGGCCGGAATAGGCCAGCTCGCTGAGGTTGGTCTTGCCGACGCTGACCATTCCGGCGCGGCACAACAGGCCCACACTTGGTGCGTCCAGCAAGACAGCCGGCGCATTGCGGCGATAGGCCGCGCCCGCCGTGGTAATGCTGCCGGCCACATCGAACAGATCTTTCCAGGCCAGTGGCACCCCGTCGAACACGCTCAACGGCTGGCCGGCACGCCAACGGGCAGCCGACGCTTCGGCCTCACGGCGGGCGCGCTCGGCGGTCAGGGAGATGAACACGCCGGGGGCCATGCTCGCGTGGGCAAGTGCCTGTTCCAGGACCTGCACCGGGTCGCTGCGACCGCTGGCGAAATCCTCGGCCATTGAAGTGGCGTCTGACATAGGAATGACCTTTGAAAAATGTACATATTAATAAAATGTACATTTTACAAAGGCAGCTTTCGTGCCAGTCTTGTGGACAGCTCGGTTGCCACACCTGGCACTTTGGAGCAGATCCACGGGCTAGATGGGTTTCAGGCATTAAAAGAAATATCGGCTGGAGTTTAAGGCTCGCCTGGAATGAAATAATGTATCTTTTATTAATAAATACATTTTGGTGCAGAAAAGTAACATCAGCCCTCTGAAGGCCCCAAAAAAGTGCCACCGACGTGGCGCAGAGTGACAGGCGCAACTATGAGAGAATCCCCGGCCACCGACCCGTTTGCTCCAGAGAGCCCGATGAAAGCAGTGTCAGCCTCGGCTTCCCGTTACGCGATGATTCACCAGGTTCTGCGCGACGCCATCACCCACGGCACCGCCCGCCATGGCCTGGTGTTGCTGGAAGCGCCGCTGGCCGAATTGTTCGGCACCAGCCGGGTGCCGGTGCGCAAGGCGCTGAACCTGTTGCATGACGAAGGACTGATCTGCCGCTTTGATGGCCGGGGTTACCTGATCAACCCCGACGGCCTGGACATGGAGCCGCTGCGCCTGCCCCTGAGCCATGCGCACCTGGGCCTCAACGGTGAAGATGAATTGGTGGACACCCGGCCACTGGGGGAGCGCATCGTCGAGGAAATCGGCGCAGCGCTCTCGACCTGTATCGCCTTCGGGCATTATCGCCTCGATGAACAGGCCGCCGCCGAGCACTACAACGTCAGCCGCGCGGTGGTGCGTGAAGCGCTGATGCGCCTGCGGGACCGTGGCCTGGTGGAAAAGGAACCCTATTCCCAATGGCTGGCCGGGCCACTGACCGCCCGGGAAGTCACCGAAGACTACGAACTGCGCGCCTGCCTGGAGCCCGAAGCCCTGCGCCAGAGCGCGCCGAACCTCGACCGCGACCTGCTGCACGCCATGTTGCAGCGCGTGCTCGATGCGCAAAACAGCGCCCATTGCAGCCTGGAAGAGATCGAGCAGATCGAGGAAGACCTGCACCAGCACTGCCTCGCCGGCCTGCAAAATCGCAAGATCGCCGCGCTGATTCGCCAGGGGCAGAGCCCGATGATCATCAGCCGGATTTTCTACCGGCTGCTGGGCATTGGTGCCGATCCGGCGATGCTGGCCGAGCACCGGCTGATCCTTGAGCTGTTGCTGCATGGCGCCTTCGACGCCGCCGCACTGAACCTGCGCGAGCACCTGCAACGGGCCCGGCAGCGGATGTTGCAGCGTTTGAAGGTGCTGTCGGTGCTGCCTGAACAACCTTTACCGGCCTACTTGCACAAACTCAGCTGACGAAATGCAATCGAAAATGTGGGAGCGGGCTTGCTCGCGAAGGCGGCGCATCAGTCACAGATGCATCGACTGACAGACCGCCTTCGCGAGCAAGCCCGCTCCCACATTTGTTCAGCGGTGCTTTTGAAAATATTGTGCAATATGTTGCTATCTCACCCCACCCATTGAAACCACTGCCGACCCGCCCCATCTAACTTGCATACTTCCTTATGCAGGTGCCCCATGAGCGACCAGCAAGAATTCCCGGACATCGACCTCAACGACTACGCCGACCCGGAAAACGCTGAACACACTTCCGCCAACACTGGCTTGGCCCTCCCAGGGCAAAACCTGCCCGACAAGGTCTACATCATCCCGATCCACAACCGGCCTTTCTTCCCGGCGCAAGTGTTGCCGGTGATCGTCAATGAAGAGCCGTGGGCCGAAACCCTGGAGCTGGTGAGCAAGTCCGACCACCACTCCCTTGCCCTGTTCTTCATGGAAACCCCGCCCGAAGATCCGCGCCACTTCGACACCTCCAGCCTGCCGCTGTACGGCACCCTGGTGAAGGTGCACCACGCCAGCCGCGAAAACGGCAAGCTGCAATTCGTCGCCCAGGGTCTGACCCGCGTGCGGATCAAGACCTGGCTCAAGCACCACCGCCCACCGTACCTGGTGGAAGTCGAATACCCGCACCAGCCGACCCAGCCGACCGACGAGGTCAAGGCCTACGGCATGGCGCTGATCAATGCGATCAAGGAACTGCTGCCGCTCAACCCGCTGTACAGCGAAGAACTGAAGAACTACCTCAACCGCTTCAGCCCCAACGACCCGTCGCCGCTGACCGACTTCGCCGCCGCCCTCACCTCGGCCACCGGCACTGAACTGCAGCAAGTGCTGGACTGCGTGCCCATGCTCAAGCGCATGGAAAAAGTCCTGCCGATGCTGCGCAAGGAAGTCGAAGTCGCGCGCCTGCAAAAAGAAATCTCCGCCGAAGTGAACCGCAAGATCGGCGAACACCAGCGCGAGTTCTTCCTCAAGGAACAACTCAAGGTCATCCAGCAAGAGCTGGGGCTGACCAAGGACGATCGCAGCGCCGACGTCGAGCAATTCGAACAACGCCTGGTGGACAAGGTCCTGCCGACCCAGGCGCAGAAGCGCATCAGCGAAGAAATGAACAAGCTGTCGATCCTGGAAACCGGTTCGCCGGAGTACGCGGTCACCCGCAACTACCTGGACTGGGCCACCTCGGTGCCGTGGGGCGTGTATGGCGAGGACAAACTTGACCTCAAGCACGCCCGCAAGGTGCTCGACAAACACCACGCCGGCCTGGACGACATCAAGAGTCGCATCCTCGAGTTCCTCGCCGTGGGCGCCTATAAGGGCGAAGTCGCCGGCTCCATCGTGTTGCTGGTGGGCCCGCCGGGCGTGGGCAAGACCAGTGTCGGCAAATCAATTGCCGAATCCCTCGGCCGGCCGTTCTACCGCTTCAGCGTCGGCGGCATGCGCGACGAGGCCGAGATCAAGGGCCATCGCCGCACCTACATCGGTGCGATGCCGGGCAAGCTCGTGCAAGCCCTCAAAGATGTGGAAGTGATGAACCCGGTGATCATGCTCGACGAGATCGACAAGATGGGCCAGAGCTACCAGGGCGACCCGGCCTCGGCCCTGCTCGAAACCCTCGACCCGGAACAGAACGTCGAATTCCTCGACCACTACCTGGACCTGCGCCTGGACCTGTCCAAAGTGCTGTTCGTGTGCACCGCCAACACCCTGGATTCGATCCCCAGCCCGTTGCTGGACCGGATGGAAGTGATTCGCCTGTCGGGCTACATCACCGAAGAAAAGGTCGCGATTGCCAAGCGTCATCTGTGGCCCAAGCAGCTGGAAAAAGCCGGCGTGTCGAAAAACAGCCTGTCCATCAGCGACGGCGCCCTGCGCGCCCTGATCGATGGTTACGCTCGCGAAGCCGGGGTGCGCCAGCTGGAGAAACAGCTGGGCAAACTGGTGCGCAAGGCGGTGGTCAAGCTGCTGGATGAGCCGGACTCGGTGATCAAGATCGGCAACAAGGACCTGGAAGCCTCCCTGGGCATGCCGGTGTTCCGTAACGAGCAAGTGCTGTCGGGCACCGGTGTGATCACCGGCCTGGCCTGGACCAGCATGGGCGGCGCGACCCTGCCGATCGAGGCGACGCGCATCCACACGCTGAACCGTGGCTTCAAGCTCACCGGGCAACTGGGTGAAGTGATGAAGGAGTCGGCCGAGATTGCCTACAGCTACATCAGCTCAAACCTGAAGTCGTTTGGCGGTGACCCGAAGTTCTTCGATGAAGCCTTCGTGCACCTGCACGTGCCGGAAGGCGCCACACCGAAAGACGGCCCGAGCGCGGGCGTGACCATGGCCAGTGCGCTGCTGTCGCTGGCGCGTAACCAGCCGCCGAAAAAAGGCGTGGCCATGACCGGTGAACTGACGCTGACCGGGCATGTGCTGCCGATTGGCGGGGTGCGCGAGAAGGTGATTGCGGCGCGGCGCCAGAAGATTCACGAGTTGATCTTGCCGGAGCCTAACCGGGGGAGCTTTGAAGAGCTGCCGGAGTACCTGAAGGAAGGGATGACGGTGCACTTTGCCAAGCGCTTTGCGGATGTGGCGAAGGTGTTGTTCTGATAGTTATGTAGCGCCTGAGCTGGCCTCTTCGCGAGCAAGCCCGCTCCCACACTTGACCGAGTCCATGCTTTGGAATGCGGTCGAATGTGGGAGCGGGCTTGCTCGCGAAGAGGCCGGTGCAGCCAACACAACGCCATCTGTCACACCTTGTCTCATCTTCGGTTATGCTCGCCCTTCGTCGTCAAACAACGGAGCCCCCATGACCGCTGCCCGCCTGCTTCTCCCCCTGAGCCTTTGCCTGCTCGCCGCCTGCGCCAGTGCGCCGAAGCAAAACGTCACCGTGGAAAAACAGAGCGCCTGCCCGCTGCAACTCAAGACCGGGCAAAACCTGATCCTGACCCTGCCCAGCAATCCCACCACCGGTTACCGCTGGGCCATCCAGGACTCGGCCGGCGGCGTGCTGCGCAGCCTGAGCCCCGAGGTCTACAGCAACACCGACGACACCGGCGTGGTCGGCAGTGGCGGCCAATCCACCTGGCGCTTCCAGGCCTTCAACGCCGGCCAGGGCCGTTTGCGCCTCACCTCACAACAACCCTGGGAGCCGGAAGCTGAACCGGCCGAAACCTTCGACTGCGCCATTACGGTGAACTGATATGCCATGGATGATCCTTGCGTTGATGGGGGCGGTAACCTTTATCTACGGCCTGAGCACCCACGCCACCCTGCTCTGCCTGTTGGTAAAGCCATTGCCGGTACTGGCGCTGCTGGGCTGGCTGCATGATGCGCCGCCCACCGACTATCGACGCTGGATCAGCCTGGGGCTGATTTTTTCCCTGGTGGGCGACGTGCTGCTGGCCTGGCCCGGCGACCTGTTCATCTTCGGCCTCGGTGCGTTTTTGTTCGCACACCTGGCGTACCTGAAAGCCTACTTGAGCGACTGCCGCCGCCCGGCGATTTTGCCGCTGGTACTGGCGCTGGTGGTGGGCGCGATCTTGCTGAGCATTCTGATTTCCCATGGCCTGGGCCCATTGCTGGTGCCGGTGGTGGTGTATGCGCTGGTGATCAGCGCGATGCTGTGGCGAGCGTTGGCGCGCTTGGGCAGCGAAGTGCCCAAGCGCTCGGCATACCTGGCGGCCGCAGGTGCGGCGTCGTTCGTGTTTTCCGACACGCTGATCGGGATCAATCGGTTTGTGGTGGCGTTTGAAGCGGCGCCGTATTTGCTGATTGTCAGCTACTGGCTGGGGCAGTGGGGCATTACGGCCTCTTCCTTTCCTCAGAAAAAAACCGTCAACCTGTAGGAGCTGGCTTGCCAGCGAAAAAACCCACAGTTGCCGCGTTCATCCAGAAAGTCCGCGTCATCGTTAACGAACATCGCCGGCAAGCCAGCTCCTACGCTAAAATGCCCGGCTTTCCCCCTTCGTCGCCGGAACAGCCGTGAGCAAAGAACCCGATCGCCTATTCGCCCAGCCCCTGCCCCAGGTGCCGGACTTCGCCTTCAACGAAGACGTGGTGCGGGTTTTCCCGGACATGATCAAGCGCTCGGTGCCCGGCTACCCGACCATCGTCGAGAACCTTGGCGTACTCGCGGCGCAGTTCGCCCAGCCCAATAGCGTGCTCTACGACCTCGGTTCGTCCCTCGGCGCCGTGACCCAGGCCTTGCGCCGTCACGTGCGCACCGACGGTTGCCGGGTGATCGCGGTGGATAACTCGGCGGCGATGGTCGAGCGTTGCCGCGAATACCTCAACGGCCAGGACTCGATGTTCCAGGAGTTGCTGCCGGTGGAGGTGATCGAGGGCGATATCCTCGCCCTGCAATTCCAGCCGGCTTCGGTAGTGGCGCTGAACTTCACCCTGCAATTTATCGCCCCCGAACAACGCCTGGCCTTGCTCTCGCGCATTCGCCAATCGCTGCTACCGGGCGGCGCGCTGATCCTTTCGGAAAAGCTGCGCTTCAATGACCCGGAAGAACATGCGCTGCTCACCGATTTGCACATCGCCTTCAAGCGTGCCAACGGCTACAGCGAACTGGAAATCGCCCAGAAGCGCAGCGCCATCGAAAACGTCATGAAGCCCGACAGCCTCGAAGAACACCGCGAACGCCTGCTGGCGGCCGGGTTCTCGAAAGTCGTGCCGTGGTTCCAGTGTCTTAACTTTGCCTCGTTGATTGCCTTGCCATGATTGATCTGTCTCCCCTCGCCCGCCACCTGGTCGGCACTCCCCTGGCCGTCTGGGCCCAGGGCCTGCAAGCGCAACTCGATGCGAAGATGGAAAAAGGCCATGGCGACCTGGAACGCTGGCAGAGCGCGCTGGATGCGCTGCCGAAGATCATGCCCAGTGAAATCGACCTGCTGAACGGCCTGGTGCTGGATACCGATTGCGACGACGACACCCGTGCGCAAATGCGTACTGCGCTGATGGGCCTTTGCCCGTGGCGCAAGGGCCCGTTCGATCTGTTCGGCGTGCACGTGGACACCGAATGGCGCTCGGACTGGAAATGGTCGCGGGTCGCGCCGCACCTGGACCTCAAGGGCAAACGCATCCTCGATGTGGGCTGCGGCAACGGCTATTACATGTGGCGCATGCTCGGCGCCGGCGCCGACAGTGTGATTGGCGTCGACCCGAACTGGTTGTTCTTCTGCCAGTTCCAGGCGGTGCAGCGTTATCTGCCGACGCCCAAGGCCTGGCACCTGCCGTTCCCGTTTGAAGACCTGCCGTCGAACATGGAAGGCTTCGACACGGTATTTTCCATGGGTGTGTTCTACCATCGCCGCTCGCCCATCGAGCATTTGCTGGCGCTGAAGGATTGCCTGGTCAAGGGTGGGGAGCTGGTGCTGGAGACGCTGGTGGTTGAAGGCGATCAGCAGCAAGTGCTGGTGCCGGAAGACCGCTACGCGCAGATGCGCAACGTTTGGTTCCTGCCGTCGGTGCCGGCGCTGATGCTGTGGCTGCGGCGTGCGGGCTTCAGTGAGGTACGCTGTGTGGACGTGAGCGTGACCACGGTCGAGGAACAGCGCGGCACGGCGTGGATGAAGTATCAGTCCCTCAGCGACTTCCTGGACCCTGAAGATCACAGCAAGACCATCGAAGGGCTGCCGGCGCCGATGCGGGCGGTGATTGTCGCGAAGAAATAAGACTGCTGTTGTGTTGAAGAAATAAGACTGCTGTTGTGGCGAGGGAGCTTGCTCCCGCTGGGCTGCGTAGCGGCCCCAAAATCTGGGGAGCGCTGCGCACTCCAGCGGGAGCAAGCTCCCTCGCCACAGGGTATCGCGTCAGCCTTTGGCTCTTCGCGCCTTGAAGAACTCGCTCAACACCGTCCCGCACTCCTCGGCCAACACCCCGCCCTCATACAGCACCCGATGGTTGAGAAAGCCCTGGGTAAAAAACTGCCCTTGGCTTTGCACAATCCCGGCTTTCGGCTCCAGCGCGCCGTACACCACCCGGGCAATCCGTGAATGCACGATCAGCCCGGCGCACATGCTGCACGGCTCCAGCGTGACGTAGAGCGTACTGCCCGGCAGTCGATAATTACTGACAGCCTGAGCAGCGGCCCGAATCGCGACCATCTCGGCATGCGCACTGGGGTCGTTGCCGCTGATGGGGCAGTTGAAGCCGCGCCCGATTACTTCGCCATCCTGCACCAGCACCGCGCCCACCGGCACTTCGCCCAGCGCGGCACCCTGGGCAGCCAGGGCCAGCGCTTCACGCATGAAGTCCTGGTCGCGGCTGCGGTCGATAATCGCCGTGGGGCGAAACTGGCGCATCACGCCACCTCGATGGCGGCCATCAGGCCGGTTTCCATGTGGTCGATCACATGGCAGTGGAACATCCAGACACCCGGGTTATCCGCCACCAGCGCCACGCGGGCACGCTCGTTCTTGCCCAGCAGGTAGGTGTCGGTGAAGTACGGAATCACCTTGTGGCGGTTCGAGGCGATCACCTTGAAACTCATGCCGTGCAGGTGGATCGGGTGTTGGTACTGGGTCATGTTCTTCAATTCGAAAATGTAGCTCTTGCCCTTTGCAAGCTTGGCAATCGGGCGGTCGGCGCAGGTCTTGTCGGTGATGTCCCAGGCCTGGCCGTTGATCTGCCACAGGCTCGGTGGCTTATTGTCCACGTTCACCGAGACCGATCCAACCCATTCGAAATTGAAGTTGAGTTTCTCGGCATTGGCCAGGTCCGGCTCGGCAATCGGGTTCGCCGGCAACGCAGGCGGCCATTCGGTCGCCGTGTCGGTGCTGGCCACCGAGCGGAAGGTGCCCAGGCGTACCGGGCCGTTGCGGATCGACAATTCTTCACCAGCGGGCGGCGCCTTGATCGCCAGGCAGATGCGCATGCCAGGGCCGAGCCAGTATTCCTTGCCCAGCGGGCGCGGTTCGATGGGGTTGCCGTCCAGGGCATAGATCTGCGCTTCAACGTCGGGGATGTTGATGCGATAGGTCAGGGTGTTATCGAGGTTGAGCAGGCGCACACGGGTGATCTGCCCGGCCGGCAAATCGATCACCGCCTGGGACACGCCATTGATGGTCGACAGGCGTCCGGCGGTGCCGCCCCGGGCCGCTTCGCGGGGAATGCTGAAGGCGACAAAAGCGCCCTCTTCGTCCACGTGCCAGCTTTTCAGGCTCAGGGTGCGTTCGTGCTTGAAACCGGTGGGTTCGCGCTCCTCGATGATCAGCGGGCCCACCAGGCCACGGCCCAGTTCTTCGCTGCTGTTCACGTGGGGGTGATACCAATAGCTGCCGGCATCGGGCACGCGGAATTTGTAGTCGAAGTATTCGCCCGGCAGTACCGGCAATTGCGAGACATACGGCACGCCGTCCATTTCCAGCGGCAGGCGTATGCCATGCCAGTGGATGGTGGTGGCGACCGGCAGGTGGTTGATAAAGCGCACACGCAGCCATTCACCCTGGCGCACCCGCAACTCGGTGCCCGGCGCCGAAGGGCCGAAGGCCCAGGCCTGGGTCTTGTGCCCCGGCACCAGCTCCACGTCCAGCGGCGCGGCGATCAGCTCGTAATCGTGCCCCGCCTCGGCCTCGGCCACCTTCCCGAGCCAGTAGCGATAGGCGCCACCGGCACCGACGCCCACCACCGCGAGACCGGCAAGACCACCCAGGATTTGTCGACGGGAAAACGATTGGGACACAACAACCTCACGTATCTGCCGCGGGTCCGAGACCCGCAAAGGGCAGATACCATACACCGGCATCACCTAAACAGTAAGGGTTCGCATTGCCACATGTGGGAGCGGGCTTGTGTGGGAGCGGGCTTGCTCGCGAAAGCGGCGTGTCAGACGATGCATGAGTAACAGACCCACCGCCTTCGCGAGCAAGCCCGCTCCCACATTGGATCTTCAGCGCTCTTTTAATGTTTGGCGGCGGCCAGAATCAAGGCTTTCATCTCGGCGACGGCGCCTTTGAAGCCGACGAACAGCGCATGAGCCACCAGTGCGTGGCCGATGTTCAGCTCGTTGATGCCCTTGATCGCAGCCACGGCTTCGACGTTATGGTAGTGCAGGCCGTGGCCGGCGTTGACGATCAGGCCTTCGCCCAGGCCGCAGTTGACGCCGTCGATGATGCGCTGTAATTCGTCGGCAACTTCGGTCGGCGTGGTCGCGTCGGCATAACGGCCCGTGTGCAGTTCGATGGCCGGGGCACCGACACGGCGCGAAGCTTCGATCTGGCGCTCGTCGGCATCAATGAACAGCGAGACTTCACTTCCGATCTTCGACAGGCGCTCCACGGCAGCCTTGATCCGCGCTTCCTGGCCAGCCACATCGAGGCCGCCTTCGGTGGTCAGTTCCTGGCGGGTTTCCGGCACCAGGCAGATATGCGCCGGGCGAATGCGCTCGGCGAACGCCATCATTTCCTCGGTGACGCCCATTTCGAAGTTCATGCGGGTTTGCAGCACGTCCTTGAGCAGCAGCACGTCGCGCTCCTGGATGTGGCGCCGGTCTTCGCGCAGGTGCACGGTGATGCCGTCGGCGCCCGCTTCTTCGGCGTCCAGCGCGGCCTTGACCGGGTCCGGGTAACGGGTGCCCCGGGCCTGGCGCAGGGTGGCTACGTGGTCGATGTTCACGCCGAGAAGAATGCGATTGCTGGTGGTCACGAAAAGCGCTCCTGAAGAGGGAAGGAATCGCTGCACAGCATACACGGGGATGTCAGGGCTTTCGAAACAACTCGCGGCTGACCAGTGGCCGACCGCCCAGATGCACGGCCAGGGCTTGGCGCATCAGGCGCTTGGCGGCGGACAGGGCGCCGGGGGCGGTCCAGTCGGCTTCGCTCATGGCGAGCAATTCGGTGCCCTGGAACAGGCCGGGTTGCAGCAGGTAGACCCGCTCCAGGCCTGCGTCCACTTGCAGGCGATACATGCCGTCGGCGGCGATGGGCTCGCCGTGCAGGTCGTTGCTCAGTTCGAAGCCGTAGCCCAAGTCATCCAGCAGGCGCCATTCGAATGCGCGCAGCAGCGGTTCCAGGGGACGGCCTTCGGCGAGGGCGAGCAAGGTGGCGGCATAATGATCGAAGACGCCGGGGTGCGGGTCTTCGGCGGGGAGCAGGCGGATCAGCAATTCGTTGAGGTAGAGGCCGCTGAACAGCGCCTCACCGTTGAGCCAGTTGGAGGCGCCGGCAGCTTCCATGCGGCCGACGTTCTTCAGCTCGCCGCGTCCACGAAACTCCACTTCCAGGGCCACGAAGGGCCGCGCCAGGGTGCCGGCCTTGCCGCGTGCACTGCGCAAGACCGCGCGCAGGCGGCCTTGGGGCGTGAGGAAGTCCACCAGGGCGCTGGTCTCGCGGTAGGCGCGGCTGTGCAAGACGTAGGCGGGTTGGCCGGTGGGTGGGGTTTGAGACATGGGGTTCTCGCTGCGGGAACACGTCTGGAAAACAACGACTATCAATGTGGGAGCGGGCTTG
>NZ_JACAPM010000049.1:192939-235159 GCF_013385695.1 Pseudomonas sp. D8002
AAGCCCGCTCCCACATTTGTCCTGCGGTGTTCCGGAGACCTGTTACAGGTCGCCGTAACCCAACGAACGCAACGCGCGCTCATCATCGGACCAACCACCCTTAACCTTCACCCACAGGTTGAGCATGATCTTCGAATCAAACAGCAATTCCATGTCCTTGCGCGCTTCGGTGCCGATGCGCTTGATGCGCTCGCCCTTGTCGCCAATGATGATTTTCTTCTGGCCGTCACGCTCAACGAGGATCAACGCATGGATATGCAGAGTCTTGCCCTGCTGCTTGAACTCTTCGATTTCGACGGTGATCTGGTACGGCAGCTCGGCACCCATCTGGCGCATGATTTTCTCGCGTACCAGTTCGGCGGCGAGGAAACGGCTGCTGCGGTCGGTGATCTGGTCTTCCGGGAAGAAGTGTTCGTTCTCCGGCAGGTAGCCAGCAATCACACGTTCCAGGGCTTCAAGGTTGTGCCCGTGCTGGGCCGAGATCGGCATGATCTGGGCGTTCGGCAGTTGTTCCTGCAGCCAGCTCAGGTGCGGCATCAGCTCGGCCTTGTCTTCGATGCGGTCAGTCTTGTTCAACGCGACGATCAACGGGCCGGTGACGTACTGCACGCGCTCCAGAACCATCTGGTCTTCGTCGGTCCACTTGGTACGGTCGACCACGAAGATCACCACGTCGACGTCTTTCAACGCTGCCGAAGCGGTTTTGTTCATGTAGCGGTTGAGGGCCTTTTCGCCGCCTTTGTGCATGCCCGGGGTATCAACGTAGACAGCCTGTACGGCGCCTTCGGTCTTGATGCCCAGCATGTTGTGGCGGGTGGTCTGGGGCTTGCGCGAGGTGATCGCCAGCTTCTGTCCCAGGATGTGGTTCAGCAACGTGGACTTGCCCACGTTCGGACGGCCGACGATGGCAACATAGCCACAGCGAGTTGCGGTTGAATCAGTCATGGCCATTCTCCACGCCCAGGGCAATCAGTGCTGCAGCGGCCGCTACCTGTTCGGCAATACGACGGCTCACACCCTGACCTCGGCTTTTTTCATTCAGTAAGGTGATTTCGCATTCGACGAAGAAGACTCGGCAATGCGGCTCACCCTGGATATCCACCACTTCGTAACGCGGCAGGTCGCAACCACGGGACTGCAGGAATTCCTGCAGGCGGGTCTTTGGATCTTTGTTGGTGTCTACCAGCGTCAGGCTTTCGATTTCGGTCGACAGCCAGGCGACGACGCGCTCTTTGGCCGCTTCCATGCCCGCGTCGAGGTAGATCGCGCCGATCAGTGCCTCAAGGGCGTCGGCCAGGATCGACTCGCGACGGAAACCGCCGCTCTTCAGCTCGCCGGAGCCCAGGCGCAGGTAATCACCCAGGTCGAAACCACGGGCCAGTACAGCCAGGGTCTCGCCTTTCACCAGGCGCGCACGCAAGCGCGACAACTGGCCTTCGCGGGCCAGCGGGAAGCGATTGAACAGGGCTTCGCCGGCGACGAAATTGAGGATGGCATCACCGAGGAATTCCAGGCGCTCGTTGTTGCGCCCGGCAAAACTGCGGTGTGTGAGGGCAAGGATCATCAATTCCTGATCCTTGAAGGTGTAGCCGAGCTGGCGCTCGAGACGGCTTAGAGAAACGCTCACGGTTTACCCACATTCAGTTCGAGGCACCGGTGGCCTGCGACGATTAACGCTGTGTTCAAATTCAAATCCTGGTGGTTGCTGCATGGGGCCTGGTTTTGTCCAAGCCCCAGAAAAGCATTCGGCGCTGTGTTCACAGCGCCGCATGGATTACTTGATCAGCCCGACCCGCGAGAAGTTCGGCAGGTGGCTGAGCTTGGGTTCCGGCCAACTCATCCAGACCGCGAAGGCCTTGCCGACGATATTCTGGTCGGGGACCATGCCCAGCAGGTCCTTGGGAATATTCGGGTCATCCCAGTAGCGGCTGTCGTTGGAGTTATCGCGGTTGTCGCCCATCATGAAGTAGTGCCCGGCAGGCACTGTCCACTGGTTGTCAGGCGGCGAACGGTAGCGGCTCATCTCCTTGCGGATTTCGTGCTCTACCGCCCCGAGTTTTTCCTGGTACAGCTCGGCGCTGCCCAGGGTGTTCGGCTCGGAGCCGATCAGTTTTTCTGCCACCGACTCGCCGTTGACGAACAGGCGCTTGTCGCTGGTGTAGCGAATCACGTCGCCCGGCAGGCCCACTACGCGCTTGATGTAGTTGACGTTCGGGTCGCTTGGGTAGCGAAACACCATCACATCGCCGCGCTGCGGGTCACCGATCTCGATCACTTTCTTGTCGATCACCGGCAAGCGGATCCCGTAGGAAAACTTGTTCACCAGGATGAAGTCGCCCACGTCCAGGGTAGGTTTCATCGAGCCCGAAGGGATCTGAAACGGTTCCACCAGGAACGAACGCAGCACCAGCACGATGAACAACACCGGGAAGAACGACTTGCCGTATTCAACCAGCATCGGCTCTTTGTTCAGTTTCTCGATCACCGCCACATCGGGCTGGCTGACGCTGCCCTGATAGGACGCGATGGCTGCCCGGCGACGCGGGGCGAAGAACACCAGATCGAGCAACGCCAATAGACCGCAAACGGCAACGGCGATGACCAGCAACAGCGGGAAATTTAGTGACATAGGACCTAACTATCCAACCTGAGCACCGCAAGGAAGGCTTCTTGTGGAATTTCCACGTTACCCACTTGCTTCATGCGTTTTTTACCGGCCTTTTGCTTCTCGAGCAGCTTGCGCTTACGGCTGACGTCGCCGCCATAGCATTTGGCCAGTACGTTCTTTCTGAGTGCCTTGACGGAAGTCCGTGCAATGATCTGCCCGCCAATGGCGGCCTGGATCGCAACGTCGAACATCTGGCGCGGAATCAGTTCTTTCATCTTTTCGGTCAACTGGCGACCTTTGTAGTGCGCGTTGTCCTTGTGCACGATCAGCGCCAGGGCATCCACCTTGTCGCCGTTGATCAGTACATCCAGCTTCACCAGATTAGCTGATTGGTAACGGTCAAAATGGTAATCCAGCGAAGCATAGCCGCGGCTGGTGGATTTGAGACGGTCGAAGAAGTCCAGGACCACTTCGTTCATCGGCAAATCGTAGGTCACTTGCACCTGGGTACCGAGGAACAGCATGTCGTGCTGTACGCCACGCTTTTCGATACACAGGGTAATGACGTTGCCCAGATGCTCTTGCGGCACAAGAATATTGGCCCGCACGATCGGTTCGCGCATGTCTTCGATGGAAGACAGATCCGGAAGCTTGGACGGGTTGTCGACGTAAATCGTTTCACCGGTTTTCAGCGCCAGCTCAAAAATAACCGTCGGCGCGGTGGTGATCAGGTCCAGGTCGTATTCGCGCTCGAGGCGCTCCTGGATGATTTCCATGTGCAGCATGCCCAGGAACCCGCAGCGAAAGCCGAACCCCAGGGCGTCGGAGCTTTCCGGGGTGTACTGCAACGACGAGTCGTTGAGGGTCAGCTTCTGCAGGGCTTCGCGGAAGTCCTCGAAGTCGTCGGAGCTGACCGGGAACAGGCCAGCGTAAACCTGCGGCTGGATGCGTTTGAAGCCCGGCAGCACGTCGACGTCAGGGGTGGAGCTCAAGGTCAGTGTGTCACCTACCGGTGCACCGTGGATGTCCTTGATACCGGCGATGATGAAGCCTACTTCGCCGGCTTTCAGATCAGTGGTAGCCGTGTGCTTCGGGTTGAATACACCGACGCTGTCCACCAGGTGGATCTTGCCGGTGGACTTGACCAGGATCTTGTCGCCCTTCTTCACACGGCCGTGGCGTACGCGTACCAGGGAAACAACGCCCAGGTAGTTGTCGAACCAGGAGTCGATGATCAACGCTTGCAGCGGATCCTCGTAGTTGCCGGTGGGGGCTGGAATGGTCTTGACCAGGCGCTCGAGCACCTCGTCGACGCCCAGGCCGGTCTTGGCGCTGCACTCGACGGCGTCGGTGGCGTCAATGCCGATGATCTTCTCGATCTCTTCCTTGACGCGGTCCGGATCGGCCTGTGGCAGGTCGATCTTGTTCAGCACCGGCATCACCTCCAGGCCTTGCTCGATGGCGGTGTAGCAGTTGGCCACGGACTGGGCTTCAACGCCCTGGCCCGCATCCACTACCAGCAACGCACCTTCGCAGGCCGCCAGGGAACGGCTGACTTCATAGGTGAAGTCGACGTGGCCCGGGGTGTCGATGAAGTTGAGCTGGTACTTGATACCGTCTTTGGCGGTGTAGTACAGGGTTACGCTGTGGGCCTTGATGGTGATCCCGCGCTCGCGCTCGAGGTCCATGGAGTCCAGCACCTGGGCTTCCATTTCACGCTCGGCAAGGCCGCCGCACATCTGGATGAATCGATCGGCCAGCGTCGACTTGCCATGGTCAATGTGGGCGATGATGGAGAAATTGCGGATATGACTCAAATCACTCACGGATCAACACTCAAAAAGGCTGCAGGCAGACTGCCCGCTGAAAAATAGCCGGGAATTGTACCTGATGCGCAGACCAGACGTCATCCATGGCGACCAAGAACAAAAATGCCCCGGTCGTTCGAACGGGGCATTTTTTTTCATAAGCGCGGGCTCAACCGGCCCGACGCAACAGCCAGAAGCCGGCCACGGCGCAGATGGCGGTCGGCACCAGCACCGCAAACAGCGGCGAGAAACCGAATACCAGGCTGGACGGCCCCAGCAGGTCCTGGGCGATACGGAAGGTGAAACCCACCAGTACGCCGGTAAACACGCGCTGGCCGAGGGTCACGGAACGCAACGGGCCAAAGATGAACGAGATCGCCATCAGCACCAGCGCAGCCGTCACCACCGGCTGCAACACCTTGACCCAAAACGCCAGCCAGTAACGGCCGTTGTTCAAGCCCTGGTCCTTGAGGTAATGGATATACCCCCACAGGCCGGAGATAGGCAGGCTTTCCGGGATCATCACCACGGTATTCAGCAATTCGGGCTTGAGGGAAATATCCCACTGCTCCGTCGGCACATTGATCACTTCGGTGGTCGATGCCGCACCCTTGCCGATATCACGGAAATAGGTGGTGGTCACATCGCTCAATTGCCACTTTTCGTCGGCGTACTGCGCACGTTTGGCGAAGCTCGACGACAGCAAGTGACGTTCCTTGTCGAAGTGGTAGCGGGTGACACCCACCAGCAAGCCACCCGGCTGCACGGCGTTGATGTGGATAAACTCCTCACCCTGGCGGTGCCACAGGCCATGCTTGGAGCTCTGGGCATCGCCCGAACCCTGGGCCAGGGCACGATTGGCCTGGGCCGTGGACTCGGCTGGAGGCGCCACGTATTCACCGATCAGCACGCTGACCACCATCAGCAACAGCATGGGCTTCATGACCGCCCACACGATGCGACCGATGGAAACACCCGCCGCGCGCATGATGGTCAGCTCGCTGTTGCTGGCCAGGCTGCCCAGGCCGATCAGGCAGCCGATCAGCGCAGCCATCGGCATCATGTCGTACAGGCGACGGGGAGCCGTCAGCGCCACGTAGCTCAGGACGTCTGTAACGGTGTAGGTATCGCTGACGTTGCCGACTTCATCAATGAAGGCGAACAACGAGGCCAGCCCCAGAATAATGCCCAATACCGCAAGGATTGCGACCAGGACGCTGCTACCAATGTAGCGGTCGAGCTTAACCACGGGCCATCTCCTTCACGCTGCGACGACTCCGCATCTTCAACCGCATCGGTTCCCAATAAAGCAGCCCCAGGCCAATGGCCAGGAAGACCCCGTGGACCCACCACAACCCAAGGGCCGGCGGCAGTTTGCCCTTCTCCAGGGAGCCGCGGGCGGAAATCAGGATGGTCAGGTAAGCCATATAAAGCAGGATCGCCGGCAGCAGCTTGAGGAAGCGGCCCTGGCGCGGGTTGACCCGGGACAGCGGCACGGCCATCAAGGTCACGATAAACACCAGCAACGGCAGGGAAATCCGCCATTGCAGCTCGGCGATCGAACGCAGTTCCTTGCTGCCGATCAGGTCTGGGGTCGGGATCGCGTCGCGGTCGGTGACCTCATCGCTGACATCCGGCCGGGCCAGCATCACGCCATAGGTGTCGTACTTGATTGCGCGGTAATCGGCCTGACCGGGGCTCCCGTCATAGCGATAGCCATCTTCCAGGATCAGGTAACGGCTGCCATCCGGACGCACTTCCTGGCGCCCCTTGTCGGCCACCAGAATCGAAATACCACGGTCTTTCTGGTTCTGGCCGAGGTTTTTCTGGGAGATGAACACCCCTCCCAGGTTGGCACGGTCATCCGACATTTGCTCGGTATAGGTCACCCGGGTGCCGTCGTTGAGCGCTTGGAAGCGGCCCGGCTCCAGGGTGTCGAATTCGGTCATGGCGTCCTGTTTGTTCAGCACCAGCTGGAACTGCAGGGCGCCCTGGGGTGCCAGGCTCAAGCTCAGCCAGGCCACCACCAGCGCGATACCGGTGGCCGGAACCATGGTCATGGCCAGCAAACGTTGCTGGCTCATGCCGGTGGCCGACAACACGGTCATTTCGCTTTCAAGGTACAAGCGGCCGTAGGCCAGCAGAATCCCGAGAAACAGGCCCAATGGCAGGATCAACTGCAGGAAGCCCGGCAGGCGAAAGCCCATGATCAGGAACAGCGAACCCGGATCCAGGGCACCCGAGGCAGCCTGGGCGAGGTATTTGACGAAGCGACCACTCATGATGATGACCAGCAATACCGCACTCACGGCACTCAGGGTCAACAGGACTTCGCGGGATAGATAACGGAAGACGATCAAACCAGACACTCCAGGGTTGTCAGGCTAAGGCGGCCAAACAAGCAAGCATATCGAGTCGACCCATTGCTGCAGGCCGGCTAAAAAGATGGCGCATTATCCTGTGATTGACCGCACCTGTCACGGAGCTTGCTCATACGCGTGCACAAAGCTGCCCGCAAGGGTTGTCAGGCTCGGGCGGCGAGGTTCAAACTGCGGCCTTTGTCGCGGGCGGCCTACAGGCTGCCAAGCTTACAAGCCGGAGTACAGACTCCTGGCTCACTGACCTTTATAAGGGACCCGAAAATGGAACTGGTTGTAAAAAGCGTTAGCCCCGAAACGTTGAAAACCGCCACCCTCGTGGTCGCTGTCGGCGAAGGCCGCAAGCTCGGCGTTGCCGCCAAGCAACTGGACGAACTGAGCGGCGGCGCCATCAGCGCAGTCCTCAAGCGCGGCGACCTGGCCGGCAAGGTCGGCCAAAGCCTGCTGCTGCAAAGCCTGCCTAACCTTAAAGCCGACCGCGTATTGCTGGTGGGCGTTGGTAAAGACGCCGAACTGGGCGACCGTCCGTTCCGCAAGATCATCGCCGGCATCCTCAACACCCTCAAGGGCCTGGGCGGCACCGACGCGGCCCTGGCGCTGGACGAAGTCGTGGTCAAGGGCCGCGACAGCTACGGCAAGACCCGCCTGCTGGCCGAAAGCCTGCTGGACGGCGGCTACGTCTTCGACCAGTTCAAGAGCACCAAGGCCGAACCCCGCGCCCTGAAGAAAGTCACCCTGCTGACCATCAAGGCGGCCCAGGCTGAAGTCGAACGCGCCGTGACCCACGCCCAGGCCATCGCCGGCGGCATGGCGTTCACCCGTGACCTGGGCAACCTGCCACCGAACATCTGCCACCCAACCTACCTGGGCGAGCAAGCCAAGGCGCTGGGCAAGGAATTCAAGGGCCTGAAAGTCGAAGTCCTGGATGAGAAGAAGATCAAGGAACTGGGCATGGGCTCGTTCTATGCCGTGGGCCAGGGCAGCGACCAGCCGCCACGCCTGATCGTGATGCAATACAACGGCGGCAAGAAGTCCGAGAAGCCATTTGCCCTGGTCGGTAAAGGCATCACCTTCGACACCGGCGGCATCAGCCTCAAGCCGGGCCTGGGCATGGACGAGATGAAGTACGACATGGGCGGCGCCGCCAGCGTGTTCGGCACCCTGCGTGCCGTGCTGGAACTCAAGCTGCCGATCAACCTGGTGTGCATCCTGGCCTGCGCCGAGAACATGCCGAGCGGCGGCGCGACCCGTCCGGGCGACATCGTCACCACCCTCAGCGGCCAGACCGTGGAAATCCTCAACACCGACGCCGAAGGCCGCCTGGTGCTGTGCGACGCCCTGACCTACGCCGAGCGCTTCAAGCCGCAAGCCGTGATCGACATCGCCACCCTGACCGGTGCCTGCGTAGTTGCCCTGGGCGCCCACACGTCGGGCCTGCTGGGCAACAGCGACGAACTGATCGGCCAACTGCTCAGCGCCGGCCAGGCTGCCGACGACCGCGCCTGGCAACTGCCGCTGTTCGATGAGTACCAGGAACAGCTGGACAGCCCGTTCGCCGACATCGCCAACATTGGCGGCCCGAAAGCCGGCACCATCACTGCGGCGTGCTTCCTGTCGCGTTTCGCCAAGAACTTCAACTGGGCCCACCTGGACATCGCCGGCACCGCCTGGACCAGCGGCGGCAAGGACAAGGGCGCCACTGGCCGTCCGGTTCCATTGCTGACCCAGTACCTGCTGGACCGCGCCAAAGCCTGAAAATGAAGATCCCCGGGCGCTTGTAAAGCCGCCCGGGGCTCAGGAACCGCAATGACCCAAGTCGACTTCTATATATTGCCCAGCGCCGATCCTTCCGCGCGCCTGGACTTTGCCTGCAAGCTCACCGAAAAAGCCTGGCGCATGGGCCACCGTATCTACCTGCATTGCAGCGATGCCGCCCAGCGTGACGACCTCGACGCCCGCCTGTGGCGCTTCAAGGGCGAAAGCTTCGTGCCCCACGGTCCCGCCGAATCAGAACCGGAAGGCCTGGTAGTACTGGGTTTGGGCGACAGCTGCGGCGATCACACAGACCTGCTGGTCAACCTTGACCTGAAAGTACCGGCCTTCGCCAAGGGTTTCGCCCGCGTGGCGGAAGTGGTGGTGGAAGACCCGGCTATTCGTCAGGCCGCGCGGGAGAGTTTCCGTTTCTACCGCGAACAGGGCTATTCTCTGCAAGATCACCGGCTACAACGACTTTGAGCACACGATGGACACTCCAAACCCGCTAAAAGACTCTGACCACCTGCTGGATGACCTTGAGTCGATCCGCAAGCTGCTCGGTGATGATGACCTGCAACCGCCATTGCTGACCGATTCGGTCAACGGTGACGTACAAATTCCCCTGCTGTTCGATATGGTGGGTGGCAAGCCGGTTACGCCGGAACCTGTCGAAACGCCCGCGGTGCAAGCTGCGCCGGCTGCGGCTGTTGCCGTACCTGCCGCCGAAAAAGCCCCCGACGCCCTGCTGCTGCACCTGGACAACGAACTGCGCGCCGCCGCGCAACTGATCATGCAAGACGTGATCGACGATTTTGCCCCGCATATCGAAACCGAGATCAAGCGCCGGCTGGATGCGCGCATGGAGCGGTTGTTGAGCCAGTACCAGAACTAAGGCTGACACATATCCCCTGTGGGAGCGGGCTTGCTCGCGAAGGGCGTGAACGATAACGCGTACATCCTGAATGAACGCGCCGCCCTCAGGTTTTTCGCGAGCAAGCTCGCTCCTACCCCTCTCCCCTATCCCCCGTTATACTTGTCGGCTTTCCTGAATTAATGCCAACTAGGGTCCCGCCGCGCATGGATAAGACCTACCAGCCGCACGCTATTGAAACTTCCTGGTACCAGACCTGGGAGTCCGAGAATTATTTCGCTCCGCAAGGCGCGGGCGATGCCTACACCATCATGATTCCGCCACCGAACGTCACTGGCAGCCTGCACATGGGCCATGGCTTCAACAATGCGATCATGGATGCCCTGATTCGTTTCCGCCGCATGCAGGGTCGCAATACCCTATGGCAGCCAGGTACAGACCACGCCGGTATCGCCACCCAGATGCTGGTGGAGCGCCAACTGGAAGCCACCGGCCAGAACCGTCACGACCTGGGCCGCGAGAAATTCCTCGAGAAAATCTGGGAATGGAAGGATCAGTCCGGCGGCAATATCAGCCGTCAGATCCGTCGCCTGGGCTCGTCCGTCGACTGGAGCCGCGAGCGCTTCACCATGGACGACGGCCTGTCGGAAGCCGTGAAGGAAGCCTTCGTGCGCCTGCATGAAGACGGCCTGATCTACCGCGGCAAGCGCCTGGTCAACTGGGACACCAAGCTGCACACGGCGATTTCCGACCTTGAAGTGGAAAACCACGACGAGAAAGGTTTCCTGTGGAACCTCAAGTACCCGTTGGCTGACGGCGCCAAGACCGCCGAAGGCAATGATTACCTGATCGTCGCCACCACCCGTCCGGAAACCATGCTTGGCGACGCCGCCGTCGCGGTCAACCCGAACGATGAGCGCTACCAGGCGCTGATCGGCAAGTTCGTCGAGCTGCCGCTGGTTGGCCGTCGCATCCCGATTATCGCGGATGACTACTGCGACCCTGAATTCGGCACCGGCTGCGTGAAAATCACCCCGGCCCACGATTTCAACGACTATGAAGTTGGCAAGCGCCATAACCTGCCGCTGCTGAACATCTTCGACAAAAACGCCGCTGTTCTGCCAGCCTGCCAGGTATTCAACCTCGACGGCACGCTGAACGAGAGCATCGACGGCAAGATCCCGGCTGAATACGCCGGCCTCGACCGTTTCGAAGCGCGCAAGCAGATCGTTGCCGCCTTCGACGCCGCCGGCCTGCTGGTAAGCGTTGACGACCACGGCCTGAAAGTGCCGAAGGGCGACCGCTCCGGCACCATCATCGAGCCCTGGCTGACCGACCAGTGGTACGTGTCCACCAAGCCGCTGGCTGAGCCGGCGATCGCTGCCGTGGAAGACGGCCGCATCGCGTTCGTGCCGAAACAGTACGAAAACATGTACTTCTCGTGGATGCGTGACATCCAGGATTGGTGCATCAGCCGCCAGCTGTGGTGGGGCCACCGGATTCCGGCCTGGTACGACGAGTCGGGCAAGGTCTACGTGGGCCGCGACGAAGCCGAAGTCCGTGCCAAGCACAACCTTGGCGCGGACGTGGCGCTGCAACAGGACAACGACGTACTGGACACCTGGTTCAGCTCGGGCCTGTGGACGTTCTCCACCCTCGGCTGGCCGCAACAGACCGAATTCCTGAAGAAATTCCATTCCACCGACGTGCTGGTCACCGGCTTCGACATCATTTTCTTCTGGGTTGCCCGGATGATCATGCTCACCATGCACTTGGTGAAGAACGAAGACGGCACCCCGCAGGTACCGTTCAAGACCGTGTACGTGCACGGCCTGGTGCGTGATGGCCAGGGCCAGAAGATGTCCAAGTCCAAGGGCAACGTCCTGGACCCGCTGGACATCATCGACGGCATCGACCTGGAAACCCTGGTGCAGAAACGCACCTCGGGCCTGATGCAGCCGAAACTGGCGAAGAAGATCGAGAAGCAGACCCGCGACGAGTTCGCCGATGGCATCGCCAGCTACGGCACCGACGCCCTGCGCTTTACCTTCTGCTCGCTGGCGTCAACCGGTCGCGACATCAAGTTCGACATGGGCCGCGTCGAAGGCTATCGCAACTTCTGCAACAAGATCTGGAATGCCGCGCGCTACGTGCTGGATAAAGGCGAAGACTGCGGCCAGAACGGCGAGGCCATCGAGCTGTCCCTGGCGGACCGCTGGATCATCTCCCAGCTGCAGCGCACCGAAGCCGAAGTGACCCGTCAACTCGACCAGTTCCGCTTCGACCTGGCGGCGCAGGCCCTGTACGAGTTCATCTGGAACCAGTATTGCGACTGGTACCTGGAACTGTCCAAGCCCGTGCTGTGGGACGAGAACTCGCCGATCGAACGTCAGCGCGGCACCCGTCAAACCCTGGTACGCGTGCTGGAAGTGGCGTTGCGCCTGGCGCATCCGTTCATGCCCTTCATCACCGAAGAAATCTGGCAGCGCATCGCGCCGCTGGCGGGCAAAGACGGCAAGACCATCATGCTGCAACCTTGGCCGGTGGCCAACGACGCCCGCATTGATGAGGCGGCCGAAAGCGATATCGAGTGGCTCAAGACCCTGATGATGGGTACACGCAACATCCGCGCCGAGATGAATATCGGTCCGGGCAAGCCACTGGCCGTGTTCGTGAAGAACGCCAGCAGCGAAGACCTGCGTCGCCTCACCGAGAACGACGCGCTGCTCAAGAAGCTGGCGAAGCTGGAGTCGATCACCGTATTGGCCGCTGGCGAAGAAGCACCGCTGTCCGCCACCGCACTGGTGGGCGAGATGGAAGTGCTGGTGCCGATGGCCGGCCTGATCGACAAGGGTGCCGAACTGGCGCGCCTGGACAAGGAAATCCTGCGCCTGCAAGGCGAAGTGCAGCGGGTGGGCGGCAAGCTGTCCAACGCGGCGTTCGTCGACAAGGCTCCGGCTGAAGTGATCGAGAAAGAACGCGCCAAACTGGCTGAAGCTGAACAGGCTTTGGGCAAGCTGGCGGAGCAACACGCACGGATTTCCAGCCTGTAAGAGGCTGCCCGTGCGGAAAAAGAGACCTTCGGGTCTCTTTTTTTTGCTTGGAAAAACACCGCTATTTCTCTTTGGAAACCCGACCAATTTGGGAGCTGGCTTGCCTGCAATGGCATCGCCTCGGTCTGGCAGATACACCGAGTCACCTGCGTCGCAGGCAAGCCAGCTCCCACATTTGACCGAGTTCGACCAAGGAATGTGTGACAATACCCGCCACTTTTGAAACAAACGCAGAATCGACGCAGCCCATGACCGCCCCCAGCACACCCAAAGCACCGCGCAAGAAGCCAAAATCCAGTACGCCGGCCAAGCCCGTCGTTCCGCGCAAAGAGGCCACCTTGCACCCGCGTAACCGCCACCAGGGCCGTTACGACTTCCAGGCGCTGATCAAGACCACGCCCGAACTGGCGCAATTCGTGATCATCAACCCGTACGGCAAGGAAAGCATCGACTTTGCCAGCCCAGACGCGGTGCGGGTGTTCAACCGGGCGTTGCTCAAGGCGTTCTACGGCATCAATCACTGGGACATCCCGGCTGACTACCTGTGCCCACCGGTACCGGGGCGTGCCGACTACGTGCACTTCCTCGCCGACCTGCTGGCCAGCGTCAACGAAGGCGTGATCCCCCGTGGCGCGCCGGTGAAGGTGCTGGACATCGGCATGGGCGCCAACTGCGTCTATCCGTTGATTGGCTACAGCGAGTACCGCTGGAACTTCCTCGGCTCGGAAGTCGACCCGACCGCCGTGGCCGCCGCCAAGGCGATCGTGCAGTCCAACGGGCTGAACAAGGCCATCCAGCTGCGCCAGCAAACCAACCCCAAGCAGATCCTGCTGGGCTTGCTGGAGCCAGGCGAGCGGTTTGACCTGACCATGTGCAACCCGCCCTTCCACGCGTCCATGGATGAAGCGACCAAGGGCAGCGAACGTAAATGGCGAGCACTGGGCAAGGCTGATCCGAAACGCAAGCTACCGGTGCTGAACTTCGGTGGCCAGTCGGCGGAATTGTGGTGTGAAGGCGGTGAAGCGCGGTTCGTGACGCAACTGATCGCTGAAAGCGCGCATTTCCAGCACAAGGTGCTGTGGTTCAGCACGCTGGTGTCGAAAGCGTCGAACCTGCCGGCGATTCAGACAGCGCTGAAAAAGGCCGGTGTGCTGGAAAGCCAGGTGGTAGAGATGTCCCAGGGCCAGAAGCAGAGCCGCTTCGTCGCCTGGACGTTCCAGACCCCGAGCGAGCAACAGGTGTGGCGCCAGCGTTGGGCCCGTAAGGACTGATAAATCGCAGGCAACAAAAAACCGTGCCCGGATCGCTCCGGAGCACGGTTTTTTTTGCTGCGTCTTACTTGTTAACAGCGTCGGTCAGGCCTTTGGCCACAACCAGCTTGATAACTTTCTTGGCAGCGATTTCGATGGCAGCGCCAGTCGAAGGGTTACGGCCAGTACGGGCAGGACGCTCGGTCACTTTCAGTTTGCCAACGCCTGGCAGAGTGATTTCGCCGCCGTTTTCCAGCTGATCAGCAACGATCTGGCTCAGTTGGTCCAGCAGAGCACGCACGGTGGTTTTCGGTGCGTCTACAGCTTCAGCCAGATCAGCGATCAGTTGGTCTTTAGTAATAGCCATTGTGGTGTTCCTTCCCTATCAAATTCATTTGGATTGCAGAGTGCAGTGTCAGCCATCGAGCCCTGCCATCAAGGCCTGGCACCCAAGGGCTATAACCACGAAGATCGGGGTTATAGATACCTGAAACCGGGTTTGGTTCGACCTGACAAATGCTGAATGCACGCTTAACGCCCAGACTGCGCGTAAGACGGGGCAAAACTAGCACAGAGACGGGGAAATATCCGCCTCAACATACCCATTTGGTCAGCTTTATCGCTCTAAACCGTGAAAAAAAGGCATATGGCCCGTCGGATGGCGCTCAAAACGCCCTCCGAACAGCGCCATCCCCAGCGGGTGCGGTACACTGGCGACTTTTTCCGGGAGCCCCACCCCTCCCCTTCAACCAGCCGAGAAGCCCATGCCGATCCGTCATTGCATCGTCCACCTGATCGACAAAAAACCCGACGGCACACCCGCAGTTCTCCACGCCCGCGACTCCGAGCTTGCCGAGTCGGCCGCGATCGAGAACATGCTCGCCGACCTCAACGAGAGCTACAACGCCAAACAAGGCAAGGCCTGGGGCTTTTTCCATGCCGAGTCCGGCGCGCACCCGTTCAGCGGCTGGTTGAAGGAGTATTTCGACGGCGGCAAGGATTTCACCGCCTTCAGCCGCATTGCGGTGGAACACCTGCAGAAGCTGATGGAAGAGTCCAACCTCTCCACCGGCGGCCACGTGCTGTTTGCCCACTATCAACAGGGCATGACCGATTACCTGGCGATCGCCCTGCTGCACCACAGTGAAGGCGTGGCCGTGACCGACCAGCTGGACGTGACGCCGTCGCGCCACCTGGATCTTGGCCAACTGCACCTCGCCGCGCGCATCAACGTGTCCGAGTGGCAGAACAACAAGCAATCCAAGCAGTACATCTCGTTTATCAAGGGCAAGAACGGCAAGAAGGTCTCGGAGTACTTCCGCGACTTTATCGGCTGCCAGGAAGGCGTCGACGGCCCGGGCGAGACCCGCACCCTGCTCAAGGCCTTCAGCGACTTCGTCGAAAGCGAAGACCTGCCGGACGAATCCGCCCGCGAGAAAACCAAGACCCTGGTGGACTACGCCAGCAGCCAGGCCAAGCTCGGCGAGCCGATGGGCCTGGAAGAGCTGTCCGGGTTGATCGATGAAGATCGGCCAAAAGCCTTCTACGATCACATCCGCAACAAGGACTACGGCCTGTCGCCGGAAATCCCGGCGGATAAACGCACCCTCAACCAGTTCCGCCGTTTCACCGGGCGTGCCGAAGGCTTGTCCATCAGCTTTGAAGCGCACCTGCTGGGCGACAAGATCGAATACGACGAAGCCGCCGGCACCTTGATCATCAAGGGCCTGCCGACCCAGTTGACCGACCAGCTCAAGCGTCGCAACTGATGCTGGGCGGGGTTCTGAAGAAAGTCCTGCTGGTGTTGCTGGTGGTGGTGGTTTTCCAGAACTGGGGCAAGATCGAGCGGTTGTTCAACCCCTCCCAGGTGGTGCCGGAGCAGACACGCGCGGCAGCGCGCGTGGTGCTGTATTCCACCGAGTGGTGCGGCTACTGCAAACAGATCCGGCGCTTTCTGGATTCCAAGGGGATTCCCTACCAGGCGTTTGATATCGAGAAGGACGCCCAGGCGCGCAAGGCGTACGAGGCGTTGGGGGGCGGCGGGATTCCGTTTGTGGACGTGAACGGCACGCTGATTCGCGACTACAACCCGGAAGCGATCATGGCGGCGCTGAAGTAACTCACTCTGTAAAATACCGCAGATCAAATGTGGGAGCGGGCTTGCTCGCGAATGCGCTGGTTCAGTCAATACATCTGGCGACTGATCCACCGCTTTCGCGAGCAAGCCCGCTCCCACATTGGGTTTGCGTACGCGTTAGAAATTGGCCTCCAGGGAAACCATCGCCGTACGCTCTTCACCCACGTTGTAATACGCCGAACTGGCCGCCAGGCCATTCACCGGCGCCGAGTTGAACGACACGGTACGCGCCGAGCTCAGGTATTCCTTGTCGAACACGTTGAGCATCGAGAAACGCAGCGCGGCCGACTTGAAGACCTTCTTGTCCACCGGCAGGTAGATACCGGCGCTGAGGTCGAACACGGTGCGCCCGGAGATTTTCTCGTTGTTGGTCAAATCACCGTAGAACGCCCCGACATACTTGCCGGCAATGTTGCCGTAATAGCGCTTGTCGTCGTAACCAAACACCAGGTTGAGCATGTTTTCCGGCACGTTGGCCAACTGGTTGCCCTTGGTCGGCAACAACACGTTCTTGCTGACAAAGTCGTCCTGCTGCTCGGACTTGGTATAGGTGTACGACGCGTAGTAGTTGAAGTTGTACGGCAGCAGGCCGCTCCACTCCAACTCCAGGCCCTTGTTGGTCACGTCACCGACGTTGGCCATCACGTAGTCACCGTTCAAGTCGGTGGTCGACAGCTGACGGTCCTTGAAGGTGATGTAGAACAGGGTGGCGCTGAGGGCCATTTTCTCTTCGGTGTAGCGCCAGCCCAGTTCCTGGTTCCAGCTCAGCTCGGGGTTGAGGTTGAGCGAGTCACCCTTGTTGTACAGCACGTAGTTCTGCGGTGTGCGCATGTTGCGAGTGACGTTGTAGAACGCCTGGTTGCTCTCGTCGACCTGGTACTTGGCACTGAAGTTCGGCAGGAACTGATGGTAGCGGGCGTTACGCTTTTCCGGCTTGTCGTACAGGCTACCGAGGTTGTCGCCGTCACGTTCGACGTACTGGTACGCCAGGCCGCCGACAAAGCTCAGGTCTGGCGTGGCTTGCCAGCTGTCCTGCACCCACAGCTTCTGGGCCGGAGTCACGGTGTATTGATGACGCCCCTGGACAGTCTTGCCGTTCTTGTCGACCACCTGGCCGCCGCTGTTGTAATCGCCCCAGACGTCGTCCGGTGCACCTTCGCTGTTGATCCCGATATACGGCTGGGTCTGGCGCTGGCGAGCGCGCTCGTACCAGTAGCCGTAATCCAGGCTGTGCTCCTCGTTGATGTCCCATTTCATTTTGACCGTCACGCCAGGGCGCCAGGTTTCGGTCCACGAGGGGCGATAGTAGTTGGCCGACTTGAGGTTGCTCAGGTCGTAGTTGCCACTCTTGTCGGACTTCGGCCCCAGGTTGGTCGCGGTCTGGCCGCTGAAACTGCCGCCGTTGCCCCAGTAGTAGTAAGGCGCAACTGTCAGGGCCAGGTCATCACGCAGGCGCCAGCGCTGGGTGAAGGTGGTCATGACACTTTCGAAAGGGTTGCGGTTGAGCTTGTAGGAAGACGACAGCAAGCCGTTTTTGTAGACCGGGGTTTCCGAGTAATCCAGACGCCGGCCCTGTTGCTGGAACTGGCTCTTGCTCAGGGTGTTGTAGTTGTAGTTTTCCTGGGTGTTGTACTTCATGGTGAAGTAGCTGGTGTTGCCGTTGTCGTCTTCGAACAGCGTGCTCCACTCCACCTTGTCGCCCCGCAAGGTGCCCTTGCCGCGCCACTTGTCGCCCTCGGTGTGAGAGGCCGACACCCAGGTCTTGAAGCCGCCGAGGTCGCCGGTGTTGATGCGGGCGAAGGACTTTGTCAGGTTGTTCGAACCCATGGATTGCTTGACGAACAGCCCCGGCTCCTTGGTCGGCCGAATGGTGACCATGCCGATATTGCCGCCGCTGGAACCAATGTGTGGGCCGTCCGCTTCCGAGGAGCCCTGGGTGACAAATACTTCGCCGACGTTTTCCGGGTCGCCCAATTGGTTGGCGTAAACACCGTAGCTGCCGGAGTCGTTGATCGGCACGCCGTCCATGGAAACCCCGACCTGGTCGGAGTTCATGCCGCGCATGGTGAAGCTGGTGCCGCTCATGCCGCTGGCGTCGTCGTTGGAAACGTTGATGCCCGGGGTGTACTTGAGCTTGTCGATGGCGTTGGCCGTCGGGGACATTTCATCCATGGCTTCCTTGGTCACGGTGGACCGGGCCTTGGCACTTTCTTCCTGAATCATGTGGCCGGTGCCCAGGGTGCGTTCGCCGGCGACGTGCACCGAACCGACATCCTGGGAATCGTCTGCCAGAACCAGCGGCGCAAAGCCGCCCAGGCCCGATGCTAAAAGCAGGGCATAGAGTTTGTTGTAGGTCACGAGTAGATCCCTTACATGCATCTATCTGTTGTTATGGGGGAGGTATTGGCGATCTCGGCTGGGTGAACAGCGCCGCCAATCTTCCTGACCACCTGCTCAGGAATCCGAGGATCATCCGTGCATCACGTAACGATTTGGTTACAGGTTTTGGCGATTGCGATGAAGGTTAAATGAAAGGTCCACACACACGGATGTGCCAAGGCATGGGGATTTTCAAGGGAAGGTGGTGCAAGTAATGACAGCGCCACGCCATTGCGGCGTAGCGCTCTGTATCTAGCGCAATACGATCATCCGACCGAGCAGCGAGTGTTGTTCAAACCCCAGGACCGCCTGCAGCGCGTTGAGTACCGCTTGCGGATCCTTGCTCGGAAAACTACCGCTGACACGCCGGGCGCCGAGGTCTTCGTTGAGCAGCAGAATGCGCCCCGGATAGTAGCGGCCGAGGTCTTGCACCACATCGGCCAGCGGCGCCTTGTAGTAGTTGAGCCAACCATCGCGCCAGGCCAGGCGCGACTCGCTATCGACCGCGTGCAGCTCATCGGCGACACCGTCGGCGTAGGCCACTTGCTGGCCGGCCGTCAGAATCTGTTGCTGAGCATACTTCGACGGCGTTACCCCAACCCGACCGGACAACACCGTCACCTGCGCACCTGCCGGTTGCAGGCGCACCTCAAACTGCGTGCCGAGCACCCGTGCTTCGCCGCTGCCGGCCTCGACCACAAAGGATTCGCCAGTGTGGGTCACACTGAAAAAACCGGCGCCACGGCGTAGCTGGATATGGCGCTCGCCATGCTTGAAATCCACTGCGATCGCACTGTCGGCGTCCAGGGTGACCTGGCTTTGATCGGCCAGGGTCACGGTCTTCACCTCACCCGGCGCGGTGACGTAATCCGCGCCGAAGTCATCGACCCAGCGTGACGGCTGCCAGCCGGCGCCCATCGAGATCATCACCAGCAGGCAGGCGGCCATGGCCAGGGCGCCAGACCAGCGCCGCACGCTGGAGCGTTTCGAGGTATTCATCGCGTTCAAGTAACCCTGCAGCGCCAGGTCATCCTCATCCGCCAACGTTCTGGCCGGTACTTCACTCAATTCCCACAGCACCTGGGCCTGGGCATAGGCTTCCACATGCGCAGGATCGGCCCGCAGCCAACGGCTGAACGTGGCCTGGTCGCCACTGCTGGGCTGGTCATGCAACAGGCTCAACCAGGCCAGTGCGGCCTGTTCCTGATCGGGCGTCGGGGTGACGCTGGCGGTGGGGTTCACGGGGCTTTCCTTGGCGATGGTTCACGAAGGCTGGCCTTGCAGGCTTCGAGGGCACGCATCATATGTTTTTCCACGGCGCTTTGGGACAGGCCCATGGCCTTGGCGATTTCCGCGTACTTGCGGCCATGGATGCGGTTGAGCAGGAAAATCTGCCGGGTACGTTCCGGCAGGCTGCGCAAGGCTGCTTCAACGTGACGCAGATCATTGCCCGCCTCCAGCGCGGCCTGGGGTTCGCAGCCCTGGTTATCCTGTTGTTCCGGCAGCCAGCCTTCGCTGCTGCGCACCCGGGCGCCTTCGCTGCGCAGGTGGTCGATGGCGATATTGCCGGCGCAGCGCAGCAGGTAGGTGCTGAGCTCCTCGACCTGCACCAGCGGCCGGCGCCAGAAGCGCAGGAACAAATCCTGCACCAGGTCCGCCGCCGTCGCACGGCAGCCCACGCGGCGGCTGACCAGCGCTTCCATCTGCGAGCGCTGGGACAGGAACACCTGCAGGAAATGCGCCCGTCCGCCCGCCGCGTCTGCGTGCTGCTCTGGGTGTTCGGGAGGCGTGGTGATCATCAACGGTGGACTCAAAGGGTCGCGAAGGCCGCAACCGGGCTGGCCAGCAGGCCGAGGCCCGCCAGGATCAAGGCCAGCCTTGGCCGATACGGCAACAGCAACACCAGCAACAACCCGCTGAGCATCAAGACCGCGCACCACTCCACCAACCCCTGGCTCCACCCGGTCGCGAGCACCGCCGGCCAGATCGAGACAATCAACAGCAGCCAGCCGCCCACGCGCAAACCCAGGCGCCGACGAGGCGAAAGTTTACTGTGCAGCAGTTCGCCATGGTGCCGGTCCATGGACAGGCACAACGCGGTAAACCCTGCGTAACACAGCAGCAGCGCCAGGAGCATTCAGTTCACCTCGCCCTTGAGGGTCAATGGCCGGGCACGTTCGGCCTTGGGCTGAGGGACACGGCGGTGCTGCATTTTCCAGGCAGCCCAGGCGAGGAACACACCGCTGCCCAGGCACGTCAGGTCGAAGCCGGCCATGGCCCAGTCGCCGTTGGCCAGGGTCACACCCAAATGCTGGGTCGTGGTCAGCGCGTTGAGCACCGGCACGCCGATAAACAGCAGCGCGCCCACACTCAATTGCTCAACCCAGCCGCGGCGCCCCTGGCGAACAATCGCGTGCACGACGCTCAAGCCCCAGGCAATAAAGAAGGCTTGTACTTCCCAGTCCGAACGCCCGGCAAAGCTGGCCGGCAACAGGCGGTTGGCCCAGAAGAATGCAGCGATGGCGATCATCAAGCCGGACATGCTGGCGATGTTCAGCACTTCCACCAGCCGCAGCTCAAAGGGCAGCACACCGGTTTTGGTGTGCTTGAGCTGACGCTTGCCCAGCCACATCACCAGCCCGGTGCCGATCATTGCCGTGCCCGCGAGGCCACAGATGAAATACAGCCAGCGCAATACCGGGCCGGCGAAATGGCCCATGTGCAAACCGTAGAAGCTGCCACCAATCGCCGCCGGCAGCGACTGCTCGCCGCTCACCCGCAACAGTTCGCCGGTAGTGCCGTTGAATGACACGGTGCTGCCAAAGTCATGCACCACTCGATCCGACCCGGCGCGGAACACATTGACCGAGGCGTTCACATCGCTTGGATTATTCACCACCAGCCGTCCGACATGCCCACCGGCCCATTGCCCGCGCGCCTGCTCGTACATCGGGCCCAGTGGCAGCAATTGCCCCGGCTGGCCGAGGGCCGGCGCATTGTCGGTGGCCGGAAACACATCGTTGAAGAACGCACGGGTGTCGTTGCCGTAGGAAGCGAGGATGCTCGCCGGCATCACCATGCTCATGAAAATCACCAGGCTGCTGTAGGTGATCATCAAGTGGAACGGCAACACCAGCACGCCCACGGCGTTGTGCCCGTCGAGCCAGGAACGCTGGCCCTTGCGCGGGCGGAAGGTGAAGAAGTCCTTGAAGATTTTCTTGTGGGTAATGATCCCGGTGATCAACGCCACGAACATCACCATCGCGGCGATGGTCGACAGCCAGCGCCCCCAGGGATACGGCATTTGCAGCTGGAAGTGGAAACGATAGAAGAATTCGCCGCCCATGCTCTCCCGGGCCTGGACCTGCTGGCCGCTGACGGGATCGAGGAGTTTTTCGACGAAATTACCGCGTTTGCCCGGGTCGACCTTGTCTTGCCACATCACCGACAGGCCCGGCTCACGGCTGCTCGGCAAGGTGATAAACCAGCGCGCGGCATTGGGCGCCTGGTGTTGCAGATAGGTTTGGGCGGCGGCCAGGCTACGGGCGTCATCGACGGGATGCGCCTGCACTTCGGGCTGCATCCAGTGGGTAATTTCGTCCTTGAAATACGACAGGGTGCCCGTCAGGAAAATCGCAAACAGCAGCCAGCCAAAGATCAGCCCGGCCCAGGTGTGCAACCAGGCCATGGCCTGGCGGAAGCCCTCTTTCATGTGCGCGCCATCCAGTACGCCAACCCGGCGAACGTGGCCATTATCGCGCTGGGCAGCAACACGCCAAACCAGGCGCGCCAGGCCGTGCGGCAGGCGAAGCACCAGATGACCGCCAACAGGTAGAACACAAACGAACTCAGCATGCCGCTGATCACCGCATCGGCGCGGCTGGTGGGCAGCCACAGCGTCATGCACACGCTGGCCAGCGAGGCCAGCAGGTAACCGCCGACCACAGCCGCCAGCACCCGCGAAGTCACGGCAAGACGGTAGGAAACGGGAAGTGAGGTTTTGCGTTTCATGCACAAGGCGCCAGGTTCGTCAGGGCGCAATATTAATGATAAAGGTTCTCATAAGCAAAAGAGAACGCATCACTGGCAATTGCCGAACCCGTCTGCGCGCCCTACAATGCGAACAATTCTTGTTCTCTAAAGCATGCCCATGCTGCCGGAGTGTGCGCGTTGCAGCCGTCCAACACCGTCGAAGTCCTGTACCACGACCATCACCACTGGCTTACCGGCTGGTTGCGACGCAAGCTCGGCTGCCCGGAAAGCGCCGCCGACCTGGCCCAGGACACCTTCATCCGCGTGCTCACCGCACGGGAAACACCGACGCTGATCGAACCTCGCGCCTTCCTCACCACCATCGCCAAGCGTGTGCTGTGCAACCATTACCGCCGCCAGGACCTGGAGCGCGCCTACATCGACGCCCTGGCGCAAATGCCCGAACACGTGGCGCCGTCGGAGGAAGAGCGGGCAATCATCCTGCAAACCCTGATGGAGCTGGACCAGTTGCTGGATGGCCTGGCGCCCCTGGTCAAACGCGCGTTCCTGCTGTCCCAGCTCGACGGCCTGACCTATGCGCAAATCGGCGCGGAACTGGGCATCTCCATCGCCACGGTCAAGCGCCATCTGAATAAAGCGGCGATGCGCTGCTACTTCGCCCTATGAGTTTCTCAACGCAAGTCGCCGAACAAGCGGTGCACTGGCTGATGGAAATGCAGCAGGGCCCGCTCAACCCACGCAAACAGGCGGCCTGGCAACAGTGGCTGGACGCCCACAGCGAACATCAGCGGGCCTGGGAGCACATCCAGCGAGTGAACCAGCGCTTGCGCGGGATGCCATCACCCCTGGCCCACGCCGCCTTGAATGCACCGAAATCCAACAGTCGTCGTCAGGCCCTGAAGTTGTTGCTGATACTCGGCGCCGGGTCGGCAGCGGCCTGGGGTTTGCGCCAGCAACATATATTGCCGCCGTTGAGTGCCGACTACCGCAGCCCCATCGGCCAACGGCGCAAGTTCCAGCTGGCGGATGGCAGCCAGTTGCAGCTCAACACCGGCAGTGCGGTGGATGTGCATTTTGATGGCCAGCAACGCTTGATCCGCCTGCTCGAAGGCGAAATCCTGCTGACCGCCAAACCCGGCAACGCCCCGCTGCGGGTCATCACTTCCCAGGGCCTGCTCAGCGCCCAGGCCGCGCGGCTGAACGTGCGGCAATTCAACGATCACACACAACTGGCGGTGTTTGATGGGCACGTTGACGTGATGCCCAACACCTATAGCGGTTTGCCGTTGTCGGTGGAGAAAGCCCATCAGGTCAATTTCACCCGCAAAGGCTGGGACACCGCCCGCCCCACCGACGCCGGCAGCGGCGCCTGGGCCGACGGCATGCTGGTGGCGGCCCACATGCGCCTGGAAGATTTCCTCGCCGAATTGAGCCGTTATCGCCGTGGCCAGCTCAATTGCGACCCGCAGGTGGCCAACCTGCTGATTTCCGGCAGCTACCCGCTGGACGACAGCGAACGAATCCTGGACCTGCTGCAAGTCAGCCTGCCGGTCAGGGTCCGGCGGTTTACCCGCTACTGGGTCACTGTCGAAGCCCGTGCCTGAAATATTTCAAAACCCGTGAGCCGTTTTCCGCACCTCGCGTGACAGAGAAGGAAAGCCACCTTGATCCTTCCTTCTCAGGACCGCACTTCATGCCCCAGCAACCGACTCGCCTGACGCCACTCGCCCGCACCCTGCGCCACTTGTTGCTGGGGGCCAGCCTCAGTTTCAGCACCGTTCCCTACGTAATGGCGGCCGACGCCAAGCCCTACCGCATCGCCCCTACGTCACTGGAAGCGGCGCTGAATCAATTTGGCCGGGAAGCCGGCGTGCTGATTTCATTTGGCTCGGACGTGACCGCCGGCGTGCAAAGCCACGGCCTGTCGGGCAACTACACCGCTGAAGAAGGCTTGAATGCGTTGCTCAAAGGCACCGGCCTGCAAGCCCGTGCCGAGGGCAACAACGCCTTCAGCCTGCAACCGGCGAATGCTCCGGCCACCCTCGAATTGGGCACCTCCAACGTGGTCGGCGACTGGCTGGGGGACGCGGCACAAACCAACGTCTTCGAGCACCCGGGCGCCCGGGACGTGATCCGCCGCGAAGAATTCGAACGCCAGGGCGCCACCCAGGCCCGCGACGTGCTCAACCGCATTCCCGGGGTCAACGCCCCGGAAAACAACGGCACCGGCAGCCACGACATGGCGCTGAACTTCGGCATTCGCGGGCTCAACCCACGCCTGGCCTCGCGCTCCACGGTCTTGATGGACGGCATCCCGGTGCCGTTCGCGCCGTATGGCCAGCCGCAGTTGTCGTTCGCGCCCATCAGCATGGGCAACATGGATGCCGTGGACGTGGTACGCGGCGGCGGTGCAGTGCGTTATGGCCCGCAGAACGTCGGTGGCATCGTCAACTTCGTCACGCGCGCGATTCCCGATGCGCCAACGGTGAAAGGCGGCCTGCAAACCGAAACCAGCCCGTCTTCCAGCCACGATGGCTTCAAGACCACCGGCAACCTGCTGGCCGGCGGCACGGCGGACAACGGCCTGGGCGGCGCGATCCTGTATTCCGGCACCCGTGGTGGTGATTGGCGCGAGAACAGCGACACCCGCATCGACGACCTGATCCTCAAGGGCAAATACCAGTTGGACGACGCCAACAGCTTCAACGCCATGGCGCAGTACTACGAAGGCAAGGCCGATATGCCCGGTGGTTTGAGCACTGCGGCCTACAAGGCCGACCCGTATCAGTCCACCCGTCCCTACGACCAGTTCTGGGGCCGGCGTACCATGTTCAACGCGGGCTATCGCTACCAGGAAGATCGCCGGGAATTCACGGTCAACAGCTTCTTCACCACCACCCTGCGCAGCGGTTACCTGGACCAGGGCAATTTCCTCTCCCTGTCGCCCCGCGAGTATTGGGTACGCGGCCTGGAAACCCGTTTCGCCCAAGGCTTCGACCTCGGCCCAACCAGCCACGAAGTCGGCGTGGGCTACCGCTACATCAACGAGGCCGGCCACGAACTGCGCTACCGCACGCCGATTTCCGCCAATCAGCAACTGCCGACCACCGACAGCCGCAACGACCGCGACACCCGAGGCAGCACCGAAGCCAATGCGTTCTTCGTCGACGACCGGATAGATATCGGCAAGTGGACCATCACCCCGGGCATCCGCTACGAGATGATCGAGTCCCAGCAGACCAACAACCTCAGCAACGTCAAATACAAAGGCGACTACAACACCGCCCTGCCGGCGCTGAACGTGCTCTACCACCTGACCGACGACTGGAACCTCTATGCCAACACCGAAGGGTCGTTCGGCAGCGTGCAGTACAGCCAGATGCCCAACCGCGTGACCAGTGGCGAAGTGAAGCCGGAAAAAGCCCGCACCTGGGAACTCGGCACACGCTATGACAACGGCACCTTGCGCGCCGAGATCGGCGCGTTCCTGATCAACTTCGACAACCAGTACGACAGCAACCAGACCAACGACACCGTGATCGCCCGCGGCGAAACCCGCCATCAGGGCATCGAGTCCAGCATCAACTACGCCCTCGACGGCTTGAGCCCGGCGCTCGCCGGTTTTGATGTGTACGCCACCTACGCCTACGTCGACGCCACCATCCGCGAAGACGGCCCGAACAAAGGCAACCGCGTACCCTTCTCCTCCAAGCACAAGGGCACGCTGGGTGTGGGTTACACCGAAGGTCGCTGGAAGTTGAACGTGGACAGCAGCTACCAGAGCAGCCAGTTTGCCGACAACGCCAACACTGAAGCAGAAAGTGCTGATGGCAGCACCGGACGCATTCCTGGCTACATGCTGTTCAGCAGCCGCGCGGCGTACGACTTTGGCCCGCAGCTGTCGGATTTGAACGTGGCGGTGGGTGTGAAAAACATCTTCAACAAGCAGTACTACACCCGCTCGTTTGACGATAACAACAAGGGCAAATACGTCGGCGAGCCGCGCACGCTGTATGTGCAGACGTCCATCGCGTTCTGATCAGCTACCCGCCAGGCACGACGGTGTGCCGGCCACCAACGCGTCGATGGCGCAACGGGTCTTGGCCGGCATGTGCGTCGCCGTGGGCCAGATGACATGGATCGGCATCGGTTGCTCGCGGTGGCCCGGCAGCACCGCCTGCAGTTGCCCGCGCAACACGTAGTGGGCGATCAGCCAACTGGGCAACCAGGCCAGGCCGACCCCGGCGATGGCGGCATCGGCCACGGCCTGCAGGTCATCGAGGATCAACGGCGAGGCGACTCGCTCGCGGTGCGGGGCATTGCTGCGATAGGCAATGCCCCGGTGCCCGGTCAGGTCGTCGATGGAGTCAATACGAGGTGTGCGCTGCAAGTACGCGGGTGACGCCGCCAGGGCAATCGCCTGTTCGCCGAGGCGACGTGCACTCAAGCGGTCGGTGTCAGGCAATGCGCCAATGCGCACCGCCAGGTCGAAGCCTTCCTGCGCCAAGTCGATCAATCGGTCGGAGAAGGAAATCTCGATTTCCAGTTGCGGAAAACGGTCCATCAGCCCCCACAAGGCAGGCGCCGCATAGTGATGACCAAACGCCAAAGGCAAGCTGGCCCTTAACCGTCCACGGGGCTGCTGACGGCCACTTTCCAGCACGGATTCGGCGGCTTCCAGTTCCGCCAGCGCACGCAGGCAATGCTCGTAATAGGCCTGCCCGTCCTCGGTCAAACGCTGACGCCGGGTGGAGCGTTGCAACAGCGACGTCCCCAACCGCGCCTCCAGACGCGCCAGGCCTTTGCCCACTGCCGAGCGCGTGAGGTTCAGCCGTTCGGCGGCCTCCGTCAGATTGCCGCTTTCGACGATCTGCAAAAACAGTTCAACACCATCAAAACGCGGAGTGGCCATGGTCGTTTGTCGCCCTATATTCCCTTATCACAGGAAGAAGTATCGCTAATAAAGAATCAGATTCCCGTGAAAATGACACCTTCCCCCATTGAAAGGAAGAGGCCATGCCACCCGACGCCGTTGTATCCGCCATCAACCCGCCACGTACCGCCCGGGACGGCCTTGCGCTCACCGCCGTGTGCCTGGTGGCGCTGATGTTCGGGCTGGAGATTTCCAGCGTGCCGGTCATCCTGCCCACCCTTGAGCAGCAACTGGGCACCGGCTTCCAGGACGCCCAATGGATCATGAACGCCTACACCCTGGCCTGCACCAGCGTGCTGATGGCCGCCGGCACATTGGCCGATCGTTTTGGCCGCCGACGCATGCTGGTGCTGTGCCTGTGGGTATTCGGGCTGGCTTCGCTGGCCTGCGGGCTGGCCAACGATGCGTCCACGCTGATCGCGGCGCGTTTTGTCCAGGGCGTGGGAGGCGGGGCGATGATGATCTGCCAGTTCGCGATCCTGTCGCACCAGTTCCGCGAGCCGGCGGCCCGGGCCCGGGCCTTTGCGGTGTGGGGCGTGATCGCCGGGGTGGGCCTGGGTTTCGGGCCGATGGTGGGGGCATTGATCCTGGCGGTGGCGGATTGGCGCTGGGTGTTCCTGGTGCATGTGCCGTTGACCTTGTTCACTCTGGTGTTGCTGCGCATCAGCGTGCAGGAATCCCGTGACCCGGCGGCCCATCGCCTCGATATAGCCGGTATGGCCACCCTCACCCTGGCAGTGTTCGCCCTGGTTTATTTCATCACCCAGGGCACCGAGAGCGGCTTTGCCACCCCGGCCATGCTCGGCTGGGCCGGACTGTCGGTGGCCAGCCTGCTGTTGTTCGTGGTTGTCGAGCGACGGAGCCCGCACCCGATGTTCGACTTCTCGGTGTTTCGCATCCCGCGCTTCAACGGCGCGCTGATGGGCTCGATCGGCATGAACTTCAGCTTCTGGCCCTTCATGATCTACCTGCCGCTGTATTTCCAGGCCGGCCTGGGCTACGACACCATGCTCACCGGGCTCGCCCTGCTCGCCTATACCCTGCCCACGTTGGTGGTGCCGCCGATGGCTGAACGCCTGGCCCTGCGCTATGGCGCCGAACGCATCATTCCATTGGGCCTGGGCCTGATGGGCGTGGGGTTTGTGACAATGGCGGCTATCAATCATAGCGGCCAGCCCAGTGTGGTATGGGTCCTGATCGCCTGTGGGATTGCCGGCAGCGGCTTGGCGTTTACCAACTCGCCCACCACCAACACCACCACCGGATCAGTTTCATCCGACCGCGCGGGGATGGCCTCGGGCATCGACTTCAGTGCACGGCTGATCACCCTGGCGCTGAATATCGCGTTGATGGGGTTGGTGTTGATACTTGGGATCGCTCACTACCTGGCGGGCGTATTGCCCGACACCGCGCAATTGGCCGCCCTCAGCCAGGACATCGCCGCCGGCAAGCTGGACGTGTTGCCGCAGGGCCCACTGATCGCCCAGGCCGCGCTACGCAACGGTGCGGGATGGGCCATGTTGTATGCCGGCGTTGGAGCGTGCGCACTGGCGGCCTTGAGCGCCTGTTTTTTCCGGCGCAGCCCGCGCTGACCTTTTGCGCATAAAAAAACGGGCCTGCATCTGCAGGCCCGTTTTCAGTGGGGTTGAAAAAAGTATCAGCTATCAGCCGTTAAGCGCAGCCTGTTCGTTTTCCAGGAATTCCTCTTCTAGCTCGGCCTCGTCGGCCTTGGTATTGGGCAGGCTTTGACCCGCGGCGCGTGGTTTGCCGCGCAGTTTGCCGTACAGATGCTCCAGGGCATGCTCCAGCTTGGTCGCTGCGCCATCGATCGCCTGTTCCAGCGTATCGGCTTTATGGAGGACCGAAAGCGGTTGATGGCCTTTTGGCCGTGCTTCCAGTCGGCAACTCAGATCGTGTGGGCCGGGCTTGTCACCGTTCTCGTCCCGCAGGTAAACCTCGACGCGGGTCAGATCTTCTTCGTAACGTTCGAGCGTGCTCTCAATGGTGGTACGTACCCACTCCTCCAGTCGGATGCTGCTTTCAATATGGTTATCGCTATTGACTTGGATTTGCATAGTTTTCCCTTATTTCAGCTAGCTCGCCGAAGGCCATTCCTGCTTCACCGGATGGGTGAAAACCATGACCTCCTGATTACACAATTGAGCAGACAGAGGAACATTTCAACCCCTTTGCAAAGATAAATCCCACATTACAAATTAACCCTGACTACAACCAAAAACGCTGTTAGGGTGGGGAGTTGGTTACATCTTCTTACCGCCAACTTCCTTACAATTGCCCCTCTCCCAACGGGTGCAATCCGCGAAAAATCTCCGCTTCCTCCACCAGCCAGTCATGCACCGCCCGCACGCCCGGATGGCTCAACGCACCCGGCGCGTACAGCAGCACATAGCGTTTGTGGTTGGGAACGGCGAGGCCGAATGGCACGATCAAGGTGCCGCGTTCCAGTTCGTCATTGAGCAAGGTTCGCCGGGCAATCGCCACGCCCATGCCCGCAATCGCCGCCTCGATGGTCAGGTGGTTGCGGTTGAAGGTATGCCCGCGCCGTACGTCGGCGGCGTCATAGCCGATGGCATTCAGGTAGAACTCCCACTCTGCGTACTCATAACTCCCACGCCAGGCAGTGATGTCGTGCAGCAGCGGGAAATGCACCAGGTCAGCGGGGCCATGCAGTGGCGGTCGCCCCCGCAGCAGGCTCGGTGCGCACACCGGGAAAATCTGCTCGTCCAGCAAGGCTGTGGACAACAAGCCGGGATAGCTGCCGTCGTTAAGGTCGATGGCCAGGTCGAAGTCGCCCTCGTGCAGGGCGACGCTGCTGTCTTCGGCAACCATGCGCAGCTGGATATCCGGGAAGCGCTGCTGCAAACGCGGCAAACGCGGGGTCAGCCATTTGCCGAGAAACGACGGGATCGAGCGCAGGCGCAAGGTGCCGCTGATCATCCCGGCGTCCAGCCGCTGCAACTCGGCATCGATGCTGCCATAGGCCTCGCCCACGGTGATCGCCAACCGCTGGCCCTCTGCGCTCAGCTCAACCCCGCGTGCGCGCCGATGGAACAGGCGAAAGCCCAGGCGCTCCTCCAACTGACGGATTTGCTGGCTGACCGCGCCCGGGGTGATGTGCAGTTCCTCGGCGCAACGGGTGAACGACAAATGCCGTGCCGCGCAGGAAAAAACGTGCAACCAGACGTAGGTCTGGCCATGAAGCGGGCGAGCCATAGGGTTTAGTCCTGCTAAAGGGTGTCTTAGGATAATTCGTTGGTCAGTGCCGATCCAGAGGCTCAGTATCGCGCCAATTCCGCTTGTCCTACAAAACATGGCAGCGATTCCTACTCCATTGCTTGTAAGGGTTTAGCATGGCTATCAGTGTTTTCGATCTATTCAAAGTGGGCATTGGTCCTTCCAGCTCCCATACCGTCGGCCCGATGCGGGCCGCGGCGACCTTCGTCCAAGCGCTTATCGACCAGCAATTGCTCGACGAAACCCGTCGCGTAGAGGTGCGTTTGTACGGCTCGCTGTCCGCCACCGGTGTCGGCCACGCCACCGACCGCGCCTGTGTGATGGGCCTGATGGGCGAATGGCCAGACAGCATCGACCCCACCAGCATCGGCCCACGCATCCAGCAACTGCGCGAGTCCGGCCAATTGCTGCTCGGCGGCCGCACGTCGATTGCCTTCAACTGGCAACACGACCTCCTGCTGCTGGACGAAAGCCTGCCCTACCACCCCAACGCCATGTCCCTGCATGCCTACGGCGAAAACGGCCTGTTGAACGAGCAGACGTACTACTCGGTGGGCGGCGGTTTCATCATCGAAGCGGCGGAAGCCGAATCCGGCATCGCGCCGACCAGCGAAGTGCAATTGCCTTACGACTTCTCCAGCGCCGTCGAACTGCTGGCCTTGTGCAACAAGCACGGCCTGCGGGTTTCCGAGCTGATGATGGCCAACGAGCGGGCCTTGCGCAGCGATGCCGAGATCCGCAGCGGCCTGCTGCATATCTGGTCGGTGATGCGTGAATGCGTCGAACAAGGCCTGCGCCACGAAGGCATCCTGCCCGGCGGTCTGGATGTGCCACGGCGCGCGGCGAAACTGCACCGCAGCCTGCTGGAAATCGGCAAACCCAACGTCATCACCTCGACCTTGTCGGCCATGGAATGGGTCAACCTGTTCGCCCTCGCCGTCAACGAAGAAAACGCCGCCGGCGGGCGCATGGTGACGGCGCCGACCAATGGCGCGGCGGGAATCATCCCGGCGGTGCTGCACTACTACATGAAGTTCAACCCGGACGCGTCCGACGATGACGTGGTGAATTTCTTCCTGGCTGCCGCCGCCGTCGGCATCCTCTGCAAGAAAAACGCCTCGATCTCCGGCGCCGAAGTCGGCTGCCAGGGCGAAGTCGGTTCCGCCTGCGCCATGGCCGCTGCCGGCCTTGCAGACGTGCTCGGCGCATCCCCGGAGCAACTGGAAAACGCCGCCGAAATCGGCCTGGAACATAACCTGGGGTTGACCTGCGACCCGGTTGGCGGGTTGGTCCAGGTGCCGTGCATCGAGCGCAACGCCATCGCCGCGGTCAAGGCGATCAACGCCACGCAAATGGCCCTGCGCGGCGACGGCAAACACTTCATCTCCCTGGACCGGGTGATCCGCACCATGCGCGACACCGGCGCCGACATGCACGACAAATACAAAGAAACTTCACGGGGCGGCCTGGCCGTTAGCTGGGTGGAGTGCTGAGGAGCATTCCCTGATCGCCCCAACGTGAGCCCGCGCAAAAATAATAACGAGGCAATAACGATGACCGATGTACGTACACCTGCTGCCGAAAATCCCGCTGTAGACCTGACGCCGACCACCGTTACACAAGGCTGGAACAAACACGACACCACCTGGATGCTCGGCCTCTACGGCACCGCCATCGGTGCCGGCACCTTGTTCCTGCCGATCAACGCTGGCGTGGGCGGCTTCTGGCCGTTGATCGTGCTGGCGCTGCTGGCCTTTCCGATGACCTTCTTCGCCCACCGTGGGCTGACGCGCTTTGTGTTGTCGGGCAAATCCGGCGACATCACCGAAGTGGTGGAAGAACACTTCGGCATCGGCGCCGGCAAGCTGATCACCCTGCTGTACTTCTTCGCGATCTTCCCGATTTTGCTGGTGTACAGCGTGGCGCTGACCAACACCCTGACCAGCTTTATGGAACACCAACTGCACCTGGCTGCACCGCCCCGGGCAATCCTGTCGCTGGTGCTGATCCTCGGCCTGATGGCCATCGTGCGCTGCGGCCAGGGCGTGATCGTCAAGGCCATGAGCGTGCTGGTGTACCCCTTCGTCGCCGCTCTGCTGCTATTGGCGGTGAGCCTGATCCCCAACTGGAACGGTGCGTTCTTCGCCTCCGCCAGCGAAGGCATGCCCGTGCCGGCCTTCTTCAAGACCCTGTGGCTGGCGATCCCGGTGATGGTGTTTTCCTTCAACCACTCGCCGATCATCTCCGCCTTCGCCGTCGACCAGAAACGTGTGTACGGCCCGCAAGCCGAACGCAAAAGCAGCGGCATCCTGGCCATGGCCCACAGCATGATGGTGCTGACGGTGATGTTCTTCTGCTTCAGCTGCGTGCTGGCCCTGTCGCCGGCTGACCTCGCCGCCGCCAAGGCGCAGAACATCTCGATCCTGTCGTACCTGGCGAACCACTTCCAGACCCCGGTCATCGCCTACGCCGCACCGTTGATCGCGCTGGTGGCGATCACCAAATCCTTCCTGGGCCACTACATCGGCGCCAGCGAAGGCTTCCAGGGCCTGATCGTCAAATCCCTGCGCGGGCGCAACCGCAGCATGTCGGCCAAGTGGCTGGAGCGCTGCACCGCGCTGTTCATGGTGCTCACCTGCTGGGCCGTGGCCACCTTCAACCCGAGCATCCTCGGCATGATCGAAACCATGGGCGGGCCGATCATCGCCTGCCTGCTGTTCCTGATGCCGATGTACGCCATCCGCCGCGTGCCATCCCTGCGCCAGTACTCGGGCCAGGCGTCCAACGTGTTTGTGGTGTTGATCGGTTTGATTGCGCTGTCTGCGATCGTTTTTTCGGTCATGCCCTGAAACGGATCACCGAACTCAAAAACACCACCGACCCACTGTGGGAGCGGGCTTGCTCGCGAAAGCGGTCGTTCAGCTGAGCAATCATTGGCTGACACACCGCATTCGCGAGCAAGCCCGCTCCTACAGGGGAAATTTGATGGCAGGCAGATTGCTGTACGGCACGCCCCTTGCTGTACAGCACTTGAGGAAAACGGACCTTGTGAAAACCTCAGCGAGCGAATGGCCGGTGGTCAGGAAACGCGAACTAATCCCGACACCGGTCGTCAATGACTGCATGTTCTTATCAGGCGGTAACGCACCATGGACAACCCTTTTCAGATCATCACCGACACCTTCGCCCCGAAATACCGGGTCAATTTAAGCATCCAGCGGCTGGACGGCAGCATCATGCTGACCCTGTCCGATGAAGACGGCGTCGTGGCCAAACGCATGATCAGCGCCGAACAACGCAACGACCCCCAGCGCCTGAAACGGCTGGTGCAGAGTGTGCAATTCGGGATTGCGATCGAGCAGGGGCACAGCGCGATGGAGATATTGGCGGTGATGACCGATGGGGACAGCCACCAGGTACTGCAGCGGCCGCCGGTCAGCAGGCCGCCGCTCACCGCAGGGTTCTAGAGCTCGCCCTTCTCTGTTTCAAGGCTCGCTTCGCCCTTGCGGCGCGGGCCTTCGACCTTCACCGACGGAAATGCCGACGACGCATACCGCACCACCAGAATCGCGAACGCCAGCAGCAGAATCCCACCGCACAGGTAGATGATGCCGATGTCGGGCGGGTTGTGGTGGGACACGTTGGAAATCAGCAGACGGGTCAGCGCCGTGATCGCTACGTAGATCAGGAAACGCACCGGCATGTGGTTGGTCTTGAAATAAATCCCGACCATCGCCCCCAGTTCCAGGTAGATGAACAGCAGCAAGATGTCATCGATCTTGATGTGCCCCGTCTCCAGCATCCCCAGAAATTCCATCACCGCGGCATAGGCGGTCACCGCACCAATGGCGAACAACGCCAGGTAGTGGAACGTCTCGACGAACAGATTTCCCAAGGACTCGGCCAGTTGGTGCACGGTCTTGCGCAGGTTTTCAGCCCAGTTGATTTTCACGATGATGCTTCCTTAGGTCGGCTCGACCGGATAATGCGGGTTGGACGTGACGGTTTCTCTGCATGCAGAAAAAAGGCCAGGGAACAGGAAGTGAGATGGTGGCGGGGTGATATGAGGCACTTATCTTGCTGCTTGATGATCGTTCCCACGCTCTGCGTGGGAATGCCGCCCCGGACGCTCCGCGTCCCATGCCCCAGGGTTTCGGATAGAGGTGACGCGGAGCGTCACGGTATGCATTCCCACGCAGAGCGTGGGAACGATCCAGGTGACCGGGTGATTCAGGTCAGGTCGGGGCGACTTGGTCCAACGCCTGATCAACCAACAAACCACTCATTTCCAGCAGTTGATGGATCGCCAGAAGCAAACTTCGCTGTGGTCCTTCAAGCTCAAAAGCCAGGCTACTGGCCATTTCACGGGCACTGTTCAAGGTTTCGCTGGCGTTGGCGAGTAATGTTTCAGTGTCAGTATTTGGGGTCACAGCGAAAAGCGCGGTAGGCGGCTTTATAGGCGATTCAGAAAAACAGGCAGTCATTTTTACCATGGTGCATTCCTTGGATTTACAAGATGTTTGCTCCTTAAATTCGAGCCGCCAAACTCGTGTACCGCATAAGCGAAGCCCGGAGAAGGTAAGCCACTGAATGACGCTCCTGCAACCCCACCAACCTGTGAGAGGTTTCCGATAGGGCAAACCAGCATTTGCCAGCTACATTGAAAAGCCACTACCCAAAGCCCATGGATTGGCTTATGCTTTTAGCTGTATATAAATACAGTGGTCGCAAAAACGCTTGGCGACACTCGAACCAAGGGCAACTCCCTTCAATACTGCACCGATGACGAGGCCGAAAAATGGCTGTTGAAACCCTGTATCGCAGTACCCGTGACCTGGAGACTACATTCGTGGATCGCAAACTTGCCGACGCACACGACCAGATGCTTGAGCTGGCAGAGTCCCTGATGGAAGTGCTGTTGAAAAACGTCGAAGGCTTGAGCGAGAAGCAGGCTGAAGATGCCGGTATTTTCATGGCCAAGAACCGCGCGGCGTTTGCGGCGGCGTTCAAAAACAATGCGAGTGCATTGGCGGAGATTGGGCAGCCAGCGGCTGAGTGATGCATTGCCAGTAGTGGCGAAAGGGCTTGCTGTGGCGGAGGGGGCTTGCTTTGAGCAAGGGCGCTTGCTGTGGCAGAGGGAGCTTGCTGTGGCGAGGGAGCTTGCTCCCGCTGGGCTGCGCAGCAGACCCAAAAGCTTGGGAGCGCTGCGCACTCCAGCGGGAGCAAGCTCCCTCGCCACAGGTTATGCGTTGATGCCTTTCACATGTGTCATGCCTGCCACAAGGTCTTGCCGAAGAACGTCAACGTGCGGTCCCACGCCAGTTGCGACCAGGCGGCATCGTATTGCGTGTCTGCAATCCGACCATCACCAATCGCCGTCTCGTTGGCAAACGCATGGCGCGCCAGGTAGCGATGGAAAGTCGCGTCCACACCCGCAGCATGCAGTTTTGACTCCAGCTCCGCCACGGTGTCGATATTGAAGAAGGCATCCTGCGTGCCCCAATGCCCGATCAGCGGCGCCTTGATCTTCGAAGCATCCAGATACTCCAGCGGCGGGAAGCCGTACCACACCACGCCCGCAGCGACTTCCGGAATCGCGTTCAACGCCAGCAACGTCAACGCCCCGCCCATGCAGTAACCGGTCACACCAACTTTTTTCGAATCTGCCTGCAAGTACTGCACGGCGCCCTTGATGTCCTGGGAAACCGCGTCACCAAAATCCAGCCCATCCATCAGGTGGTGAGCCTCTTCCTCTTCCACGGTCGACGCGCCGCGATAAAGGTCCGGCACCAACACGCGGTAACCGCATTCGGCCAGTCGATTGGCCACGCCCTTGATCTGATCGTTTACGCCCCACCATTCCTGGATCACCACGATCGCCGGCGCGCCTTCGAGTACCGCCGGGCTGGCCAGGTAGCCGTTGACGTCAGCGCCATCCGGGCGTTTGAAGGTAATCATGCGCCCGCTGGAGCGCCCTGCTGTTTGTTTGGACATGCCAACCTCGTTCTGATGGGTTTGAAAAAGTAAGCCTGCAACAGAGATATCTGTATTTGCACGTGTCCGCCACTGCGGGTGTATCAGAGTGTGTATGGATGCCCCTGAGATACACACGTACCGGCAATCGCGGCAGCGCGACACACGACAGATACACATCGGCGCTTAAGTGATGAAGCCTGTTCAACATTCAATCACCCAGGGCCCGGAAAATAAAATGAATAACCTCCCTTCTGTCGACCGTCTCACCGTCACCTCCTACACCAATGGGCTGCTCGGCCCCAGCCAGAAAATGCTCGGCCCGCTGGCCGACGGTGGCACCTTGATCACCGGCACCCCGCCCGGTTGCTGGGGCCCGATGATCACGCCGGCCTTTGAGGGTGGCCATGAAGTGACCCAGCCCGTGTTCATCGCCGGCGCCGACATCGGCGACGCGGTGGCGCTGAAGATCAAGCGCATGCGCGTCACCTCCCTGGCCACGTCCTCGGGGGTCATGAGTTTTGTCGAAGGGCGTTACCACGGCGACCCGTTCGTCGCGAAGTTCTGCTCCAACTGCGGGCAAGAGCATCCCGCCAGCCACGTCGAAGGCATTGGCGATGACGCCATTCGTTGCGATGCCTGTGGCGCCGAGGTCAGTGCGTTTCGTTTCAGCAATGGTTACGTGATCGTTCTGGATGCCGAGCATCAGGTGAGCCTGACGGTCAATCAGGCCGTGGCGGATCGCCTGGCCGGCAAGGCATCGGACATGTCGGCGCTGCCCGAACTGTCTGCCCAGCACTCGATCCTGTCCCTGGCCCGCGCCGATATCCCGGGCCTGGCCGCGCATATGCGCCCATTCCTGGGCAACATCGGCACCACGCCTTCACGGGATCTGCCGGATTCCCACAACTGCGGCGACTTCGGCCAGTACCTGGTGGGCGCGCCCCATCGCTACAGCATGACCCACGATGAACTGCACGCCGCGAAAACCGATGGCCACATGGACACCAATTCCGTGCGCGAAGGCTGCATCCTGATCTGCCCGGTGAAGGTCCCCGGCGCCGGGGTATACATGGGCGATATGCATGCTCAACAGGGCAATGGCGAAATTGCCGGGCATGCCACCGATGTGTCGGGGGAAACCGAACTGACGGTGCAGGTGATCAAGGGCCTGAGCCTGGACGGGCCGATCCTGCTGCAAAACCTCGATGACCTGCCGCCCATGGCGCGCCCGATGACCGCGGAGCAACGCCTGCGGGTGAAGGCACTGGGGGAGCGCTGGGGCCAGGTGGAGATCGAGGAGAACGCGCCCATCACCTTCATCGGCAGTGGGACCAATCTCAACGTCGCGACAGACAATGGACTGGAACGCGCCGCCGCCGTGACCGGGCTGCCGCTCGACGAAGTGCGCAACCGCGCGACCATCAACGGCTCAATTGAAATCAGCCGCCTGCCGGGAACCGTGCGGGTCACGATTCTGTGCCCGATGCACATCCTTGATCGTATGGGCGTGGGCCAACTGGCCCGGGAGAAATATCAGCTTTGACCCGCCTCAGCGGTACAGCAAGCGCTCCGCCAGCTCATCCGCTACCCGCGCGGGTGAGCGCTTTTCAGCCTGGGCATGGGCGAAGATTTCGGTCAGGCGTGTGCCGATGTTCGACAGGTGCGCGGTGATGGTTTCCAGCTCCGCGCCGCCGTGCTTGAGGGCCACGTAGATCAGCCCACCGGAGTTGATCACGTAGTCCGGCGCGTAAAGAATCCCACGCCCTTCCAACTGATCGGCCACTTGCAGGTTGGTCAGTTGCGCACTGGCGGAGCCGGCCACCGCTGCGCATCGCAACTGCGCGACCGTGTAGCGGTTGAACACCGCGCCCACACCGCAGGGCGCAAGGATATCGCATGGGGTGCTGAGCAAGGCTTCGTTGGCAATCGGGTGCGCACCCAGTTGCTCCATCGCCAGTTGCACCTTGCCGTGGTCGATGTCGCTCACCAGCAATTCAGCCCCGGCGGCGTGCAGTTGCTCGGCCAGGGCATAACCGACGTTGCCCAGGCCCTGGATCGCCACGCGCAGACCTTCCAGGTTATCGCTGCCCAGGCGAGCCATCGCGGTGGTGCGGATGCCGGCGAACACGCCCATCGCCGCGTGGGGCGAGGGATCGCCGGCCGCCGTGGTGCTGGTGACATAGCGGGTCTGCTGGGCGATGCAATCCATGTCGGCCACCGAGGTGCCGCTGTCGATGGCGGTGATGTAGCGGCCATCCAACTGCTCGATGCAGCGGCCGAAGGCTTCAAACAATGCCGCGCGGCTTTCCACATGGGCGGGGCGGATGATCACCGCGTTGCCGCCACCCACCGGCAAACCGGCCAACGCGGCCTTGTAGCTCATGCCCTGAGCCAGGCGCGCGGCATCCGCCACGGCACTTTCATCGTCGGGGTAAGAGAGGTAGCGGCAGCCTCCAAGGGCGGGACCGAGGCGGCTGTTGTGGATGGCAATGACCGCCTTCAACCCGGTGGCCGGGTCAACGCTCAGGTGCAGCGATTCAAGGCGGGTGCTGTGCATGAGCGCAAACATCGTCAAGCTCCCGAATCACTTCTGGTAGGCGCCAAGTATAGGACCGCCAGCGAAACCCTGCTGAAGCGCGCAGGAATAAGACCACCGGTTTTAAAGGGTTTGCGACATAAACAGGTAGGACCTGTCTTAAGGCACTGGACGAAAGTTCACAGCAAGGCTAAAACGAGACATCCGCCGGAGAACCCAATGAAGCCCCGCGACGCCTTTTTTGCCTGCCTGGAACGGTCACCGCCCGCGCTGTTTGAAGCCGCGCTGTGGATGGCGGCCGAGCACGACCCGGCGGTGGACCCCTTGGCCATCCTGCAGGACTTCAAGGTACTGCAGCAGTTGGTCAGCCTCAGCATGCCAATGCTGCCGGCGGATGAACTCGGACAACCGTTGTTGCGGCGCATGAACGACCTGGGGTTCGCCCAGGATGACCACACCCCGCTGCGCCCCGCCGCCGCGCTGCTGGACAAGGTGTTGAAGCGTAAACGCGGCCAGCCACTGGCATTGGGGCTGATTGCCCTGGAGCTGGCGCGGCGCCTGGACATCCCCTTGGTCGGCGTCAACTTCCCGGGGCACTTCCTGTTGCGCGTGCCGGGCGCCGATCACCTGCTCGACCCCTGCGGCGGCCGACGCCTGTACCCCAACGATTGCCGCGACCTGCTGACCCGCCAGTACGGGCCCAATCTCAAGTTGCAGGCCGACCACCTGCACACCGCCGAGCCGCGATCGATCCTGCAACGGCTGTCGCGTAATCTGCGCCAGTTGCACCTGTCCAACGACGACCACCTGGCCGCTCTGGTGGACGCCGAACGCGTGCTGGAGCTGGGCAATGCCAGCGCCGCCGATTACCTGGCCCGGGCCAGTTTGTATCAGCGCCTGGATTGCCCGAACGCCGAGCGTTTTGACCTGGAACACGCGTTGATGCTCAGCGAAGACCCGATCCAGCGTCTACGCCTGACCGAACGGCTGGGCCATTTGCCGCCGAACTCTGTGGTGCATTGACCCGCTTGGCGTAAGCTGTACCGCCCCATGGATGAGGTTGTCATGCCCCTGCGCTCCCCCGCCGAACGTTACCTCGAAGATTTTCACCAGCGCCAGCCCGGCACCACCAGCGCGGCATTCGCCGAACTGCCGGCGGTGAAATACAGCTCATCCTATGCTGCCTTGACTGCGCACGTGCCCACCGCACAAAGCCCGATGAACGTGCTGGACCTGGCCTGCGGCGATGGTTATCTGCTCAAATTGCTGGCTGCCCGTCAGCAACCCGGCTTGCAACTGACCGGTGTCGACATGAGCCAGGCGGAGCTGGACGCCGCCCGCTTGCGTCTCCCATCTGATGTAACGCTGCTCAAGGAACGCGCCCAGGCATTGAGTATGGCCACGGGCAGCGTCGACGTGCTGCTGTCGCACATGGCAATCATGCTGATGGATGATCTTGAACAGGTACTGCAAGAGGTACAGCGGGTATTGCGCAGCGGCGGCACGTTGGCGGTGCTGATCGGCAGGACGTTTCTACTCGGCCCTGTCGGCGACGCGTTTCTGGACGCGTTTCGTCCAATCGCCAAGCAAGACCAACTGCCCCACTTGCCAATGGGCGACCCGCGCACGCGCACCGAAGACGGCTGGCGAACCTTGCTGGCAGATCATTTCACTGACATCCGCTTCGAAGACATCGACGTCCACTGGCAGCCTCAGCCAGCCGCACTGTGGACGTCATTGAAAGAAACCTACGATATCGACCGGCTGACAATCCCTGCCAAGGCCCGCCTGAAAGAACGCTTCCTGGCCGCCATCGCTCACCTTCAGCAGAGTGATGGCAGCGTGTCCACCGGCTGGGGATTACGCGTTATCAGCGCCCGGCGCCAATAACGCATCAGGGCCTTGTGGTGCTGCGCCCTTGGGCGAGCGCACTTGGATAATCAACAACGCCGCAATCACCGCCGGAATCGCGCAGAAGAAGAAAATCTGCTGCACCGGAATGTGCATCGCCAGCAACAGGCTGCCGAACAACGGCCCCAGGATCGAACCGAACCGCCCGACGCCCAACGCCCAGCCAGTACCGGTCGCCCGTACGTGAGCCGGGTAGAAGTTACTGGCGAACGCGTTCAGGGTCAGTTGACCGCCGATGATGCAGAAGCCCGCCGCAAACACGCAGGCCACCAGATAGCGCGGATTGTCGTGATTCAGCCCCAGCAGGATGGTGCACACCGCAGCCGCTGCCAGCACGCCGGACAGTAGGCGCACTTTGCTTTTGAGCCGGTCGGCAAACCAGGCCATGCCGATGGCGCCCAAGGTCCCGGCGAACAGGAACATCGAGGTCACCAGGTTGGCCTCATTCAGGCCCAGGCCGCTTTCCAGCAACAGCGAAGGCAGCCAGCTGATCATGAAATACAGCAGGATCAGGCTGACAAAAAACGTCGCCCACAGCAGTAATGTCGGGCGCGCATAACCATGGCGGAACAGCTCCACCACCGTCAGTTTGCTGCCTTGCTCCTGGCGGTTTTCTGCCTCGCTCGCTGGCGGCGGTTGCCAGCCTGGCAGCATTCGCGCGGTGACTTTTTGCAGGCGCGCATACGGCGGTGCATCACGCAGCAGGCGTGGCAGGGATTCGGGCAACATCCAGGCAAGAAACGGAAACAACAGCAATGGCGTCACACCACCGGCGAGGAACACCGCCTGCCAGCCGAAGCTGTCGATAAACCCGGCCGCGACAAAACCACCGGCCGCACCGCCGAAAGAGAAGCCACAGGCGGCGAGCGTCACCATCAATGTTCGCAGGCGGGGTGGTGAGTATTCCGACATGAGGGCCATGGCGCTGGGCATTGCACCGCCCATGCCGATGCCGCAGATAAAGCGGGCGGCCATCAAGGTATTGAGAGAGTTGGCGAACACCATCAGCACCGTGAGGCTGGCGTAGATCAACACACAGCACAGCAGGATTCGCCGCACCCCGAAGCGATCCGCCAGCGGCGTGACGGCCAGGGAGCCCAGCGTCAGCCCCAGCAGGTTGGCGCTGAACACCGGGCCGAACGCGGCTTTTTCCAGGCCCCAGTCCTTGGCCAGCGCCGGGACCACGTAGCCCAGGACCTGGGCGTCGTAGCCGTCGGTGACCAGCAACAGTGCCAGCAACAGGAGAATCAACCACTGATAGCGCGACACCGGACGGGCGTCGAGTGCCGCACGAAAGCTGGCAATCTGATTGTGCATCGCAAGGGACCTGTATTGTTTTTATATATTTTGGACACGCTGAAGATCACATGTGGGAGC
>NZ_JACAPM010000049.1:235214-247125 GCF_013385695.1 Pseudomonas sp. D8002
GAGCCTGGAGATTTATGGGGTATCCGGTTGGTTGGCGGGATGAGCCGCCATGAACGCCGGATGCTGCGCCGCCAACCCCGCCACCCGCTGAATGCGCGGGTACGCCGCCAGCGACACCTTGAACCGCTCGGCCGCATACAACTGTGGAATCAAGAACGTATCCGCCATCCCCGGCTGCTCGCCAAAGCAATAACCCTGATCACCAATCAACTGCTCAACCGCCGCCAGGCCCTGGCTGATCCAGTGCCCGATCCACTCCAGCACCTGCGCTTCATCGTGCCCCCATTGCTTGAGCAGATTCTGGGTACTGGAGTTGTGCAGCGGGTGGATGTCGCAACCGATGATCGACGCCACCGCGCGCTCATGGGCGCGGGTTGCCAGATCCGTGGAGAGCAACGGCACCTGTGGATAACGTTCCTCCAGGTATTCGATGATTGCCGGCGACTGGATCAACACATCACCCTCATCGGTGCGCAAGGCCGGCACGCGACCTTGCGGGTTGATCGCCAGATACTCCGGCTGATGGTTGGCGCCGCCCTTGGGCACCAGCAGGTTGACCGGCACGGCGGTGAAGTCCAGGCCCTTGAGGGCCAGCGCGATCCGCACCCGGTAGGACGAAGTGGAGCGGTAGTAGGTATAGAGTTCCATGGCCCTGCCCTCTCAGCGCGCCGCGACCACGGTACCCCGGCATTCGCCGAAGCCGATGGAGGCAAAACCGTCGCGGGTGCAGCGGGCACGCAGGATGATTTCGTCGCCATCTTCAAGGAATTTCCGCACCTCGCCGGAGGCCAGTTCGATCGGCTTTTTACCGCCCTCGGTGATTTCCAGCAGACTGCCGAATTGTCCGGCTTCAGGCCCCGACAAGGTGCCCGAACCAAACAGGTCACCCGCCTGCAACTGGCAGCCATTGACGCTGTGGTGCGCAACCATCTGCGCGACGGTCCAGTACATGTGTTGGGTGTTGCTCAGGGTCAGGCGATGGGCCGGCAGGTTCTGCTCGCGCATCGAGGCGGTGGTCAGCAGCACTTCCAGTTCGATATCAAAACCACCGGCCGCCTGGTCGCGCTTGTCCAGCAGGTATGCCAGCGGTTGTGGGTCGCCTTCAGGGCGCGCCGGTTGTGCCTTGCGGAACGGTTCCAGGGCTTCAGCCGTCACCACCCATGGCGAAATGCTGGTGATGAAACTCTTCGACAGGAACGGGCCCAGCGGCTGGTATTCCCAGGCCTGGATATCCCGCGCCGACCAGTCGTTGAGCAGGCAGAAACCGGCGATGTGATCAGCCGCGTCGCCGATGGCAATCGAGTCGCCCATGGCATTGCCCTGGCCGATCCAGATGCCCAGCTCCAGCTCGTAGTCCAGGCGTGCGCAGGGGCCGAAGGTCGGCTCGGTCTGGCCGGCTGGCAGGGTCTGGCCTTTCGGGCGGCGGACCTCGGTGCCCGACGGGCGAATCGTCGACGCGCGGCCGTGGTAGCCGATCGGCACATACTTGTAGTTGGGCAGCAGCGGGTTGTCCGGGCGGAACAGCTTGCCGACGTTTTGCGCGTGCTCGATGCCCACGTAGAAGTCGGTGTAGTCGTTGATCCTGGCCGGCAGGTGCATCTGGCAATCGGCAGCCGGGTGCAGCGCAGCTTGCAGTTTGCCTTGCTGGTCGCTGCCTTCGGCCAACAGTTCCAGCAGGCGTTCACGCAAGGCCACGCGCGGGCCACGGCCGAGTTCGAAAAACGCGTTCAATTGGCCGCCAGCGGTGGCTTCAACGGCCCGGCGGGCTTCGCCTTCAAAGCATTCCAGCGCGGCGTGCAGATCAAGAATCTGCTCGCCAATCGCCACGCCACTGCGCGGTGCCGAGCCATTAACGCTGAACCCCCCCAACGGCAGGTTTTGCAGCGGGAAATCCCGGTGACCGTTGGCGGAAACCACCCAACTGCGGGTGAGATTAGGCTGAGTCATGGGTTATCTCCGATTCGGGTTGAAGGTTGCAGGGAGCGAGGCCCAGCAAGCGTCGTAGGAAGGTTGCAGTTGCGGGCATTCCAGCGCGAACTGTGTAGGACGCAGCACTTGGCTGGTCTCGAACATGAACGCCATGGTGTTATCAATCTTGTGGGGCTCAAGCGTCGCGTTGATGGCTTTGGTGCAAGTCTCGCCATCCGGGCCGTGGGCGCTCATGCAGCTGTGCAACGACGCACCGCCGGGCACGAAGCCTTCAGCCTTGGCGTCATAGGCACCCTGGATCAGGCCCATGTATTCGTTCATCAGGTTGCGGTGGAACCACGGTGGCCGGAAGGTGTTTTCGGCGACCATCCAGCGGGGCGGGAAGATCACGAAGTCGAGGTTGGCCAGGCCGTGCACGCTGGTGGGCGAGGTCAATACGGTGAAGATCGACGGGTCCGGGTGATCGAAGCTCACGGTGCCGATGGTGTTGAAACGACGCAGGTCGTATTTGTACGGCACGTTGTTGCCGTGCCACGCCACCACGTTCAGCGGCGAATGGTCGAGCTGGCAGCCCCACAGTTCACCGAGGAATTTCTGCACCAGCGTGGTCGGTTGCTTGAGGTCTTCGTAATGGGCGACCGGCGTGAGGAAATCCCGTGGGTTGGCCAGGCCGTTGCTGCCGATAGGACCAAGGTCCGGCAGGCGCAGTGGCGCGCCATGGTTCTCGGCGACGTAACCGCGGGCCTGGGCATCCAGCAGTTCGACGCGGAATTTCAGGCCGCGGGGCAGCACGACGATTTCCAGTGGCTCGACTTCCAGCACACCCAGTTCGGTCGCAATGCGCAGGCGGCCCTGTTCGGGAACGACCAACAGTTCGCCGTCCGCGTTGAAGAACACGCGGTCCATCGAACGGTTGGCGCGGTAGTTGTAGATGCTGATGCCCGAGGGTTTTTCCGATCCGGAATTGGCGACCATGCCTACAAGGCCATCGATGAAATCTGTCGGCTCACCCGGAATATCCAGCGGGTTCCAGCGCAGGCGGTTGGGCGTCACAGCGCCCAGCGGTCCACCGGCCAATTGCCGTTCCAGCTTGACGAACGCCGGGTGATTGGCCGACGGCTGGATGCGGTACAACCAGGTGCGCCGGGCTTCGCTGCGGGCCATGGTGAAGGCGGTGCCGGAGAAGAGTTCGGTGTACAGCCCGTAGGGCGCTTTCTGCGGGGCGTTCTGGCCGACGGGCAATGCACCGGGCAAGGCTTCAGTGGCAAATTCATTGCCAAAACCCGATTGGTATTCGAGGGTCATGGATCGTCCTCTGAGCGGAAGTTGTTTTTATCGTAATCCAGTTACGCATAACGTAATTTGATACCTGTTGACCGTCAAGCTATAAAGACGCCCATTCGTCTTTCGGATTCATGCCTTCCATGGAAAAGCCGCCCGCCCCCCGCGACACCGGTAAACAGAAAGTCCGCTCGGCTGAAGTGGGCACCGACATCCTCAAGGCCCTGGCTGAACTGTCGCCGGCCACCTCGTTGTCGCGCCTGGCCGAGCACGTGCAAATGCCGGCGAGCAAGGTCCACCGCTATTTGCAGGCGCTGATTGCCTCGGGTTTTGCCGAACAGAACACCGCCACCAACCATTACGGCCTGGGCCGTGAAGCCTTGCGCGTGGGGCTGGCCGCGCTGGGCAGCATGGACGTGCTGAAAGTCGCCGCCCTGCCCCTGGCGGAACTGCGGGATGAGTTGAATGAAACCTGCTTCCTGGCCGTCTGGGGTAACCAGGGCGCGACGGTGGTGCATATCGAGCCGGCGGTGCGCGCGGTGACGGTGGTCACGCAATTGGGCTCGGTGTTGCCGTTGCTCAGTTCGTCCACCGGGCTGGTGTTCAGTGCGTTCCTGCCGTCGCGGGAAACCGTGGAGTTGCGCGAGCGGGAGATTCAGGCGGGCGTTGCCCATGCGTTGGCGGATGACCAGGAATACGCGACCACCTGTGAGCAGATCCGCCAGCGCGGCTTGCACTTTGTGCATGGTTTGCTGATGCCGGGTGTGGACGCGTTGTCGGCGCCGGTGTTCAACGCGGTCGGGCAAGTGGCGGCGGTGTTGACCGTGGTGGGGCCGACGTCGCTGTTCCATGCCGATGAAGACGGCCCGGCGGCGAAGCGTTTGCTGGCGGCGACCCAGGCGGTGAGTTGGCGCATGGGTTATCAGCCGTAACGCTCAGTATCAGGCACCCAACAGAACAAAATGTGGGAGCGGGCTTGCTCGCGAATGCAGTCTGTCAGTTAAAGCATAAGTGACTGATACACCGCATTCGCGAGCAAGCCCGCTCCCACATTTGATCGTCATTGTTTGACGAATAGTGCATGGCTTCAGGCCATCAAGCCCAGCGTCTTGGCTTTCGCCACCGCCTGGGTGCGCCGCTCCACCCCCAACTTGCTGTGAATCCTCCGCGCATGGGTTTTTACCGTGTGCAGCGAGATAAACAATTGGCTGGCAATTTCCAGATTGGAATTGCCCTGGGCAATCAGTTGCAGCACCTCAAGCTCGCGCTGGCTCAGGGGATTTTCCCCCGCCGCCGCCGGGCATTCCTGCGGTTCCAGCCCCAATGCACTCAACAACCCCGGTTGCCTGAGGCGCAGCTCGCGAATCGCCTGCTGTACCTGGCAACGCCCCGCCAGTTCCAATCCGGCTTCCAGCGAGCGCACGGCCAACGGGCGATCGCCGACTTGCCAGGCCACTTCCCCCAGCACCAAGTGCAACTCCGCTTCCAGGCACAGCATGCCCCGCTGACGGGCGGCCTCCAGTAACGCACTCAGGCGGGCGACAGGCTCTTCGGCGCGATGCAATTTCACTTCGGCCAGCACCTGCAAATATTCAAGCCTGGGGATCAACTCCAGGGTGGCCGGCGGTGCTTGTTTCGCCTTGGGGCCACGGTAGTGCCGCAGCACCCGGGTCACCGCCTCCAGGGTCAGTTCGGCGCGACCCTGTTGCAGCCAGAAATGCCCGCTGAGCAACAGCAATACGGCGCGATAGACGGTGTCGGGCACCTGGCGTTGCTGCATCAGGCGTTCAGCGTCGCGCAACTGGATAAACGCCTGGGCGTAATCGCCCTTGTTGGCGGCCAATAGCGCCAGTCCCAGGTAGCCGTAGAGCACGCGTTTGTCCTGGCTGTGCAGGCACATGCCCAGGCCGGATTCGAAGCATTCGGCGGCCACGGCGTCGTGGCCCTGGCGCAGCGCCAGGTGCCCACGCCGCAAGCAAATCCGTCCCATCAACGGCCCGGCTTTAAGCCGCTGTTGCACCAGCATGCGCTGCACATTCTCCAGCAGGCTTTGGGCCCGATACGGCGCGCCGCGCTGCTCCAGCAACTGCGCATGATCGAGCTCCAACAATGCCTCCAACAGCAGTGAGCCGTGGGAGCGCGCCAGGCACAACGCCTCGCGGTTCAGCGCCTGGGCCACGTCCAGCTCGCCACGCAGCAAGGCTTGCTGGGTCAGGCCCGACAGGCACATCAGGCGCGACGTCCAGGCGCTCTCGGGCAAGTCTTGCAGGGCTTCGAGAAAATGTTCCCGGGCCCGTGCGGCTTCGCCGCCCAGATGCAACAGCCAGCCCCATTGCGCCTGCCAGCGGGCCAGCAGATAACGCTGCAGGTGCGCGGTCGGTTGCGGAGTGAAACGCGCCAGTTGGTCAATGCACAACGCCGCCTGGTCGAAACGCCCGGCAAACAGCAACGCCGCCGTGACCAAGCCCACCAGTTGCGCCGAGCCCAGCATCAATTCATCACCATGCTGCTCATGCAGGCGCAACAACAGCACCGCGTTTTGCTGGCGGAACAGGTCTTCAAAACTGAAATGCTGCAACAGGCTTACGGCCACTTCGTACTCTTCGGCCTGCAACGCTTGCTCAAAGGCTGCTTGCCAGTCCTCGGCGGCGGTAAACCATTGGCACGCGCGCCGGTGCCAGGAGCGCCTGGCCGGCCAGGGTTCGGCGCGCATCAGTTGGGCCAGTGGCGGGAAGACTTGCAGCCAGTCGGTGGACTCCTCCCAGGGCTCGATAAAGGCGCCCAGCGTCTGCAAGTCTCGCAGGTAGTCGCCACCATCACCAAAGCCGAACAGGTGGTCACACAAGCTCGGGTTGAAGCGTGGCAGGTGCGCGAGTACTCGCCAGGCCTCGGCCAATTCCGGCGCCAGGCCCGTGAACAACTCGTGTTGCAGGTAGTCGAGCAAGGTTTTGTCCGGGTGCCCGTCGCCTTCAAGCAATCCGATACGCACTCCGGCGCACCAGCCGGCGCTGAACTGCAACACCTTGTCGGCGCTGGGCCCGGCCAAGTGCTGGATTTCGCTGGGGTCAAACGCCAACTCGGCAGCGCTGCTTTCCCACAGTTCATCATCAAGCAACAGCCGGGGCCAGTTGCAGGCCGGCCGCCGCCGCGCGCCGATCCACCAGGTCAAGGCCGGGCTGCTGGCCGCCAGAATGCGGTCAAGCAACCCATCCAGTTCAGGCGCCGGCACGCGGCAGAAGTCATCGAGAAACAACCAGGCCGGCGCTTGCCAGCGGTTCAGGGCCAGCAGCAACGTGGGCTCATCAACAAAGTCGAGGCCAAGGCTTTGCGCCAGGCGCTGACACAAATCCGAGGCCACGCCATTCAGCGGCAACCAGTACACCTGGCACTGCGAAGGCGCCTGCAACGCGCACTCGGCGAGCAATGCACTCTTGCCGCTGCCGGCCGGGGCGCAGAGCAACTTCACCCGTGCCGTGGCGTTGAGCAGCGGCACGGCCAGGCGCGGGCGCAACAGATGATGGGGAGACAAGCGTGGCATGAATCCAGGACGATCCAGACAACGGGTCATGGCGGTCATTACTGCGTCCCTGTTTTTTATTATTAGGCGGCGTGCGCCCTACCCTAGTCCTGTGGCTGGCGGTTGTTGAGGAGTATTCAGCAGGCTGATTGGCGGGCATAAAAAAGCCGGGAGCCAAAAGGCCACCCGGCACTCGTTCTAAAGGTGGAACACAGTAAATGTGGGAGCGGGCTTGCTCGCGAAGGCGGTGTATCAGTCACTGATGCTTTAACTGACAGACCGCCTTCGCGAGCAAGCCCGCTCCCACAGTTTGATCGCATTTCAATCAGGTTTTAGCGCACGCCTTCCGAGCGCAATGCTGCCGGCGTGTAGTCGGCCGCCTTGGCCGCAAAGCCGAACACAAAGCTGCTCTTCTCTTCGTTCTTCATGCCCAGGGCGATGTAGCGCCCGGCGATGATGTCGTACAGGGTTTCGACGGTGTAGGCCGGCACCTGATGGTCGTAGTAGAACTGCGCGTGACCTTCAGCAACACGCCACAGCTGGCCGCGGCCGTCGTAGTGGTCCACCAGCGCCACCTGCCAGCTGTCTTCGTCGATGTACATGTGGCGCTTGGCGTAGATGTGCCGTTCGCTCGGCTTGACCGTGCCGATCACTTCCCAGACCCGGTGCAGCTCGTAGCGGGTCAAATCCTGGTTGATGTGGCCGGCCTTGATGATGTCGTCGTACTTGAGGGTCGGCGAGTCGAGCTTGTAGCTGTTGTAGGGAATGTACATCTCCTTCTTGCCCACCAGCTTCCAGTCGTAGCGGTCGGGGGCGCCGGAGAACATGTCGAAGTTATCCGAGGTGCGCAGGCCGTCGGCCGCAGTGCCCGGCCCGTCGTAGGCCACTTGCGGCGCACGGCGTACCCGGCGCTGACCGGCGTTGTAGACCCAGGCCAGGCGCGGTTCCTTCACCTGGTCGAGCGTCTCATGCACCAACAGTACGTTGCCGGCCAGGCGCGCCGGAGCGGTCACCGATTGTTTGAAGAAGGTCAGTACGTTGGCGCCCTTGACCGGGTCCATGTCCGGGATCAGTTGCGGTACGGCCACTTCTTCCTCGAAACGGATCGGCGTGTAGCTGCCGTTGGTTTGCGGCGTGGCTTGGGTGATGATGCGGCGCAGGTTGCCGCCGTGGTAACGGGTGATGTGGTTCCACAGCACTTCCACGCCATTTTTCGGAATCGGGAAGGCGTAGTAGCGGTTGCCGGTGAAATTTTCCAGGCCATTGCCGTCGTTGATCGCGTGTACGTTGAGCGCGCTGCGCTTGATCGACTCGTAGATCTCCGGCGGCAGGTTGACCGTGCGGTGGGTCGGGTACACGGGGATCTTGTAGGTTTGCGGGTAGCGCTTGAACATCGCCACCTGGCCTTCGGACAGTTTGTCCTTGTACTTGTCGACCGTAGCGGCGGTGATCACGAACAGCGGCTTTTCATTGGCGAACGGGTCAGCGAGGAAACCCTTGCTGTCCACCGCCCCGGCGTTTTTCGGGATACCACCGGTCCATGCCGGGATCGAACCATCGGCGTTACCGGCCTTCTCGGCGCCCACCGGGGTCAGGGTAGTGCCGAGCTTGGCCGCTTCTTCCGGCGACACTGCGGCCATCACGTTGGCGGCCAACAGGCTCAGGGCCAACACCCCGCATTGCAGAATCATTTTGCGCATAGTCTCTTGTCCTTACTTAAGCCAAATCAGAAGTTCACGCCAAAGCTGAGGGCGATGAAGTCGCGGTCGGTGAGGGTGTTGTAGTCACCGCCAAAAAAGTCGGTGTAGCTCAGGCTCGCGGTGTAGGTGTTGCGGTAGTCCGCATCCACGCCGACGCTGATGGCCTTGGCGCCTTCGTTGAACAGGCCGTTGGGGCCGTAGCCGCTGACGTCCTGGGACCACGACACGTTGGGCTTGAGGTTGACCCCGGCGAATACGTTGTTGTAATCGAGGATGGCCCGGGCGCGATAACCCCAGGAGTTGGCCGTGACAAACCCATCAGTGTCGCCGCCGAAGCCGTACTGGCCGTAGACCGAGTCACGGCCATAACGCAGCTTGGATTTCGCCTCCAGCCCACCGACGTGCACAAAGGCCGCCTCGCCCACCAGGGTCAGGCGTTCGGCGCCCAGTACCTGGTCGAAGAATTGGGTCATGGTGCTCTGGATCTGGGTGATTTCCTTGCGGCGGTAGCCGGCGTTGTCGGCACCGAAGGAACTGCTGATCGGTGAAGCGGCGTTGCCGGCAATCGGGTTGACCAGGGCCAGCGTCAGGTCGGTGGTGTTGAGTTGTACGGGGGCATTCGGGCGGTAGCTGATTTCGCCGGTCCAGGCGGTGCCGGTGGGCAAGGTGGTGGAGAAACTGGCACCGAACAGGCGGATGTTTTCCGGGTAGTCGAGGTAATACTGGCCGCGACCGAGCATCGTGCTTTGCGCCAGGCCGGCCCCGGTACCCGGGGCGATCCCGTTGGCCGCGTTGGCAATAGCGCCAATGGTTGCCAGGTTGGTGTTGGCGGTGATGGTACCGACGGTGGGCGTGCGGCTGTGATAGTTCATGAAGTACAGGCCGTACTCGGTGTCATCCCCCAGCCAGCGCAACGCCATGCCGAACTGGCCGCCATCGCGCGCCTCGCGGTCTTTTGCACGCTGCACCACTACGCCTTCTTTCGTAACCTGGAAGCCCTGGCCAAACGCCGCCGCTACCGGTTGCAATGGTGCAATCGCCGGGCTGCCGACGGTGTAGTTGCCGTTGCAGCCATGGGCCACCACGTCGTTACCGAAGAAGGTGCCGCAGTTGTCCACCACGGTGTTTTCCCAGTTCAACTGGTAGAAACCTTCCACGCTCAACTGGTTGGTGAGGCTTTGGGAGGCGAACACCATGTTGACCGGAATCAGGCCTTCCTTGATCTCGGCGCCAGGGCGGCGGAACGCGGAAACGTCGATGGGGTTGATGCTGTTGATGGAGTTGCCGATGAACGTACTTTCCCCCCAACTGACCACCTGTTTACCGACGCGCACGTTGCCCGGCAAATCGCCGATGGAATAGTTGTGATAGACAAATGCATCGAGTAATTCGTAGCCGGAAGAGCGCGCGCCTTCGTCGCGGTGGTTATTGCTGATCTGCTTGAATTCGCGGTCTTCGTCCTGCAGTTCAAAGTCGTACCAGTACTTGCCGCGCACGAACACGCCGCTGTCGCCGTACTTGAGTTCCAGGTCGTGGATGCCCTTGAAGATCTTGGAGAAGGTCTCGCCCTTCTTGAAGTTCAGGCGACCATCATCGCCGGTGGAGGCCTGGCCCGTTCCGCCGTTGGGAATGCCCACCAGCTTCTTGTCGGCATCGCGCATGCCCCAGCTGGCACCGACCGACAGCGAGGAATCGAATTGCCCTTCGATCTCGCCGATGTTGAACGAAACAGCCTGCGCCTGGGCACAGCAACCCAAAGCAACCGCAGCGGCCAGCGCCTGTGGCCTGAAGATGGCGCGCATTGTTGTTTTTGTCATGCGTCTTCCCCGGTGATGTGACAGAAGGCCCCACCCTACTGCCCGCGATCAGGAGCGATAAGCGCACCAAGGAGGTATTCGTGTTGTCGCTCGAAAGGATGAGAGGGCGCTCTGGCCGGGGTCTTGGAGAGGCCATGGACGAGATGGATGAAGGATTATCAGGAGGATGGATGAGGTGTTATTGCCACTGTTGCGGGTTTGGTAACAGTCCTTGTCTCGAATCGCTATTTTTCATTTTGTAACAAAAGCCTATTCTTGCCTGGCTTTCAGGGCAAACCGCCCGCTTCCAGAACCTGGAGGAACAGCCATTTTTTTATGGATTGATCAATATTTTCAATCTGTTACCGGTGTTCACTGACGTTGATTTATTGCTCCTTGATCAAACGTCTTACTTCAGCCGCTGCCTTTGCAGCGGCTTTTTTTATGCCTGAAATAAAGCGGGGCGCCATGGCGCCCCGCTTGATTAAAACTTTTTCACGTAATGATCACAGGCTGTACTTCTGCAGGTTGGCCATCATCTCCTTCAAGGCCTCGATGTTGTCCTTGGGGTGAGCGGCCCCGTCGAAGTCACAGATTTGCTGCCAGTGGGCGGCGACATCATCCGGGGAGAACCCGGCTTCAGGATCAAACCCAACCCCCAGGCTGCGCTCCCAGCGGGTCTTGCCGATCCAGCCGCCGCCCACCTCAAACAGCCCGGAGGTTTCCTGACACGCCTCGCTGCCCAGGTACACCACCAGCGGGCTGATCAATTCCGGCTTGAGGCGTTCGAAGACTTGCGGCGGGATCAGGCCTTCGGTCATGCGTGTACCGCCGGTGGGGGCGATGGCGTTGACCAGGATGTTGTTCTTGCGGCCTTCCAGCGCCAGGGTGCGGGTCAGGCCGTACAGGCCGAGCTTGGCCATGCCGTAGTTGGACTGGCCGAAGTTGCCGTAGATACCGGAGGTGGAGGCGGTGAAGATCACCCGGCCGTAGGCTTGTTCACGCAGGTGGGGCCAGGCGGCGCGGGTGACTTTGTAGGCGCCTTCGACGTGTACGCGGTAGACCAGGTCCCAGTCGCTGTCTTCCATTTTGTGGAAGGTTTTGTCCCGCAGGATCCCGGCGTTGTTGACCACGACGTCGATGCGGCCGAAGGCGTCGAGGGCGTTCTGGACGATCTTGTCACCGTCAGTGACGGAGTCGTGGTTGGCCTCGGCAATGCCGCCGGCTTCGCGGATTTCGGCCACTACGCGGTCGGCCGCCGAGGCGTTGGCGCCTTCGCCCTGGGTTGAGCCGCCAAGATCGTTGACCAGCACTTTGGCGCCGTGTCTGGCGAACAGGAGTGCGTGGGCGCGGCCTAGTCCGCCGCCGGCACCGGTGACGATCACGACCTTGTCTTGGAACTGCACAGGCTCACTCATTGGGGACTCCAGGGGTGGTTAGGGGTGGATGGGTTGAGTGTCAGGCACGGGGCTTGTGGTCACAATAAATACGGTTGGGGGTGAATGGTGCGCGATAAGGCTGGGGGATGATTGGTGTGGGGTAGATGGGGTACATATCCGTTATTTAGGTAACGGCGGCTTATGGTTCCGCTCTTACAGCGGGTCACTTTTGGCAAACGCCCCAAAAGTAACCAAAAGGTCTTTGCCCCACCACTCGGTGCCTCGCCTAGGCTCGGCATGCCCGCACTC
>NZ_JACAPM010000005.1:0-67156 GCF_013385695.1 Pseudomonas sp. D8002
TACAAGCGGGCTTGCTCGCGAAAGGGCCCTATCAGGCGCCGAGAAACCCGGCCACCTTCACAGCCGCAGCCTCCAGATGCTGCTCATGACTAAACCCCGAAGCCTTCAACGGCTTCAAATCATGATCCCCCGCCACCAGCCACATCACCTCGATACTCGGCGACAACACATACCCCTCCACCGCCGCTCGATTGCCCAGCGCATCCCGCTCGCCCTGCACAATCAACGTCGACGTCTTCAGCCCGGCCAGGTGCTCGGTTCGTGGCTTCTCCGGCTTGCCCACCGCATAGAACGGATAACCCAGGCACACCAGCGCGTCCGCGCCCAATTCATCCGCCAATAGACTGGCCATCCGCCCGCCCATGGACTTGCCGCCAACGGCCAGTTTCCCAGCGACATGACGTCGCACCTCGGCATACACCTCACGCCAGCATTCCAGCAGTTTCGGGGCTGGATTGGGTGGGCGTTTGCCCCCGTCCACACGGCGCTGGGCCATGTAGGGAAACTCGAAGCGCAACACGTTCACGCCATGCCCGGCAAGGCGTGCAGCCATGTCGTTCATGAAGCCCGAGTCCATCGGCGCACCCGCGCCGTGGGCCAGGATCAACGTCGTGGGCGTACGCGCGATAGACCCTGTGGCGACATCCCACAACCAGCCGCATTCCCGCACACACTGCGCCCATTGATCCCCGTCAATACTGGCCTTGTGCTCTTTGCCCATGCTTGCCTCGCTTTTTAGTCTGCCTATAACTCCAGCCCAAGTGCCGCATTTGCTTGGGTTGAACCGTGGATGGGGAACCATGAACACTACTTTAAGTACCGCCTATAACTACAAGGTGGTCCGCCAATTCGCCATTATGACGGTGGTGTGGGGCATCGTCGGCATGGGGCTCGGGGTTTTTCTCGCTGCCCAGTTGGTATGGCCCGAACTCAACTTCAATTTGCCCTGGACCAGTTTCGGCCGCTTGCGCCCGCTGCACACCAACGCGGTGATCTTTGCCTTTGGCGGTTGCGCGCTGTTTGCCAGCTCCTTCTACTCGGTGCAACGCACCTGCCAGACCCAATTGTTCGCGCCAAAGATCGCGCAGTTCTGCTTCTGGGGCTGGCAGCTGGTCATTGTGCTGGCCGCGATCACCTTGCCGCTGGGCTACACCAGCTCCAAGGAATACGCCGAGCTGGAATGGCCGATCGACATCCTGATCACCATCGTCTGGGTGGCCTATGCCATCGTGTTCTTCGGCACGGTGATGAAGCGCAACACCAAGCACATCTACGTCGGTAACTGGTTCTTCGGTGCGTTCATCATCACCGTGGCCATCCTGCATATCGTCAACAACCTGGAAATCCCGGTCAGCCTGACCAAGTCCTACTCGCTGTACGGCGGTGCGACGGATGCCATGGTGCAGTGGTGGTATGGGCATAACGCGGTAGGCTTTTTCCTCACCGCCGGCTTCCTCGGGATGATGTACTACTTCGTGCCGAAACAGGCCGAACGTCCGGTGTATTCCTATCGCCTGTCCATCGTGCACTTCTGGGCACTGATCACCCTGTACATCTGGGCCGGCCCGCACCACTTGCACTACACCGCGCTGCCGGACTGGGCACAGTCCCTGGGCATGGTGATGTCGCTGGTACTGCTGGCACCGAGCTGGGGCGGGATGATCAACGGGATGATGACCCTGTCGGGCGCCTGGCATAAGTTGCGCAGCGACCCGATCCTGCGATTCCTGGTGGTTTCCCTGGCCTTCTACGGCATGTCGACCTTCGAAGGGCCGATGATGGCGATCAAGACGGTCAATGCCCTCTCCCACTACACCGACTGGACCATCGGCCACGTACACGCCGGGGCGCTGGGTTGGGTAGCGATGATCTCCATCGGCGCGCTGTATCACATGATCCCGAAAATCTTCGGTCGCGAGCAGATGTACAGCCTCGGCCTGATCAACGCGCACTTCTGGCTGGCCACCATCGGCACCGTGCTCTACATCGCCTCGATGTGGGTCAACGGCATCGCCCAGGGCCTGATGTGGCGTGCAGTCAACGAAGACGGCACCTTGACCTACTCCTTCGTCGAAACCCTGGTGGCCAGCCACCCAGGCTTCATCGTGCGACTGGTGGGCGGGGCGATCTTCCTCAGCGGCATGTTCCTGATGGCTTACAACACTTGGCGCACCGTGCGTTCGGCACAACCCGCCGAAGTCGCCGCTGCGGCGCAGATGGCCTGAGGAGTCGATGATGAAACACGAAACCATTGAAAAGAACGTCGGCCTGCTGATGCTGCTGATGGTGCTCGCCGTGAGCATCGGCGGCCTGACCCAGATTGTGCCGCTGTTCTTCCAGGATGTGACCAACAAGCCAGTGGAAGGCATGAAGCCCTACACCGCGCTGCAACTGGAAGGCCGCGACATCTATATCCGCGAAGGCTGCGTACAGTGCCATTCGCAGATGATCCGCCCGTTCCGCGCCGAAACAGAGCGTTATGGCCACTACTCGGTGGCCGGTGAAAGCGTGTGGGATCACCCGTTCCTGTGGGGCTCCAAGCGTACCGGGCCGGACCTGGCCCGCGTCGGCGCGCGCTACTCGGACGACTGGCACCGCGCGCACTTGTACAACCCGCGCAACGTGGTACCGGAATCGAAGATGCCGGCGTACCCATGGCTGGTCACCGCCCCGGTCGACAGCAGCCACACCGAGACCAAGCTCAAGGTGATGCGCACCCTCGGCGTGCCGTACACCGACGACGACATCGCCGGTGCCGTGGCCTCCCTCAAGGGCAAGACCGAGATGGACGCGCTGGTTTCGTACCTGCAAGTGCTCGGCACTGCCATCAAGAGCAAGAGGTGAGCCATGGGATTTGATTTCGATGCTGGAACCATCCGCGGGCTTGGCACGCTGGTCGTGGCCATCGCCTTCATCGGCTTGTCGCTGTGGGTGTTCAACTCCCGGCGCAATTCGGAGTTCGCCGAGGCGTGCCTGCTGCCGTTTGCCGATGAACCGCTACCGCCAACCCCCGACGCTCAAGAAGAGCCTGCAACAAGGAGCAACCGGCCATGACTACCTTCTGGAGTACATGGATCTGTGTACTGACCCTCGGCAGCCTGATCGGCCTGACCTGGCTGTTGATCGGCACCCGCAAGGGCGAGACCAAGGGCAGCGTGGACCAGACCATGGGCCACGCCTTCGACGGGATCGAGGAGTACGACAACCCGCTGCCGCAATGGTGGTTCATGCTGTTCGCCGGCACCCTGGTGTTTGCCGTCGGCTACCTGATCCTCTACCCGGGCCTGGGCAACTGGAAAGGCGTATTGCCGGGCTATGAAGATGGCTGGACCCAGACCAAGGAATGGGACAAGGAGATGGCCAAGGCCGACGCCAAATTCGGGCCGATCTTCGCCAAATTCGCGGCCATGCCGGTGGAAGAAGTTGCCAAGGACCCTCAGGCGCTGAAAATGGGCGGCCGCCTGTTCGCCTCCAACTGCGCGGTGTGCCATGGCTCGGACGCCAAGGGCGCCTACGGCTTCCCGAACCTGGCAGACAACATCTGGCGCTGGGGCGGTTCGGCGGATGCAATCAAGATGACCATCATGAATGGCCGTCATGCCGCGATGCCGGCCTGGGGTGAAGTGCTGGGTGAGGACGGTGTGAAGAACGTCGCAGCCTATGTGCGCCATGAATTGGCAGGCCTGCCGCTGCCGGCGGACAGCACCGCGGATGTCGCCGCGGGCCAAGTGGCATTCAGCACCACCTGTGTCGCCTGCCACGGGCCGGAAGGCCATGGCGTGGAAGCCATGGGCGCGCCGAACCTGACGCAGCCAGGTGGCTTTATCTACGGCACCAGCCTGGCGCAGTTGCAGCAGACCATTCGCCACGGCCGCCAGGGCCAGATGCCTGCGCAGGAAGTACTGCAAGGCAATGACAAGGTGCACCTGCTGGCCGCCTATGTTTACAGCCTGTCCCACAATGCTGATGGCGCAACGCCTGACAGCCAACCCGAGTAATCCTGCACCACCCAAAAGCCGCGCCTGATTCAGGCGCGGCTTTTTTGCGACCCATTGTCGCACCCTTCCGATCGCTGACTTTCCCCTCCTGCCATTCGGGTCTACGCTTGTTTGCACAGTGGACTGGCATTGGCCGGTCGACGGCCGACTTGCACTCGATGGGTTGAAACATTTCTGCTCGATGACAGGCGCAAAGGCTGGTACCTACCGGCTGTCGTGCCACTGGCCATTCGTCACCCGAGCTGCTTGTTTACACACACTCAGTTACAAGTACCTTCGACCCGTTTAAAATCCTGTCCAAGTCGTCAGCTTTTAACCCTGAATTTTGTCCTTACGCCAAACATGGAAAGGGCGCAGAATCTGGTTTGGAACGCATTGACGCAGGTCACCTTGCGTTGCAATGGAATCTTGCTTTCTCCATACTTGCGACCGATTTTTACCCTATAAAAAAACTAAACCGTGGAACCTTAGAATGAGCACAGCAATCAGTCCGACTGCTTATAACTATAAGGTAGTCCGCCAGTTCGCCATCATGACGGTGGTCTGGGGGATCCTTGGCATGGGGCTCGGCGTTTTCATTGCCTCGCAACTGGTTTGGCCAGAGTTGAATTTTGGCCTGCCATGGACGACATTTGGACGCCTGCGCCCGTTGCACACCAACCTGGTGATTTTCGCCTTCGGTGGATGTGCACTGTTTGCCACTTCTTACTACGTCGTGCAGCGAACCTGCCAAACGCGACTGATTTCCGATGCACTGGCGGCCTTTACCTTCTGGGGTTGGCAAGCGGTCATCGTGGGCGCGATCGTCACCCTGCCGCTGGGCTACACCACCACCAAGGAATACGCCGAGCTGGAATGGCCGATCGCCATTTTGCTGGCGATTGTCTGGGTGACCTACGCAGTGGTGTTCTTCGGCACCATCGTCAAGCGCAAGACCAAGCACATCTATGTCGGCAACTGGTTCTACGGGGCATTTATCCTGGTGACGGCGATGCTGCATATCGTCAACCATGCGTCCTTGCCGGTCAGCTTCTTCAAGTCCTACTCGGCCTACGCCGGTGCGACGGACGCAATGATCCAGTGGTGGTACGGCCACAACGCCGTAGGTTTCTTCCTCACCACCGGCTTCCTGGGGATGATGTACTACTTCGTGCCGAAACAGGCCGAGCGTCCGATCTACTCCTATCGCCTGTCCATCGTGCACTTCTGGGCCCTGATCACCCTGTACATCTGGGCCGGTCCGCACCACCTGCACTACACCGCATTGCCGGACTGGGCCCAGTCCCTGGGCATGGCGATGTCGATCATCCTGCTCGCGCCAAGCTGGGGCGGCATGATCAACGGCATGATGACCCTGTCGGGCGCCTGGCATAAATTGCGCACCGACCCGATCCTGCGGTTCCTGGTGGTCTCCCTGGCGTTCTACGGCATGTCGACCTTCGAAGGCCCGATGATGGCGATCAAGACGGTCAACTCGCTGTCCCACTACACCGACTGGACCATCGGCCACGTACACGCCGGCGCCCTCGGTTGGGTAGCGATGATTTCCATCGGCGCGCTGTACCACATGATCCCGAAACTGTTCGGCCGTGCGCAGATGCACAGCGTCAGCCTGATCAACACCCACTTCTGGCTGGCCACCATCGGTACCGTGCTCTACATCGCCTCGATGTGGGTCAACGGCATCACCCAGGGCCTGATGTGGCGTGCAATCAACGATGACGGCACCCTTACCTACTCCTTCGTCGAAGGGCTGCAAGCCAGCCATCCGGGTTACATCGTGCGCGCCCTGGGCGGTGCGATCTTTGCCAGCGGCATGCTGTTCATGGCCTACAACGTGTGGCGCACCGTGCGTGCCTCCGACCCTGTAGAAGCCGAAGCCGCTACCAAGATCGCCGTTGTGGGAGCTCACTGATGAAGCATGAAGTAGTCGAGAAGAATATCGGCCTGCTGGCCTTCTTCATGGTCATCGCCGTGAGTATCGGCGGCCTGACCCAGATCGTTCCGCTGTTTTTCCAGGACGTGACCAACAAGCCGGTGGAAGGCATGAAGCCGCGCACCGCCCTTGAACTGGAAGGCCGCGACGTCTACATCGCCAACGGTTGTGTCGGCTGCCACTCGCAGATGATCCGCCCGTTCCGCGCCGAAACCGAACGCTACGGCCACTACTCGGTCGCCGGTGAAAGCGTGTGGGACCACCCATTCCTGTGGGGTTCCAAGCGTACCGGCCCGGACCTGGCCCGGGTCGGCGGTCGTTACTCCGATGACTGGCAGCGTGCGCACTTGTACAACCCGCGCAACGTGGTGCCCGAATCGAAAATGCCGGCGTACCCGTTCCTGGTCGAAAACAAACTCGACGGCAAGGACACCGCCAAGAAGATGGAAGTCTTGCGCACCCTGGGCGTGCCCTACACCGACGAAGACATCGCCGGCGCGGCAGCGGCCGTGAAGGGCAAGACCGAAATGGACGCACTGGTGGCCTACTTGCAAGGCCTTGGCACCATCATCAAAAGCAAACGGTGATCTGGATGGATATCGGGATGATTCGAGGCCTGGGCACCGTTGTCGTGATGGTGGCCTTTATCGGCCTGGCCTTGTGGGTGTTCAGCCCCAAGCGCAAGTCGGAGTTTGAAGACGCGACGTTGCTGCCCTTCGCGGATGATCCCGAAGCCATCAAGCACGTCGTGGAAGCGTCTAGGAGTAACAAAGAATGACTACGTTCTGGAGTCTGTACGTCACAGTCCTCAGTCTGGGTACCATTTTCGCCCTGACCTGGCTGCTGCTGTCGACCCGCAAGGGCCAGCGCGCCGAGCAAACCGATGAAACCGTCGGCCACTCGTTCGACGGCATCGAGGAGTACGACAACCCGCTGCCCAAATGGTGGTTCATGCTGTTCGTCGGCACCATCATCTTCGCCCTCGGTTACCTGGCGCTGTACCCTGGCCTGGGCAACTGGAAAGGCCTGCTGCCGGGCTACAACTACCTCGACAACGACAAGCAAACCCCATTTGCCAATGGCCAGACCGGCTGGACCGGCGTACACGAATGGGAAAAGGAAATGGCCAAGTCGGACGCCCGGTTCGGGCCGATCTTCGCCAAGTTCGCCGCCATGCCGATCGAAGAAGTGGCCAAGGACCCGCAAGCCTTGAAGATGGGTGGCCGCCTGTTCGCCTCCAACTGCTCGGTGTGCCACGGTTCCGACGCCAAGGGTGCCTACGGTTTCCCCAACCTGACCGACGCCGACTGGCGCTGGGGCGGCGACCCGGCCACCATCAAGGAAACCATCATGAAGGGCCGCCACGCGGTGATGCCGGCGTGGGCCGAAGTCATTGGCGAGCAAGGCGTGGCCGATGTGGCCGGCTTTGTGGTGACCAACCTCGATGGCCGCAAATTGCCGGAAGGCGCGAAGGCAGACGTGGCCAACGGCGAGAAACTCTTCGCCGCCAACTGCGTGGCGTGCCACGGTCCTGCCGGTAAAGGTACACCCGCCATGGGCGCGCCTGACCTGACCCACCCTGGCGCGTTCATCTACGGTTCGAGCTTCGCGCAACTGCAGCAGACCATCCGTTATGGCCGTCAAGGCCAGATGCCTGCGCAGGAGCAGTTGCAGGGCAATGACAAGGTGCACTTGCTGGCGGCCTATGTTTACAGCCTGTCCCATGGAGACAAGGCAGCTGAGGAGCAGTAAGCATTAAAACCAAAAAGCCCCGCGCAGCCAATGCTGCGCGGGGCTTTGGTAATGGGGCATTGGTGGAACTCAACTTACCCCGAGGACGAGGCGTTACCGTTCTTCATGCACTTGGTCCATTCTTTTAATAGCAGCGTTGATCGCCCCCCGATCAGCCGATTTAGACCAATCCGTCAGTCCTAACTGTGCCACTAACTCAGGACGACTCAAGATTTCCCGCGCGACCATCGCTTCATCTGGGCCGCGATCATGACGCGTCCCATCCGCGATGTTCTTCAGTGAAGCGTAAGTCACACCCTCCCTGCGATCAATTCCACCCCAACCGCGCTCCGGGTAATAGGTGTCATATTCATTCAGGAGCTTTTGCGCCAGTTCTTTATCACTCATCGTGGCCAGGGGAAACCCCATATTCTGACCCACGGTTATGATACTTTCACGATCGATTTTGCCATCGTGCTTATGCTTTCCGTACCCATCGAGTTTCTCCATGAGTACAGGATTTTCCAGCAGCGAACGGGCAAAATTCATGTCGTCACTGCTGTAGCCACTCTGCGCAGAGGCATACGCAACCTGTCGTAGAGAGTCGCGGGTGATGTAGTCTGGTTGCGCAGGGTCGGCATACTTATCAAAGTTTCTGAGTAGACGGTCGGCCACCCGATAATCATTCCAACTACTGAATTGCTCTACGCTGATGCCAGAGGATACTGGCAGCGTCGAAGCCGATGGTGGAACGGCTCCAACATTATGCGTGTCATTAGCACGTTGAATGGTCATTGGTTTCCTCGATTTGAATAACGTCAAAACAAAATAAATTTATCGGCGCGCAAGAGACCTAGGCATAACGTTCAACAATTGCTCATCAAAGGTTTCATCGTGGTAACGCTGCGCGCTGCTACAAAACATTGCCGAACACTGATCCAGACTTGATCTCAACGTCGGCATTTCCTGCGTGGCAATAACGCGATCAGCGTTCCTACAACAAACGTTTCATTCTGTGTAAACAAAGGCTCGTTTGGGCCTAAGAACTGATATCGCAGAAGCGTCAGCTTCCTAACCAATCGTTGTAGGTTATTTAACAGCGCAAAAAGCAGTTATAAAAACGCCACCACACCGGCCCGTAGACCTCTCCTGATTTACTTACTCAACACCAGGAAGTCGCAAGGGAAACGGCAAGGTGCACTTGCTGGCGGCGTATGTTTCGGACTGTCCCATGGGAACAAGCCGCCAGACGCCGTGTGAGGAAAAGCGGTGAAAAAAAACGGCCCCGCCAGTGGAGATTGGCGGGGCCGTTTTGTTTTCAAGTCGAAAAAGTCGTCACCGCCAGCAACGCATCTACATTTGAGATTGATCAAGAAAACCGCAGGTAGTAACGTGACTACATTCGTACTCCATACGGAGGTTAGCCCCCATGACCATCACCACCATTTCCAGCCGTGAATTCAATCAAGACACAAGCGGTGCCAAAAAAGCCGCCCGCCAAGGCCCGGTTTTTATCACTGACCGGGGCAAGCCTGCCCATGTACTGCTAAGTATTGAGGACTACCAAAAACTGACAGGCCTCAATGCCGACATCGTTGACCTGTTGGTGATGCCTGAAGCGGCAGATATCGAGTTCGAAACCGAACGCGCCGTGATCACTCATCGACCCGTGGACTTCACTTGATGTATCTACTCGACACCAACGTCATCTCTGAACTGCGCAAACCCCAGGCCGATGCCAAGGTCGTCGCCTGGGCCAAAAGTGTCATCGCGCCACGGATGTATATTTCAGCCATTACCTTGAAGGAACTGGAAACAGGAGTCCTGCGAATGGAGCGGCGTGATCCCGCCCAGGGGAAGGTTTTGCGCACATGGCTCAAGCGCCATGTCATGCCGGCGTTTGATGCCAGAATCCTGCCGATTGATGCAGCAGTTGCCCTGCGCTGTGCCAGCTTGCATGTGCCAGACCAGGCCAACGAAAGTGACGCGCTGATCGCTGCAACCGCGCTGGTTCATGGGCTGACAGTGGTCACGCGCAACACTGGCGACTTTCAATCCAGCGGCGTCGCGCTGATCAATCCATGGGACGAATGACCGGTAAGGCTGCGAAAACCGTCCATACTTCACAAGTCAATTGACCCAGATCACGTACACCATCAATTGATTTCCCCCAACGCGACCAAAGGTCGCACCCGTCGAAGGGTATCAGGGGCGTATCATTAGGCCACTGCAACACCCCTATTTTGACCCCGGCTGGCACGTACTGGCCGAGGCAAATCTCCACTGCCGTGGGATGCAATGATGAGCAACCAGATTCCGGTACATGACGTTACTCCGCCTGCCAAAAATTCGAATAACACCGTCGATCTCTACGCATCGCGGGAGAAAATCTACACCCGTGCCTTCACCGGCTTGTTCCGCAATCTGCGGATGCTCGGGGGTGCCGGTTTGTTCCTGCTCTACTTCGGCACCGTGTGGCTGAACTGGGGTGGCCACCAGGCAGTCTGGTGGAACCTGCCGGAACGTAAATTCTTCATTTTTGGCGCAACTTTCTGGCCCCAGGATTTCATCCTGCTGTCGGGCATCCTGATCGTGGCGGCGTTTGGCCTGTTCTTCATCACCGTGTATGCCGGCCGCGTCTGGTGCGGCTACACCTGCCCGCAAAGCGTGTGGACCTGGATCTTCATGTGGTGCGAAAAGGTCACCGAAGGCGACCGCAACCAACGCATCAAGCTGGACAAGGCGCCGATGAGCGCCAACAAGTTCCTGCGCAAGTTCGGCAAGCACAGCCTGTGGCTGATCATCGGCTTCGTCACCGGCATGACCTTTGTCGGCTACTTCTCGCCGATCCGTGAACTGGTGTTCGATTTCTTCACCGGCCAGGCGGATGGCTGGTCGTATTTCTGGGTCGGCTTCTTCACCCTCGCCACCTACGGCAACGCCGGCTGGCTGCGCGAGCAGGTGTGCATCTACATGTGCCCGTATGCGCGTTTCCAGAGCGTGATGTTCGACAAGGACACGATGATCGTTTCCTACGACCCGCGCCGTGGCGAAGTCCGTGGGCCGCGCAAAAAAGGTATCGACTACAAGGCCCAGGGCTTGGGGGACTGCATCGATTGCACGATGTGCGTGCAGGTGTGCCCTACCGGCATCGACATCCGTGACGGCCTGCAGATTGAATGCATCGGCTGCGCGGCCTGCATCGACGCCTGCGACAACATCATGGACAAGATGGAATACCCTCGCGGGCTGATCAGCTACACCACCGAGCACAACCTGTCCGGGCAGAAAACCCATAAGCTGCGCCCGCGCCTGATCGGTTATGCCCTGGTGCTGCTGGCGATGATCAGCCTGTTGGTGGCCGCCTTCTTCGTGCGCTCGCTGGTGGGTTTCGACGTCAGCAAGGACCGCGTGCTGTACCGCGAAAACGCCGAGGGCCGGATCGAAAACGTCTACAGCCTGAAGATCATGAACAAGGACCAGCGCGACCACACCTACGTGCTTGACGCCGCAGGCCTGCCAGACCTCAAGCTGCAAGGCCGGCGCGAGATCAAGGTAGCGGCCGGGGAAATCTTCAGCATGCCGGTGGAGTTGTCGAGCGCACCGGAACAACTGCCGTCGAGCACCAACGAGGTGAAATTCATCCTCAGGGATGCCGATGACGACAGCGTCCACATTGAAGCCAAGAGCCGATTCATCGGCCCACAAGTCCGTTAATAGAGAGCCGAACAATGCCCGCAGCTACTGCCGCAAGCCCCTGGTACAAGCACCTCTGGCCCTGGATCATCATTGGGATCCTGACCTGCTCGGTGACGTTGACCTTGTCCATGGTGACCATCGCGGTGAACAACCCCGACAACCTGGTCAACGACAACTATTACGAGGCCGGCAAAGGCATCAACCGTTCCCTGGACCGCGAACTGCTGGCCCAGACTCTGCAACTGCGGGCCAAGGTGCACCTGGACGAGTTGACCGGCGAAGTCGAATTGCACCTGACCGGCAACAGCGGGCCCGGCACCCTGGAGCTGAACCTGATTTCGCCGACCCAGCCGGAGAAGGATCGCAAGATCATCCTGACCCGCAGCGACAGCGAGCCCGGCCGCTACATCGGCCAGGTGACCGACAAGGTCGAAGGCCGCCGCTTCGTCGAGCTGCTAGGGGTGGAAGGCGACCGGACCTGGCGTATGTTTGAAGAAGAACAGGTCAGCCATGACAAGGACTTGCTGCTGGGCGACGAGCCGCTGCAGGGTGCTGAAGACCTGAAAAAATAGAGCGTCACCTGTTTGATCGTTCCCACGCTCTGCGTGGGAATGCATCCCGTGACGCTCCGCGTCACAAGAGCGGACGCGGAGCGTCCAGCGAAGCGTTCCCACGCAGAGCGTGGGAACGATCATCGGAACTGAGCCATGACCACCCCGATCCCCTGCTACCACTGCGCCCTGCCCGTGCCGCCCGGCAGCCGGTTCACTGCCGTGATCCTCGGCGAGCCCCGCGAGCTGTGCTGCCCGGGCTGCCAGGCGGTGGCCGAGGCAATTGTCGCCGGTGGCCTGGAAAGCTATTACCAGCACCGCAGCGAAGCCTCGGCCAACCCCGAGGCGCTGCCGGTGCAACTGGTGGACGAGCTGGCGCTGTATGACCGTGCCGATGTGCAAAAGCCTTTCGTGCGCCACGACGGTGATCTGTCGGAAGCCACACTGTTGATGGAAGGCATCAGTTGCGCCGCCTGTGGCTGGCTGATCGAAAAACACCTGCGCAGCCTGCCCGCCGTGGCCGAGGCACGCCTGAACCTGTCCAACCACCGCCTGCACGTGCGCTGGGCCGACGGGCAATTGCCCCTGAGCCAACTGCTCGGCGAATTGCGTCACATCGGCTACGCCGCCCACCCGTATCAAGCCGACCGCGCCGCTGAACAACTGGCCAGCGAAAACCGCCTGGCCCTGCGTCAACTGGGGGTGGCCGGGCTGCTGTGGTTCCAGGCGATGATGGCGACGATGGCCACCTGGCCGGAATTCAATATCGACCTGAGCCCGGAGCTGCACGTGATCCTGCGCTGGGTCGCGATGTTTCTGACAACGCCCATCGTGTTCTACAGCTGCGCGCCGTTTTTCAAGGGGGCGATGCGCGACCTGCGCACCCGCCACCTGACCATGGATGTTTCGGTGTCCCTGGCCATTGGCGGTGCCTACCTGGCCGGAATCTGGACCGCCATCACCGGCACCGGCGAACTGTATTTCGATGCAGTCGGCATGTTTGCCCTGTTCCTGCTGGCTGGGCGCTACCTGGAGCGTCGCGCCCGGGAACGTACGGCGGCAGCCACCGCGCAGTTGGTCAACCTGTTGCCAGCCTCGTGCCTGCGCATGAGTGCCGACGGGCAAAGTGAACGGATCCTGCTCAGCGAACTGGCCCTGGGCGACCGGGTACTGGTGCATCCGGGGGCGGTGCTGCCGGCAGACGGCATCATCCTCGACGGCCAGTCGAGCATCGACGAATCGCTGCTGACCGGCGAGTACCTGCCGCAACCACGCCAGGTCGGCGATGCCGTCACTGCCGGCACCCTCAACGTCGAAGGTGCGCTGACCGTCGAAGTCCGCGCCCTGGGCCACGACACGCGCCTGTCGGCCATCGTGCGCCTGCTGGAGCGGGCCCAGGCGGAGAAACCCCGGCTGGCGGAGATCGCCGACCGCGCCGCCCAATGGTTCCTGTTGTGCTCGTTGGTCGCCGCTGCGGTCATCGGCCTGGTGTGGTGGGAGCTGGATTCGTCACGGGCGTTCTGGATCGTGCTGGCGATGCTGGTTGCGACCTGCCCTTGCGCCCTCTCACTGGCAACACCCACCGCCCTGACGGCAGCCACCGGCACCCTGCACAAACTCGGCCTGCTGCTGACCCGCGGCCACGTGCTGGAAGGCCTGAACCAGATCGACACGGTGATTTTCGACAAGACCGGCACCCTTACCGAAGGTCGCCTGGCGTTGCGCGCGATCCGCCCGTTGAGCCTGCTGGGCAGCGACGAGTGCCTGAGCCTTGCGGCGGCGCTGGAGCAACGTTCGGAACATCCGATCGCCCGCGCATTCGGCCGCGCGCCGTTGGCGGCGGATGAAGTGCTCAGCACGCTGGGCCTGGGCCTGGAAGGCCGCGTCGGTGACCGCCGGTTGCGCATTGGCCAGCCGGGTTTTGTCTGCGAACTGAGCGGCTGCGCCCTCCCCGCCTCGCCGAAGGAAGCCGGCCAATGGCTGCTGCTGGGCGACACCGACGGCGCCCTGGCCTGGTTTGTCCTGGATGACCGCCTGCGCAGCGACGCGCCCGCCTTGCTCGCCGCCTGCAAGGCACGCGGCTGGCGCACGTTGCTGCTGTCGGGAGACAGCTCGCCGATGGTTGCCAGTGTCGCCGCCGAGCTGGGCATCGACGAAGCCCATGGCGGCCTGCGCCCCGATGACAAGCTGCAAATGCTGCAACAGTTGCACAAGGAAGGCCGCAAGGTGCTGATGCTCGGCGATGGCGTCAACGATGTGCCGGTGCTGGCCGCCGCCGATATCAGCGTGGCCATGGGCTCGGCCACCGACCTGGCCAAGACCAGCGCCGACGCGGTGTTGCTGTCGAACCGCCTCAACGCCCTGGTACAAGCCTTTACCCTGGCCCGGCGCACCCGCCGGGTAATCATTGAAAACCTGCTGTGGGCCGGGCTGTACAATGGCCTGATGTTGCCGTTTGCCGCCCTCGGCTGGATCACTCCCATCTGGGCGGCGATCGGCATGTCCCTCAGTTCGTTGACCGTGGTGCTCAATGCCCTGCGCCTGACTCGCATGCCGAGCACGCCAGCCGTGAGCCCCGCCCCCGTAACCCGCCCGCTGCCGGCTTGAGCCGCGCGGGCATGGAGTGCAGATGCCAGCTCTTTACGTGATGATCCCGGCGGCGCTGTTGATCGTTGCCATCGCCATTTACATCTTCTTCTGGGCGGTGGACAGCGGCCAGTACGACGACCTCGATGGCCCGGCCCACAGCGTGCTGTTCGATGACCAGGACCCGAACCACCTGGCGGCCGTCGATGAAGCCAACGGCCCTGAACAACCGCCCAAGCCGAAAGATCCGCCCCATGCTTGAACTGGCGCCCCTGCTGGTCTCGGCGGTGATCCTCGGCCTGCTGGGCGGCGGCCATTGCCTGGGTATGTGTGGCGGCCTGATGGGCGCGCTGACCCTGGCGATTCCCAAGGAGCAACGCAGTCGGCGCTTTCGCCTGCTGCTGGCCTACAACCTGGGGCGCATCCTCAGCTACGCCACCGCCGGCTTGCTGATCGGCCTGGCCGGCTGGGCCGTGGCCAACAGTCCGGCAGCGATGTTCATGCGCATCGTCGCCGGGCTGTTGCTGATCTGCATGGGCTTGTACCTGGCTGGCTGGTGGAGCGGCCTGACCCGTATCGAAAGCCTCGGGCGCGGCCTGTGGCGGCATATCCAGCCGGTTGCCAACCGTTTGCTGCCGGTGTCCAGCCTGCCCCGGGCGTTGCTGCTGGGTGCGCTCTGGGGCTGGTTGCCGTGCGGGTTGGTCTACAGCACGTTGCTGTGGGCGGCCAGCCAGGGCAATGCGCTGGACAGTGCGGTGCTGATGCTCGCGTTCGGCCTTGGCACCTGGCCGGTACTGCTGGCCACGGGCTTAGCCGCTGATCGAGTCACCGCGTTATTGCGCAAACGCAGCGTGCGGATGGCTGGCGGCCTGCTGGTCATGCTGTTCGGCATCTGGACCTTGCCCGGGCCGCACCAGCACTGGCTGATGGGCCACTAGATCGCCATGTGGCATAGCGCCGCTCCCCGTTGATGCAAATCAAGATGGCTTCCCCACCCAGCCCCTAGACTCGGCCCACTAGCCTATCCGGGGGAACGCCCGCATGCTCGACGCCATTCGTTGGGACACTGATCTGATTCACCGCTACGACCTGGCGGGGCCACGCTATACCTCGTACCCCACCGCCGTACAATTCGACAGCCAGGTCGGCACCTTCGACCTGCTCCACGCCCTGCGCGACAGCCGCAAGGCCGTACGGCCCCTGTCGCTGTATGTGCATGTGCCGTTTTGCGCCAACATTTGCTACTACTGCGCCTGCAACAAGGTCATCACCAAGGATCGCGGCCGGGCTCACGCCTATCTGCAACGCCTGGAGCAGGAAATCCAGTTGGTGGCGTGCCACCTCGACCCCAAACAGCCGGTGGAGCAGCTGCACTTCGGCGGCGGCACCCCGACCTTTCTCAGCCATGACGAGCTGCGTCAGGTCATGGGCCGCCTGCGCCAGCACTTCAACCTGCTGGACGATGACTCCGGCGACTACGGGATTGAAATCGACCCACGGGAAGCCGACTGGGCGACCATGGGCCTGCTGCGTGAACTGGGGTTCAACCGCGTCAGTATCGGCCTGCAGGACCTGGACCCCGAAGTGCAGCGTGCGGTGAACCGCCTGCAAAGCCTGGAAGAAACCCGCGCAGTGATCGACGCAGCGCGCACCCTGCAGTTTCGTTCGATCAATATCGACCTGATCTACGGTTTGCCCAAGCAGACACCGCTGAATTTCGCACGCACCGTGGAAGAAGTCATCAGCCTGCAACCGGACCGCCTCTCGGTATTCAACTACGCACACCTGCCGGAACGGTTCATGCCCCAGCGACGGATCAACACCGACGACCTGCCCTCCCCGGCGGAAAAACTGCTGATGCTGCAAACCACCATCGAGCAGTTGACCCGGGCGGGCTACCGCTACATCGGCATGGACCACTTTGCCCTGCCGGACGACGAATTGGCCGTCGCCCAGGAAGAAGGCACGCTGCAACGCAACTTCCAGGGCTACACCACCCACGGGCATTGCGATTTGATCGGGCTTGGGGTGTCGGCGATCAGCCAGATCGGCGACCTGTACTGCCAGAACAGCAGCGACCTGAACCACTACCAGAACGCCCTCGCCGGCGCGCAACTGGCCACCAGCCGTGGGTTGTTATGCACCACGGATGACCGGTTGCGACGGGAAGTGATCCAGCAGCTGATCTGCACGTTCAGCCTGAATTTCGAGAAGATCGAACAGGCCTTCAACATCGATTTTCGCGGCTATTTCGACGAGCTCTGGCCGCAACTGGAGGCGATGACCGAGGACGGACTGATCGAACTCGACCCACAGGGCATCCGCGTATTGCCGGCGGGACGCCTGCTGGTACGCTCGGTGTGCATGGTGTTCGATGCCTATCTGGAGCACCAGAATCGGCAACGATTTTCGCGGGTAATCTGAACCTGTCCTACTTCGCCAGCAGGGCCATCGCTTCCAGCTGCGACTCAGGAGACTCGTCCTTCAAGGCCTTGGTCAACTGCGATTGGGCCGTCATCAAGCCGGCCTGCAATGTCGCGATATCACTCTGCAAGGCGGCCACTCTGGCCTGCCTTGCCTGCGGGGTCTTTGAGGCGTCGGACATGGCAGCTGAGAGCTGAGCCAGCTTCTCGGCGAGCTGTTTTCTCATCTCGCGAATCATTTTCAACAGCTGCTTGATGTTGTCTTTCAGGTTGCTGTCGTCAATGTCCTTGTTGGAGTTGGTGCTGGCCTTGGAGGCTTTCAGCCCCGCCCCCGAGATATCCACCACCAGTCCTTGGGGCTTGGTGTCAGTGGCCCGATCGGTCGAAGACGCTTGGTCTTTATCGTCTGCAGCGGGGTCTTTTTTCGCATCAGGCACGGTTAGCGAAGAAACAATGGCAGGGTTGGTTGCGCCAATGGAAAGCATGATCTGAGCCTCCAGCTCTAGGAGTGACAATCCTGTATCGACCTCGATACAAAATTCTTTATACCGCTGCTGCTTTTCTGTACACGCTGGCCTGATTGCCCCCCGGTGCGTTACCCTTACGTCTTATGTGTGTTTTCCCACAAGGATTTAAGAAATGTCCGAGCCAGTTAAACTGCGCGCTCATAGCCAGGCTCATTGCAAGGATTGCAGCCTGGCCCCCCTCTGCCTGCCACTTTCGTTGAATCTGGAAGACATGGAAGCGCTGGACGAGATCGTTAAACGCGGTCGCCCACTGAAAAAAGGCGAGTTCCTGTTTCGCCAGGGCGACAAGTTTGACTCCGTTTATGCAGTACGTTCTGGCGCGCTGAAAACCTTCAGCCTGAGCGATGGCGGCGAAGAACAGATCACCGGCTTCCACCTGCCGAGCGAACTGGTCGGACTGTCGGGCATGGACACTGAGATTCACCCCGTGTCGGCCCAGGCCCTGGAAACCACATCGGTGTGTGAAATCCCGTTCGAACGCCTGGATGAGCTGGCCCTGCAACTGCCGCAACTGCGTCGCCAGCTGATGCGCGTGATGAGCCGGGAAATCCGCGACGACCAACAGATGATGCTGCTGTTGTCGAAGAAAACCGCCGACGAGCGTATCGCCACTTTCCTGGTCAACCTTTCCGCACGTTTCCGCGCGCGGGGTTTCTCGGCCAACCAGTTCCGCTTGAGCATGTCGCGCAACGAAATCGGCAACTACCTGGGCCTGGCGGTGGAAACCGTATCCCGGGTATTCACCCGCTTCCAGCAGAACGAGTTGATTGCGGCCGAAGGCAAGGAAGTGCATATCCTCGACCCGATCCAGCTCTGCGCATTGGCTGGCGGTTCGCTCGACGGTTGATCCAGACGCTTGCGGCCGAGCCAATCGGCTGGGCCGCAGGTATACTTCGAGTCCGCTTTCCTCCCCAGGACTCCTCGACGATGGTCTTCGATTCGTTCGACATCAAATCCCTGATTCGCCCAGTCATCGACTTCCCCAAGCCTGGGGTGATCTTTCGCGATATCACGCCGCTGTTCCAGTCGCCCAAGGCCTTACGCCTGGTGGCCGACACCTTCGTACACCGCTACGTCGAAGCCGACTTCACCCACATCGGCGCGATGGATGCCCGCGGTTTTTTGATCGGTTCGATCATTGCCTATCAGTTGAACAAACCGCTGATCCTGTTCCGCAAGCAAGGCAAATTGCCGGCTGACGTGCTGGCCGAGAGTTACCAGACCGAATACGGCGAAGCCTTCCTGGAAGTGCACGCCGACAGCCTGTGTGAAGGTGATTCGGTGCTGATGTTCGATGACCTGATCGCCACCGGCGGCACGCTGATCGCAGCGGCCAACCTGGCGCGGCGCATGGGCGCACGGATTTTCGAAGCGGCGGCGATCATCGATCTGCCGGAGCTGGGTGGTTCCCAGCGCCTGGAAGACATGGGCATTGCGACGTTCTGCCTGACGCAGTTTGCACTGACAGACCAATAACCCCGGGACTCGTGTGGCGAGTGAGCTTGTGTGGCAGGGAGCTTGTGTGGCGAGGGAGCTTGCTCCCGCTGGAGTGCGCAGCGCTCCCAAAGATCTTGGGGCCGCTACGCAGCCCAGCGGGAGCAAGCTCCCTCGCCACAGCTCCCTCGCCACAAAAGCGCTTTCTACAAGCCCATCTGCTTGCTGATGATTTCGTTCATCACTTCCCGAGTCCCGCCACCGATGGACAGGATGCGGTTGTCGCGATACAGCCGCTCCACCAGGTTGCCGCGCATGTAGCCCTGGCCGCCGAGGATCTGCACGGCATCAAAGGTCACGCGGTCGGCGGTGTCGGTGGCGAGGTTCTTGGCCATCGAGATCTCCTTGATCACACTCTTGCCCGCGGCCATCTTGGCGGCCTGGCGGTAGGTGAATTCCCGCGAGACCTCCACCGCCGTGGCCATTTCCGCCAGGCGATGCTTGAGCACCTGGAACTTGCCGATGGGTTTGCCGAAGGCCTCGCGCTGGGCCGCCCACTTCAGGCTTTCCTCCAGGGCCATCTGCGCAGTCATATTGGCCATCAGGGCCAGGGCCAGGCGCTCGCTCTGGAAGTTGCCCATGATGCAGGCGAAACCCATGTTCTCGGCGCCGATCAGATTGCCTACGGGTACGCGGCAATCATCGAAGAATAATTCGGCAGTGTCCGACGCCCACCAGCCCATCTTCTTCAGGGGTGTACCGGTGGTGAAACCAGGCGTGCCCTTTTCGATCAACAACAGGCTGATACCGCCAAACCCCGGCCCACCGGTACGCACGGCGACGGTGTAGAAGTCGGCGCGCTGGCCGCTGGTGATAAAGGTTTTGCTGCCGCTGACCCGGTAATGGTCGCCGTCGCGCACAGCACGGGTCTGCAGGCTGGCGACATCGGAGCCGCCACCGGGCTCGGTGACGGCCAGGGCGGCGATCTTCTCGCCGGATAACACCTGCGGCGCCACACGATCGCGCACCTCGGGCCGGGCCCATTTGACGATGGGCGGCAAGCCGATATCCAGCGAGCCCAACCCTGCCACTACTCCGCCGGAGCCGCAGCGCATCAGTTCTTCGCTGGCGGCGACCTTGGCGAACAGGTCACCTTCGTGGCTGCCTCCAAGGGCTTCGGGGTAACCGATGCCCAGGATCCCCGCCGCACCGGCCTTGAGGTACAGCTCCCGGGGGAAGCTTTCCGCTTCTTCCCACTGCTCGATGCCCGGCAACATCTCGCGCTCGACGAAACGACGCACGCTGTCGCGGACCAATTGGTGGCTGGGGTCGAAGTATTCCTGATAGGCAGACATCGGCAAGCTCCACGGGACGGTAGAGCGAACTTACCAAGCGCTTGCTTGGTTATCAAGCAAGAGGAAAGACTCGTGAACGCCACAAAACAAATGTGGGAGCGGGCTTGCTCGCGAATGCGGTGTATCAGTCGCCAGATGCATTGACTGAACCACCGCATTCGCGAGCAAGCCCGCTCCCACATTTTGTTCTGCGGTGTTTGTTATAGGGCGATCGGCTTACGTCCGGCAAACGAATGCGCCAGGGTCCCGCCATCCACCAGTTCCAGCTCGCCACCCAGCGGCACGCCGTGGGCGATGCGCGAGGTAATCAGGCCTTTGTTGGTCAGCAGCTGGGCGATGTAATGGGCCGTCGCTTCGCCTTCCACCGTAGGGTTGGTGGCCAGGATCACCTCGACGAACGTGCCCTGCTCCTCGATCCGCGTCACCAGTTGCGGAATACCAATCGCCTCCGGCCCCAGCCCGTCCAGCGGCGACAGGTGGCCCTTGAGCACAAAGTAGCGCCCGCGGTAACCGGTCTGCTCCACCGCGTAGACATCCATCGGCCCTTCGACCACGCACAGCAGCGTGTCGTCGCGACGCGGGTCGGCGCATTGCGGGCACAGCTCTTCCTCGGTCAGGGTGCGGCACTGGCGGCAGTGGCCGACCCCTTCCATCGCCTGGCTCAGGGCCTGGGCCAGTCGGGAGCCGCCGCTGCGATCACGCTCCAGCAGTTGCAGCGCCATGCGCTGGGCGGTTTTCTGACCCACACCTGGCAAAGTGCGCAGGGCGTCGATCAGTTGACGAATCAGGGGGCTGAAGCTCATGGGGAAAGGTCCGACAAAACAACGAGACGCGGTTTATACCCGCGCCTCGGATTAGCGTCAAATGCTCAATCTTGTGCGACCCGCACCACCAACTTGCCGAAGTTGCGCCCCTCCAGCAAACCGATAAAGGCTTCAGGTGCCTGCTCCAGGCCTTCCACCACGTCCTCGCGGAACTTGATCTTGCCATCCCGCACCCACGGCGCCATGGCACTGAGGAATTCCGGTTGGCGGTCGCCATAGTCGTCGAACACGATAAAGCCCTGGATCCGCACACGCTTGGTCAGCAAGGTACGTTGCAACGCCGGCAGCCGGTCGGGACCGCTGGGCGCTTCGTGGGCGTTATAGCCGGCGATCAGGCCACACAAGGGAATGCGCGCCTTGGCATTCAGCAGCGGCACGACCGCGTCGAATACCTTGCCGCCGACGTTTTCAAAGTAGATATCGATGTCCTTGGGGCAGGCCTGGGCAAGCTCCTCGGCAAAGTTGTCGCTCTTGTGATCGACACAGGCATCAAAGCCCAGCTCGTCCACCACATAGCGGCACTTGTCGGCGCCGCCCGCCACACCGACCACCCGCAGGCCCTTGATCTTCGCCACCTGGCCCACCACCGAGCCCACCGCACCGGAAGCGGCCGCCACCACCAGGGTTTCCCCGGACTTGGGCTGGCCGATATCGGTGAGGCCCATATAGGCGGTCATGCCGGGCATACCCAGCACACCCAGGGCCATGGACGGGCTGGCCAGTCCCTTCGGTACCGGGATCAGGTTGCGCCCATCGGAGATGCTGTGGCTCTGCCAGCCGGTGGAACCGACCACCAGGTCACCCACCTCGAACTTCGGATTGCGGGACTGTTCGATGCGGCTGACAGCGCCACCGGTCATCACTTCGTCGATTTCTACCGGTGCGGCGTAGGACGGCGCATCACTCATGCGCCCGCGCATGTAGGGATCCAGGGACAGGTAAAGGGTCTTCAGCAAAACCTGGCCGTCGGCCAGTTCCGGCAGCGCGACGCGCTCCAGGCGAAAGTTTTCCGGCACCGGTGCGCCGTGGGGGCGTGAGACCAGCACAATGCGCTGGTTGAGGGTCAATGCTTCGGACATCAGCGAGGCTCCTTCTATCGGTGATTGAATTCAACGGTATAGGGTGCAGACCCCAACACAGGGTCCAGGGTTCGACAAAACTCTCGCAGTAGCCGTTGTCGAGCGCCAGCGAGGCTACGTTAGCCGCACCGCTGCTTTCATGCCAGACGTGGGACCGAGTCGCTGCCGACGCAGCCTCGCTGGCGCTCGACAGCTGCTACGGGTATGGAAAATAGCCGGACAAAAAAATGCCAGGCGCGGGGCCTGGCATTTTCGGTGCTGCGCTTGCCGATCAGAACGGCAGCTTCATGCCCGGTGGCAGTTGCATGCCAGCGGTCACGCCAGACATCTTGTCCTGGCTGTTGGCTTCGATCTTGCGCACGGCGTCGTTGACGGCCGCGGCAAACAGCGCCTCGAGCATTTCCAGGTCGTCTTCGCCGACGCCCGGCAATACGCTTGGGTCGATGCTCACGCGCTTGATGTCGTGACGACCGGTCATCACCACGCTGACCATATCGCCACCGGCTTTACCGGTGACTTCGGCGTTGGCCAGTTCTTCCTGCATCTTGGCCATCTTTTCCTGCATCTGCTGCGCCTGCTTCATCAGGCCGGCCATGCCACCTTTCATCATGGGAATCACCTCAAAAGTACGTGGATCAATTATTGGCCCCGGGTTATGACGCTTGGGGTACCGGGGCTTCTACAGGTTCAATAGTATCGTGCCGCACCACCGCGCCAAACTGCTGCATCATCTGCTGGATGAGCGGATCACCGTGGATCGACTCTTCAGCCTCGCGCTGGCGGTTGACCCGGCGACGGGACGCCGCCTGGGCCGGGGTTTCCTGCTCGGGCTTGATCAGCTCGATGCTGATGGTCAGCGTGCGCCCGTGGAACTGGTTCAGGGCATCGTTGAGCCGGCGCTGCTGGGTCGCGTTGAACAGGGCGCTGTGGGCCGGGTCCAGGTGCAGCAGCCAGTGGTCGCCATCAACGGCAATCAGGGTGCAGTTGGCGGCGATGCTGCCGGTCATGCCGGAGATCGGCAGTTTCGGGAACAGCTCCAGCCATTGCAACGCCAGGCCGGTGGCCGGCATCGCGGCAGGTTCGGGTTCAGGCTCCGGGGCAGGCTCGGCGGTGTGTTCGCTGGCCAGGTCGTCCAGGTAGCTGTAGGCCGAATCCATGTCCGGCTCGATGTAATCTTCGTCCAGCGGCGGCTCGTCGTCGAGGTCGGTGCCCGGGGTGGCGGCGTCCACTTGCGCAACGGTCGGCTCCGGCACCGGGGCCGAAACCCACTCGGGGGCGTCCGGCACCACGCTGTCCGGGGTCGGCGCGGGCATGGGTGTCAGTTCAGGCTGCTCGCTGGTGGTTTCCAGCACCGGCTCGACGGCAGGCTGCAGCTCGACCTCGACCTCGACCTCTACCGGGTCGTTCCACGGCAGATCGACTTCAGGCACGGGCGCAGGCTCAACCACCGGCTCCGGCACCACCACAGGCGCCACGGGCTCGGCGACAACCGGGGCGGCGGCCTGTGCAACCGGCGCAGGCGGCGCAACCACTGGCGCGACAACAGCCGGGCCAGCCACTGGTTTGGCGGAATCAACTGTGGCCTGGCTGATCCCCACTGGCTTTAGCGGCTGTCTCGGCGCATCCGCCGTGTCGGCGGGCCTGAAGGCCAGCATCCGCAGCAGGACCATTTCGAAGCCGCCCCGCGGATCGGGTGCCAACGGCAGGTCACGTCGCCCAATCAGGCCCATCTGGTAGTAGAACTGTACGTCTTCGGCCGGTAACGCCTGGGCCAGGGCCAACACGCGGTCGCGGTCGCCGTGGCCGTTGTCGACACCTTCGGGCAGGGCCTGGGCGATGGCGACGCGGTGCAGCACATTGAGGATTTCCGACAGCACGCCATTCCAGTCCGGGCCTTGCTCGGACAGGTGGCGCACGGCTTCGAGCAACGCCTTGGCGTCGCCTTCGATCAGCGCGTGCAGCACGTCGAACACCTGGCCGTGGTCCAGGGTGCCGAGCATCGCCCGCACGTCGGCGGCCAGCACCTTGCCTTCACCGAAGGCGATGGCCTGGTCGGTAAGGCTCATGGCATCACGCATCGAGCCGTCGGCGGCACGACCCAGCAACCACAGGGCGTCGTCTTCGAACGGTACGTTCTCGACACCCAGCACGTGGGTCAAATGCTCGACCACACGCTCCGGGGTCATGTTTTTCAGGGAGAACTGCAGGCACCGCGACAAAATCGTTGCAGGAAGTTTCTGCGGGTCGGTGGTGGCCAGGATGAATTTGACGTAGGGCGGCGGCTCTTCCAGGGTCTTCAACAAGGCGTTGAAGGAGTGGCTGGACAGCATGTGCACTTCGTCGATCAGGTAGACCTTAAAGCGGCCACGGCTCGGTGCGTACTGCACGTTGTCGAGCAGCTCGCGGGTGTCTTCGACCTTGGTGCGGCTCGCGGCGTCGATCTCGATCAGGTCGACAAAACGCCCTTCGTCGATTTCCCGGCACACCGAGCAGGTACCGCACGGCGTCGAGGTGATGCCGGTTTCACAGTTCAGGCACTTGGCGATGATGCGGGCAATGGTGGTCTTGCCCACCCCGCGGGTACCGGTGAACAGGTAGGCGTGGTGCAGCCGCTGGCTGTCCAAGGCATTGATCAGAGCCTTGAGCACATGGGTCTGGCCGACCATTTCGCGGAACGAGCGCGGACGCCATTTACGTGCAAGAACCTGATAACTCATCGAAAACCGTCGCAACTGGGAAGCGGAAGCGGGTAATGCTAGCGGAGCAAGGGGGAAATTGCATCCGGCACGCTCGTCTAATCTGACTAAGCTGGTCTGACCAAGCCTGTAAAAGGCTGAACCCGGAGAATTTATGCGCGCAGTCCTGGGCGCCTTGTGGATGATTGCCACGGTCACCCTGGCGGCACCCGCACCTCTGCGATTCTCCATTTCCGACAGCTGGACTATGCCCATGGTGCAACTTGACCAGGGCCAGCCGACCCAGGGGATTTTGTATGACCTGATGTTGAGCCTGGCCACCCAGGTCGGCCGTCCTGCGATATTCCATGTGCTGCCGCGTGCGCGCATCGACACCGCCATGGAGCGCGGGGATGTGGACGTGCGCTGCTACGTGACACCGGCGTGGCTGAACAACCTGTCGGGGGACTACACCTGGAGCATCCCGCTGCTGGTCCAGCGCAATGTGCTGGCCGCCGCGCGCGTGCCATCAACGTCGGTGGCACTGGACAGCCTTGCGCCGCAACACATCGGCACGGTACTCGGCTACAGCTACCCGACCCTGGAGGCGCGCTTCGCCAGCGGCCAGTTCAGCCGCGACGACAGCCGCAGTGAAGAGCAAGTGCTGCAAAAACTGGTGGCCGGACGCTTCAACTATGCAGTGATCAACGAATGGATCCTTGACCGCTTCAATCAGCAATTACCGCCCACACAGCGCCTGCATACGGTGGCCGTGATCGAGGAGCAACGCCTGGGCTGCTATGTGCGCAACGACCCGCAGGTGCCGGGGCAGCAGATCCTGCGCACGTTGCTGCGGATGAAAATGTCCGGGGAGATTGATGAAATCATCCAGCTGTATATCGGGAACAGCGCTCCCGCCCCTTAAGATCACCTGATTGTCCTTGTGGCGAGGGAGCTTGCTCCCGCTGGAGTGCGCAGCGCTCCCAAAGATCTTGGGGCCGCTACGCAGCCCAGCGGGAGCAAGCTCCCTCGCCACAGCAAGCTCCCTCGCCACAATAAACATCACTCAAGCTTTTGCCACTGCGGCGGCGGTGCAAATTCCTCGACCCAACCCGGCACGTCTTCTGCAGGCATCGGCCGGGCGATGAAATAGCCTTGGGCCACTTCGCAGCCCATGCGCATCAACAGCTGGCCGTGCTCCAGGGTTTCCAGGCCTTCGGCAATCACTTCGCGGCCAAACGCGCGGGCCAGGCCGATCACGGCCTTGGTCAGCGCCAGGTCGTCCTTGTCGTGCAGGATGTCGCGCACGAACGACTTGTCGATCTTGATGGTCTGGGTCGGCAGGCGCTTGAGGTAGCTCAGGGAGGAATAGCCGGTGCCAAAATCATCCAGGGAGAACTGCACGCCCAAGGCCTGGCAGGCCTCCAGGTGCTGGGTGACACGCTGGATATTGTCGATGGCCACCGACTCGGCGATCTCCAGGTCCAGCCGGTGCGGCTCCACCTGCGGGTATTGCGCCAGCAAGTCTTGCAGGCGCTCGACAAAATCCTCGCGCTGGAAGTGCCGCGCCGCGATGTTCACGCTCACCGACCACCAATGCCCATGCACCTGCCAGCGATGCATCTGGCCCAACACCTGGGCGATCACCCATTCGCCGATATCGACAATCAGGTCGGTCTGCTCGATCAGTGGCAGGAAATCCCCCGGCTTCACCAGGCCACGCTCGGGGTGCTGCCAGCGTAACAACGCTTCGAACCCCACCACCGTGCCGCAGCGCAAGTTGACCTTGGGCTGGTAATGCAGGCACAACTGGCCCGCCGCCAGGGCCTGGCGGATCTGCTCCACGGTCTGGTGGCTGGCCTTGACCTCCTGTTCCAGGGATACATCAAACAACTGGTAGCGGTTGCGCCCGCTCTGCTTGGCCACATACATCGCCTGGTCGGCATGGCGCAGCAAGGTGTCGGCGTCCTCGTCATCCAGGGGGAACAGCGTGACGCCGATGCTGGCGAACACATTCAGCTCCGCCCCCTGGATCGAGTACGGCTCGGAAATCGCCTTGAGGATGCGCAGCAAGGCGCCGTTCAGCTCGTCGATATCGCGCACATAACGCAGGATCAGCACAAATTCGTCACCGGCGAGCCGGGCGACCACGTCCTCGCCGCGGATGATCTCCCGCAACCGAGTGGCCACTTCCACCAACAACAGATCCCCACAGGCATGCCCATACCCGTCGTTGACCGCCTTGAAGCCGTCCAGGTCGAGCATGCACAACGCCAACGGTATGTCTTCGCTGCGGGAGAACTCCAGGGACTGGTTAAGCAACTCCGACAGATAGGCGCGGTTCGGCAAGCCGGTCAGCACATCGTGGCCGACCCGCCATTGCAGGGTGTGCAACAGCTGGCGCTTTTCGCTGACATCAAAGCGGATCGACACGTACTTCTGCACGCGCCCGGTCTTCTCATCGAGCAGCGGCACCATGGTGCTGTCCACCCAATACAACGTCCCATCCTTGGCCCGGTTGCAGATTTCCCCACGCCACACCCGGCCTTCGCTGATGGCTTGCCACATGCCCTGGAAGAACCCCGCAGGGTGCAGTCCCGAGCTCAGAATGCGGTGATTTTGCCCCAGCAACTCGTCACGCCCGTAGCCGGACATGCCGCAGAACTGGTCATTGACGTAAGTGATGCAGCCCGCCAGGTCAGTCTCGGAGAAAATGGCGGCTGCATCCACGGCCCTGCGGTATTTCTCGTCCATGAGTCAGGCTCACTGTGGCTAGCGGTTGAACCGCTCGACCAGGGCGCGCAACCCGGAAGAGATGCTTTCGAGTTCCCGGCCACGGGTGACTGCAGCGTTGGCATTGCCCGCTGTCTTTTGCACCGTGGCGGCAACGTTATTGATCTGCTGTGAAACTTCCTCGGCGACGTGGGATTGTTCCTGTGAGGCAGCAGCCATTTGCTGACTCATACCGGTAATACGCTCCACCGCGTGGCGAATGCCTTGCAGCGCCTGCTGCGCCTCAAGTACTTGCTGCACGCCCTGCTCGGCCTCGTGAATGCCCAGGCTCGCGATCTCGACCGCCTCATCGGCGCCCGCCCGCAGGTTCTGGATGATGCCCTGGATCTGCTGGGTCGACTCCCGCGTCTTGCCCGCCAGGGCGCGCACCTCGTCGGCCACCACGGCAAAGCCACGGCCCTGCTCGCCGGCGCGGGCCGCTTCAATGGCCGCGTTGAGGGCCAGCAGGTTGGTCTGGTCGGCGATTGCCTGGATCATGCTCGCGGCCACCTGGATTTGCTGGGTCTGCCCGGCCAGGTTGCCCACCGCCTGGTTGATCTGGGTGACGGTGCCGGCCAGCAGCTGGATCGCCTCGCGCGACGTGCCGGCCACCTGGCTGCCCTGCTCGGCGAGGGTGTTGGCGGTGTGGGCTTCACTGGCGGTTTGTTGAACGTGCACTGCCACTTCGGCGATGGACGCAGCCATCTCGGTCATGGCGGCGGCGGTCATGTCGGTCTCGGCACGCTGTTCCAGCAACGCCGATTCGGTGGTGCTCGACAACACGCTGGAATGGGCGGCTGCTTCGGCCATCTGGTTGGCCAGGTCGCTGAGGCGCGTCAGGGCGGTTTTAAGTCGCGCTTCTTCGCTGATCAGGATCATTTCGAGCTGCGCGGTCGGCCCCAGCGCGTCGCTGTAGGTCATGGCGCTGATGGGGTCGGAAAAGGTATTGGGCGTGTTCTGCACAATCTGCTTGAGCTGTAGCCCCAAGCGTTGATGCCCCCAGACGCCCAGGCCGAGAAACAAGCCGACAGTCAACGCCTGGGCCCACAAACCCGGAACCCATTGGAAGGCGGCGACACTGGCAACGGCAGCGGCCAGTGGCAACGCCATGGCCCGGGATACAGACGCCACACGCCGCATCGGCGAGACCGCCGCACCACCTGCCTGCAACCGCGCGTACAGCGCTTCTGCGCGGCGCACCTGTTCGCGGGTGGGCTTGACCCGCACCGACTCGTAGCCCGTCAGCCGCCCGTCTTCGAGAATCGGCGTCACATAGGCGCTGACCCAATAATAGTTGCCGTTCTTGCAGCGGTTCTTCACCACACCCATCCAGCTCTGCCCGGCCTTGAGGTAGCTCCACATCAGCTGGAACACGGCGGGCGGCATGTCCGGGTGGCGCACCAGGTTGTGGGTGCTGCCGATCAGCTCGGCCTGGGTAAAGCCGCTCATGGCGGCAAACTCGGCGTTGCAGTAGGTAATATGGCTGTTGACGTCAGTTGCGGAAATTAGCCGTTGCTGCTCCCCAAAAGTCTGTTCAACAGCAGTGACCGGCAAATTGAGACGCACGTTAAAGCTCCATGGACAGCATTCGATCGCCCTCTCGACCACCGGGTAGGCAGGACAGGCGGATTCGTATTTCCAGTCGGGCTGCGCCGTCGATCGGCTGGTTGGCCGCAAAGGTACGCAAACCCACGATTTTGCACAGCAATTCATCATCCATTCAGTGATGATCAACTAGGCTTGAATTCGGGTATCCGGCACGTGAGGCGCAATGAAGCGTGGCACTGACGAGCGACATTTCAGTCCCTGCCAGGCGTCCGTTTTATGGGCACATTTATGAGAGTAAGGAGAGAGCAATGATTTCCTGTTTCATAAACCTGCCTTCTGAAACGAGACCACCAAATACTTGTCCTAGATGCCGATTCTACGAATTACATCACATTTTGCAAGAAAAGGTGATGGTACATGCGGTTGTCTAATTTTAAGATTTATCGTTAAGTTCTTGATTCTAAATGGGAATTGAGCGATGCACATTTCAAGTTTGGGTCCAGCCATCAGACGTTACCGCAAGGTCGCAGGGCTTACTCAGGCTGAACTAGGTGAAAAAACCGGTTTTGACCCTAAAACCATCAGCCGCTTCGAAACCGGCACCTATACACCCAGCGTCGAGGCACTGTTCTTGTTCGCAGAGGCGCTGGGAGTGAAGCTGAAAGTCTTTTTCGCAGACCTGGTCGACGAGGAGGAACAGCGCGCTTATCTGTTCGGTGTCATTCACAAAGCCACCCCGAAGGATCTGGGAAAGCTGATCGCAGCGGTAGACCAGGCCTTGTCCAAGCCTTAGAGCTCGCAACACACGTGCACGCAATAAAAAGAGCAGACAGCCAGATTGACTGTCTGCTCTTTGCTTGATGACTCCTGACATGAACTGACAGGACAGCCCCTTAGACTAGGGACTGAGCCGCGCCATTGCTGCGTCATTCCACGGAGTCATCATGAATAGCATTGCCCATTACTTTTTGTTGTACGTCGACAGCCCGGCCACCAGCGCCAACCTCTACAGCCGGCTGCTGGACAAGCCGCCGGTGGAGCTGGGGCCGACCTTCGCGCTGTTCATCCTCGACAACGGGGTGAAACTCGGCCTGTGGTCGCGCCATACCGTGGAGCCTGCGGCCCAAGCCTCGGTTGGCGGTAGCGAGGCGGGTTTCTGCGTCGCTGATATCGCAGCGGTCGAAGATTTGCACACGCGCTGGGCGCAACTCGGGATGAGCATCATCCAGTCACCGGTCGAGGCGGACTTCGGCTACACCTTTGTCGCCCAGGACCCCGACGGCCACCGCCTGCGGGTGTTCACCGTGAACCCGTAACGGCTTGCGGCGCCAGCGCCCTTCGAGGCTGATGGCGCCGACACTGGCCAGCACGATCAGGCCACCCAGCACCACGCGCAGCGAAACCTGCTCGCCCAGCAGCGTGGCGGCCATCACCATCGCCACCGGCGGCACCAGGTACAACGCCACTGACGCGCGGCTGACCTCGACATGCCGCAACACATAGGCCCAGGCCAGGTATGCCAGGGCGCTGGGAAAGGCGCCGAGCAACAACACCGCCCAGTTGGCTTGCGTCGATGATTGCGACACCACCGCCGGCAAACCCGGCAAATAGACACACAACAGCAAGGTGCCCGACCACACCGTGTAGCACACCGTGGTCAGCGGGCTGTAGCGCCGGGAATAGTGTTTCTGGATGGTGAAATAAAGGCTCCACGACAGCGCCGCCAGCAGGATCATCAGTCCGCGGGGATCAATCTGCCCCAGGCCATGCTCGCCCCAGATCACCACCAGCACCCCGCTCAAGCCCAGCAGCACGCAACCCCAGCGCCAGCCGGTAACTCGCTCCTTCAAGCCGAAAAACGCCACCAGAACAGTAAACAGCGGAACCGACTGCGCCAGCACACTGGAGGCGGCGGCCGTGACAAATTGCTGGCCGAAATTGATCGTCAGGTGATGCAGGAAAATCCCGAAGAAGCCCAGCACCAGCAACCACGGCAGGTCCCGCAGACGTGGCCGCTCGATCCTCATGACCAACGCCACGCCGGCCATCAATACCGAAGCAATCAGGAACCGTCCCAAGGCCAACTGGCCAGGGCTGTAGCTGTGCAAGGCCAGATGCACGCCAATCGGCGAATACGCCCAACAGAGGATGACGCTGGCAGTGACTAGCGTAAGCTTTACAGGTGACGGGGCTTTCATGAACGGCGTCCAGCAGTGGGAATGCCGTCAGTCTTGGCCTCGGCAAGGCGCAGGACAATTAACCGTTTCTGACTTCTGTAATCACTGGAACTGAGCGATGGAACTGGCCCAACTGAAAATGGTGAAAGCCGTGGCACAAACCGGCAGCGTGGCCCAGGCCGCCCTGCAACTGCACTGCGTGCCGTCCAACATCACCACACGCATCAAGCAACTGGAAAGCGAGTTGGGTACCCCGCTGTTCATTCGCGCCGGGCGCGGGTTGGCGATCAGTGCCGCAGGGGAAGTGTTTCTCGACTACTGCGAGCGCATCCTCGCGCTGGTGGAAGAGTCCAAGCGTGCCGTCGACAGCAACGCGATTCCCCGCGGCAAGCTGCGCATCGGCGCAGTGGAATCCAGCGCCAGTGGCCGCCTGCCGCCGCTGCTGGCCGAATACCATCGACGTTATCCACAAGTGGAGCTGGAACTGGTGACCGGTGCCTGGGCGCAGTTACTCGATGACCTGCAACATCACCGCATCGACGCCGCGCTGGTGGCCGCCGGCGGCAAACGCCCGAAGCTCGAACAAAGCGTGGTCTACAGCGAGCGCCTGGTGCTGATTACCAGCGCCTCCAGCGCACCCATCGAGGACGCCCGGGACCTGGCCGGCCGCACGCTGCTGGTGTGGCCGCCCGGCTGCCCGTATCGCGCCGCCCTGGAGAACTGGCTCAAGCCCCACGACATCAAGCCTGCCATCGCGAGTTATGCCAGTTGGGGCACGATCATTGGCTGCGTCAGCGCGGGGATTGGCGTGGCACTGGCGCCGGAAGGCATCCTGGCGCGCTACGAGCAGGCCAACCAATTGACGTCCTACCGCTTCGACGAATTGGCGGCGGTGGATAACCTGCTGTTCTGGCACAAGGACACCCAACGCCACCTGGCGCGGGATGCCTTTGCGGGGCTGTTGCGGGAGACTTTCGGCTAACCGGTTTTCGCCCCGCTACGCGCGGGCGCAGCAGCATCTTCAGCCTTTTGCGGGGACCAGCCTGGCGTACTGGTCCTGGCTGATCCAGCCCTTGGAAGAGCGGCCTTCGCCATTGATGAACTCGACCTGGGCCCAGCCATCCTTAAACGCCAGTACCGCGACCACATCGTCCTTGACCACGTAGGCACGATGGCTGGCCTTGGCGTCCGGGGTCTTCTGCAGGAAGGCCTTGTCGGACGAAACGGTCACCAGGCCAATCCATTTCTTGGCAGCGGTTTGGGTCAGGTCCAGGCCGGTGGCAATTTCCGGCATCAACACGTTGATGCAGCCGGGATGTTCGCGGCCCTTCTCCACGGTCAGCATCACACCGTCCGAGGAGGCCGCGACGGTACCCGGATAGGCCTCATCCAGCCATGTCGACACCGATGCCTTCGCACCGTCGACCTTGCCCTGCAGGAAGAACGTGCACGAGCGGGTCACGCCCTCGCCCATTTCCTCGGCATAAAACCCCTCCACCTGATGCTCGGGCGTCACGGCCAGCATCAGCCCTTCGTACTTGCCCGAGTGCAGCGTAGCGGCAAACGCCGGCGCACCAGCAGCAACACACACGAAAGAGGCAACCAGCAATCGGGACACGCAACGTTTGAACGGCATTCTATTTTTTCCCTTCAAGTGCTTCGTAGGCTTTTTTGATGCGTTGGTCATAGTCGCCATAATCCTTGCCGTTATAGTTCAGCGCCATGGCGGCGTAATCCTTGTTCTTCATGGCCTTGACCAGGGCCGGGCTCTGGCTGCAAAAACCGAGGAAGGCCTTTAGTTGATGCCCGGCATTAATCTTCATGGCCACCACAAATTCAAACACCGTTTTATAACCGCATGCCGTGAAGTTGGAGCCCATAATCTGAAACATGCCCCAGGAGGCCGACTTCAAGGCCGCTTCCTGATCCAACGCAAAGGCGGTGGCCATGGTTTCCCAGGCCTTGGTCTGGTCCTTGTTATTGGCCTTCCACTGGGGCCCGGCCTTCTTCACGTAGGGGTACGACAACAGCGGGTGGGTCTGGTCGTATTTACTCTTGGTGTACTTGCGAAAATGGTGCCCTTCAAAGGCGATCACCGGCAACTTGGCCGGGCCGAACCCGGAGCGCCCGCCCGACTCCACCGTGGCGAAGGCCTTGATAATATTGACCGAAATCCCGTTACCCAACTGCGCGGCAGCGTTCTGGAAGTCCGTATCCGTCAGCGTCGTGCCGCCGTCGCACGTGGCCTGGAGCATCATCTGCCGGTTGCGCCGCTCGGCCTCGATCATTGCCCGCATGCGGTCCAGATAGTGGTCGACCGTGGCCTGGACCATGTCCGCGCCGGTGTTGCCGAACACATTGAGGAACGTCGGAATACGCAGGGTCGGGTTCGGCTTGACCGGCACCTTCACCGCTTCTTCGATCAGGCTATTGAAGGTGCGCCCGGTAGGGTCGATGACACCATCGGGATGCGCGTATTTGAGGTGGCGGAACTGATACTGGCTGATGCACTGCACCAACTGGCCGTCGCACTTGCCATTTTCCGCCAGGGGGAAACCCAACTTGGGAATGATCAAGTTGAATAAATACTGGATGCATTGAACATCGGCGGGCAAGTTGCGGGCTTTGCCCGGCGCACCGACGGAAGCGCTGATGAGAGTGGGCAACCCTTGCAGGCTTTTCATTACTGACATCCTTGTTAGTTGGAGTAGATGAGCCATAAAGCGCCATCACTTTAATATCATCCATGTGCCACTGACATATTTAGAAATATGTCGCTGGCGCAAACTAACAAGGCGAATTTGGCTTGTCCAGCGCAAGGTTTAAGGATGTGAGCAATCCCTCACTGACGTCGTCCCTGGGAATAATTTTTAAACGGACTGGGCACTTTGCCACTACCTGCGCTACTGTCTGTTTCGCAGGATGCATTGTCGTCCTGACATCTAACAATGACGTCCAGGGACTGACATGAAATCGACCTTTATTGCCTGTGCCATCAGCGGATTGCTCTTCGTCTCGCCAAACACCCACGCAGAAGATTTTGCGGGCTACTTGCTCAAGGCGGTAACGCCAAAAGGTCCGCAATGGCAAACCAAAAACGATGACGAGATGGCATCAGCGTTCGCGAATGCCGGGGTAAAACGATACAAGTGGTCTGCCGACACCGGAAAAGACGAGATCACCCTGTTTGTGTTGCCGGGCCAGAATCAACCGCCAAGCGCGGCCCGTGATTCCGATACCCGGGCCGCCGAGAAGAACTGCAAAACACATATCAGCCAGACTGACATGGGAGATACCAGCACCCCGTATATGGGCTGGTCGGTGATCTGCACACAGGCGAACGGCAACGTCATGACCTTGAGGCATTTTGCCTATCAATTGGGGGGCGACACGTACAAGGTTTCCAGGACCTGGAGAGAAATGCCTTCAGAACAAACCGTTGCACAATGGAGCGCAACGCTCGCCAGCATCGCCGACCACATCAACAGCACTAAGCCGTGACACAGGAGGTGCCCATGCGTTGGCTAATCGTGGTATCGACTGTCCTGCTGCTGTTCGGCTGTGCATCCAAACCGCCTGTGGCGCCGCCGGACCTGTCCCGCCCGTCGATCGCCGAGACAAAGTCGGTGGTGTTTGCAGGGAAAACATACGTCCTGAAATACCAGGCCCGGGGCAACGTTCCGCTCTGGGAATATTTCCTCGCACCAGAAAGCGTCAACGCCTGGAGCGAACTGGTGGATTTTCGCCTCGCGCCGCCCCAGAGCACCGGCAACGAGCCCCGGGATCTTGCCAACCTGACCGCGCAGGCCCACAAACAGGAATACCCCAACCTTCCGGTGGAGATGTTTTCAGACGAGAAAACCGATGCGATCTACGTGCTGCTGTTTTATCCGACCTCCACACGCAAGGACGGCAGCTTCTTTGAGTTCAATATCTTCAAATACTACAAGGACAACGGGACCGGCCAAATCATCAGCTTCCACTTTGCCAAGAACATCCCGTCCGACACGCCTGCCGCACGACAGGAGTTGCCCGGGCACATGGCGAGGTTGCGCGCAGAAGTGATTCCGGCCATGGGAGAGTTCCCGCTGTACCGTCAGTAACCCTGATGAGCGAACAGCAGAAATCGCTTCGCAGATGACGATTGTCAGCGAAGGGCTTCATAAAAGTATTTTTTGAATCAAGGAGGGTTGCGTTATGGAGGCAACCCCACCAGCCACACCCCGGCACACAATGTTCCCGCTGTGGCTGCTGCCTTCCGGCTCTGACCAGGTTCACGGGTAATCGTTGCGGGGGGACCGATGGGGTCACCATAACGACGCTCGCCTCTCGGCAAGCCGCGCCATTGTACCGATCTCATCGGAAGTTACAACCGTTGGCGCGGGATTAAAAATATCTGATGGTTCAAGTACTTGGCTGCAGGAGCAAGCTTGCTCCTACAAAAGCACGACCTCGTCCGCCCGACCGCCCTCTTGCTGGATCACCAGGTGAATGAAGTGCAGCTTGGCAATCACCGCCGGCGGCAGGACGAACGGATAGAAATCCGGCTGGCCCATGCTGCGGGACAGTTCGTTGAGCATGCCGGCCAGTTCGATCCACGCATTGACGAATGACAGGAACGCCGTGCCGCCGGGATGCCCGGGGTCGTAGAGGGTGCTGAGGGGGAACGGCTGGTAATCCAGGTCCATCTCCCGGGCGCTCATGCCGAAGCCCAGCGCGGTGTCGACGGCGTCCATCATGTGCAGGTAATGCGCCCAGGTTTCCGCCCAGTCTTCCCACGGGTGCATGGTGGCGTAGGCGCTGACGCAGGTTTGCTGCCAGTCCGGGCGCGGGCCGTTCTGGTAGTGCTGCTCCAGGGCGTCGGCGTAGCTGGCGCGCTCGTCACCGAACAGCGTGCGGAACGGCTCCAGCCAATGGCTGTTGGCGATCAGGCGGTCCCAGTAGTAATGGCCGACCTCGTGACGGAAGTGACCGAGCAAGGTGCGGTAAGGCTCGCGCATCTGTACGCGAATTTTCTCACGGTGGGCGTCGTCGGCTTCCTTGATGTCGAGGGTGATCAGGCCATTGGCGTGGCCGGTGGTGGGCGCGTTGCCTTCCAGGTCGATGCCGACAAAATCGAAGGCCAGGCCGGTGTCTTCATCGACCGTCTTGGGAATCACCTGCAAGCCCAGGCTGATGAGTTGGGCCACCAGACGACGCTTGGCGGTTTCGACCTTGCGCCAGCGTTCGGGGTTTTCGGAGATCGACAGGTCGGGAATGGTGCGGTTCAGGCTGCAGGCCACGCACAAGACCTGGCCGTTGTCGGCGGGCAGCAGCCAGTTGCAGGCGGCCGGCGTGTCGAGGTTGGCGCAGCGGCGAAAGGCACCGGCTTCAGGGTCGGCGTCCAGCAGCCAGGTATCGGCATACGGGCCGGGCTGCAGGGAGGACAGGCGACTCTGCTCCGGCTGATAGCCCAGCAGCGCCGAGCAGGCCAGGCACTGGCTGTTGCGAAAGAACAGCGATTGCCCACAGCGGCACTGCCAGACCTTGCTGTTGCGCGAGGTCTCGGCCATGAACGGTGCGGCGATGCGCGAACTGAGTTGTTCGAAGAAGCGGTACATGGCGATCTCTCCGGGAGGCTTGCCAATACTAGAGCATTGCCCGAGAGAGATCGTTCCCACGCTCTGCGTGGGAATGCATCCTGTGACGCTCCGCGTCGCAACTTTAGAGCGGACGCAGAGCGTCCAGGGCGGCGTTCCCACGCAGGGCGTGGGAACGATCATCAGACTGTGATGTTGTGCTTGGCCAAAAATGCCACGAACGCCTCTTCATCCAGCACTTTCAAGCCCAGCTCAGTGGCCTTGGCCAGCTTCGAACCCGCGCCCGGCCCGGCGACCACGCAATGGGTTTTCGCCGACACCGAGCCCGCCACCTTGGCGCCCAGGCTTTCGAGTTTTTCCTTGGCAACATCGCGACTCATCAGTTCCAGGGAGCCGGTGAGCACCCAGGTGTGACCGGCCTCGGGCAAGCCTTCGACGACTTTCTTCTCACTCTGCCAGTGCATGCCGAAGTCCTTGAGCTGTTGCTCGATGGCCAGCGCGCGCCGGGCGTTTTCTTCAATATCAAAAAAGTCCCGGACGGCCTTGGCCTGCTTCTCCGGCAACGCCTGGCGCATGTCGAGCCAGTCGGCCTTGATCACGCCTTCGAGGGAGCCAAACTTGTCCGCCAGCTTCTGCGCGGCGCCCGGCCCTACGGACGGTACGTGCAGCTTGTCGAGCAAGCCGCCCAACGTGGTGCTGGCCGCAAACTCGGCGCTCAGGTCGCCCTGCTCCTGCAACTCCAGGCCGCACTCGTCCCTCGAGATCAGGGCGCCAATCACATCCTGGTTATGGCTGTCTTCAAAGAAGCTGTGAATCTCGTGGGCCACTTCCAGGCCAACGTCCGGCAAGTACGTCAGCACTTCCGGCAAGGCCTGCTGCACGCGCTCCAGGGATGCCAGCGAGCGCGCCAGCACCTTGGCCGTCTCCTCGCCCACATCGGGAATGCCCAGGGCGTAGATAAACCGTGCGAGGGTTGGCGTCTTGCTGTTTTCAATAGAGGCAATCAGCTTCTTGCTGGAAACGTCGGCAAAACCTTCCAGGTCGATGATCTGTTCGTACTTGAGCTTGTAGAGATCCGCCGGCGAGCCGATGAGTTTTTCGTCCACCAGTTGCTCGATGGTCTTGTCGCCCAGGCCATCGATGTCCATGGCCCGGCGCGAAACGAAATGGATGATCGCCTGCTTGAGCTGCGCACCACAGGCCAGGCGCCCGACGCAGCGGTATACCGCGCCTTCGCTGACGGTTTCCTTACCCTTGCTGCGCTTGACCAGTTGCGTGCGCTCAACGTGGGAGCCGCACACCGGGCAGCTCTCGGGGATCTGCACCGCGCGGGCGTTTTCCGGGCGACGCTCGGTGACAACCGACACCACCTGGGGGATTACGTCACCGGCACGGCGGATGATCACGGTGTCGCCGATCATCAGGCCCAGGCGCGCCACTTCGTCCATGTTGTGCAAGGTGGCATTGGACACGGTCACACCCGCGACCTTGACCGGCTTCAAGCGTGCCACGGGCGTCACAGCGCCGGTGCGGCCGACCTGGAATTCAACGTCAAGCAGCTCGGTCAGCTCTTCCATGGCCGGGAATTTATGGGCAATTGCCCAGCGCGGCTCGCGGGCACGAAAGCCCAGCTCCCGCTGGTAGGCAATGCTGTTGACCTTGAACACCACGCCGTCGATTTCATAGGGCAAGGCGTTGCGGCGCTCACCGATATCGCGGTAGTAGTCGAGGCAATCCTGAATCCCCTTGGCCAGCTTCAGCTCATGGCTGATGGGCATGCCCCACTTCTTCAGCTGTTGCAGGTTGCCGATGTGGGTGTCGCTGATATCCGTGGTCACGCCATAGCAGCAGAATTCCAGCGGACGGCTGGCGGTGATCTTCGAGTCCAGCTGACGCAGGCTACCCGCCGCCGCGTTGCGCGGGTTGGCGAAAGTCTTGCCGCCAACTTCCAGCTGGGTGGCGTTCAGCCGCTCGAAACCGGCCTTGGACATGAATACTTCGCCGCGCACTTCGAGGGTCGCCGGCCAGCCGGTGCCGTGCAGTTTCAAAGGAATGTTGCGCACGGTACGCACGTTGACGCTGATGTCTTCGCCAGTGGTGCCATCGCCACGGGTGGCGCCACGCACCAGCTCACCGTCCTGATACAGCAGGCTGACCGCCAGGCCATCGAGCTTCGGCTCGCAGCTGTACTCCACCGCTGCGCCACCGCCAAACAGGTCGCCCACGGGCAGGTCCAGGCCTTCAGTGACCCGGCGATCGAATTCCAGCATGGTGCTTTCATCAAAGGCGTTGCCGAGGCTGAGCATCGGGATTTCGTGGCGTACCTGAGTGAACGCAGACAATGCCGCACTGCCGACCCGCTGCGTCGGTGAATCACGGGTTACCAGCTCCGGGTGCTCGGCTTCAAGCGCCTTGAGCTCGTGGAACAAACGGTCGTACTCGGCGTCCGGAATGCTCGGCTCGTCGAGGACGTGGTAACGGTAGTTGTGCTGATCCAGTTCAGCGCGCAGTTCGAGGATGCGGGTGTGGGCGGCGGTCATGGGTGTTCTCTCATAAAGCAAAAGAGCAGCCGAAGCTGCTCAATATGTTAGTGCATGGATTCTACAGGCAACGCTTAAGCTTGGACCTTAGCGCTTCTGTGTCAGGGCACGACGCTCGAACTCGACGATGCGCTGACGGTAATGCTCGATGGTCTGGGCGGTCAGGACACTGCGTTGATCGTCCTTGAGTTCGCCGTTGAGTTCCTGGGACAGCTTGCGAGCTGCCGCCACCATCACGTCGAACGCTTGTTTCGGGTGACGCGGGCCCGGCAAGCCGAGGAAGAAGCTCACCGCCGGAGTGCTGAAATGGTCGATGTCGTCCAGATCGAAGATGCCCGGCTTGACCGCATTGGCCATGGAGAACAGGACTTCACCGTTGCCGGCCATGCTTTCGTGGCGATGGAAAATATCCATCTCGCCAAAGCGCAGGCCGCTTTCCAGAATATTCTGCAGCAGGGCCGGGCCCTTGAAGCCGGCGGCGTCACGGCAGATCACGCTGATCACCAGCACCTCTTCGGCAGCCGGCTGGTCCTTGACGGATTCTTTATGGGCGCTCTTGGCCGGGGACTCATCCGGGAAGTCGTCATCACGGCTGCTGAAGCTCGGGCCTTCTTCCAGGTCCAGGTTCAGGTCGCCCTGGGATGGCTCGCTGGCCGCGCTGCGCTTGCCGCGCTTGGGTTCACGGGCTTCACGCACCGGTGCGCTCATCGACGGCAGGTCGTGCTCGTCCAGGTGAGGTTCTTTATGGTTGTCCAGGACACGCGGTGGCCCCAGCAGCTCGGCGCTGCCGTCGTCGTCCGGCAAATTGGACAGGTTGCGGTCCAGGCGAAATTTCAACTTGCCCTTGCCGCCACGCATCCGGCGCCAGCCATCAAAAAGAATACCGGCAATGACAATAATGCCGATGACGATCAGCCACTCGCGCAGACCGATTTCCATGTAATCCCGTGCCTCTAATAAAAAATGCTGAAAAATAAGGGGTTTAGCACCGTGCAAACCGCTTTAAAACGTGGCGCCAACTCTATGTTCTGAATGACGTTTTGCCCACGCATACGAAAATTTGACATTAAACTAGCACGACCAAAGATAACTTTACACCGTCTGTCAAAATGCCTTGAACAAATATGTCCATTTGCCACTTTTCCCAGACCGGTAAATCACCTTACGTCCTGCTGAAAATCCTCCTTCGACCTGCGGCTCAGGATTCCACCAGCGCCATCGCCTCTTCGACATCCACCGCCACCAATCGCGAACAGCCCGGCTCGTGCATCGTCACGCCCATCAATTGATCGGCCATTTCCATGGCGATCTTGTTGTGGGTGATATAGATGAACTGCACCGTCTGGGACATCTCTTTAACCAGTCGGGCGTACCGTCCAACGTTAGCGTCATCCAGCGGGGCGTCAACTTCGTCGAGCATGCAAAACGGCGCCGGGTTCAACTTGAAGATCGCAAATACCAGGGCCAATGCGGTCAGTGCCTTCTCGCCACCAGACAACAAATGGATGGTGCTGTTCTTCTTGCCCGGAGGCCGCGCCATGATCGTTACCCCTGTATCGAGTAGATCTTCGCCCGTCAGTTCCAAGTAAGCGCTGCCACCACCGAAAACTTTCGGGAATAACGCCTGTAAACCGCCATTAATCTGATCAAAGGTATCTTTGAAGCGATTACGGGTTTCCTTGTCGATCTTGCGGATCACGTTCTCCAGGGTGTCCAGCGCTTCGACAAGATCGGCGTTCTGCGCATCCAGATAACGTTTGCGCTCGGACTGCTGCTGGTACTCGTCGATGGCCGCGAGGTTGATCGCGCCGAGTCGTTGAATGCGCGCGGCAATCCGCTCAAGTTCTTCTTCGGCTTCTTTCTCGTTGGCCTCGGCGGTCAGGGTATTGAGCACGCCGTGCAGGTCGTAGCCGTCTTCCAGCAACTGGTCTTGCAGGGTTTTGCGGCGCACCGTCAGGGCCTGCCATTCCATGCGCTGCTGTTCGAGCTGGCCCCGGATCAGTTGCGACTGTTGCTCGGCCTGGGTCCGGCGTTTTTCCGCGTCGCGCAGTTCGCGGTCGGCGTCTTCCAGGGCGATCTGGGCGGTCTTGAGCTCTTCGTCGACGGTCATGCGCTTGTCGAGCAACTCTTCAAGCTTCAGGCGCAGCTCTTCCAGCGGGGCCTCGCCCTCCTCCAGGTTGAGGCTCAGTTGCTCGCGTTTTTCGGTCAGGCGTTCGGACTGCATTTCCAGGCGCTCAAGGGCCTGGCGCGTGGAGTCGTGCTGCGCCCGCAGGGAGCCGAGGCGCACGGCCAATTGATGGGCGTGATCCTTGTGCTGGCGAGCTTCCTGGCGCACCCGATCGAGGCGCTCGCGCAAGCTGTCGCGCTGGGCCAGCAGCAGCTCGCGTTGCTCGGTGTCCAGGGCCATGCTGTCGAGGGCTTCCTGCAGTTGCAGGCGTGCTTCGCCGACTTGTTCGTGTTCGAGGGCGCGTTGCTCGCCCATCTCCGCCACTTCTTCGTCGAGCCGGGTGCGGCGCAGGGTCAGTTGCTCGACCTTGGCCTTGCTCGCCGAGAGCTGGGCTTTCAATTCGCCCTGCTGGCGCGCTTCGTCCTGCAACAGCCGGCGCAGGTGTTCGCGGCCGGTCTCTTGCTGGCGCTGGGTGGCGCGCAGGGTTTGCAGCTGGTTTTCCAGGGACTCGAGTGTGGCTTCGCGCTCTTCGCGCTCGGCGGTCAGGTTGACGATTTCCTGGCCACGGGCCAATACGCCGCTTTCCGCTTCGCTGGCACGCCGTACCCGCAAAAAGTGCCGGCCGACCCAAAAGCCATCACGGCTGATCAGGCTTTGCCCGGCGGCCAACTGCCCGCGCTGGGCCAGGGCCTGCTCAAGGCTGTCGACCGGCTTGACCTGGCCGAGCCAGGGCGACAGGTCAATCGCCGCCTCCACTTTATCCAGCAGGCTGCCCGGCACGCGAGTGCCGTCCGCCGCCGGGCTGAGCAAACGCAGATCGCCCTGGGCAAAACCCGCCAGGTCAAACCCGCCAAAATCATCCACCAGCACCGCTTGCAGGTCGGCGCCGAGCACGGTTTCCACCGCCAGCTCCCAACCGGCTTCAACCTTCAGGCCTTCGGCCAGGCGCGGACGCTCGGCCAGGTGTTGGTCACGCAGCCATTCAGCCGTGCCGGTGCCCGGGTCAAGCGCCGCTTGCTGCAAGGCTTCCAGGGAAGCCAACCGGCCGTTGAGCCGCTGCAAATCGCCCTGGGCCTGCTGCTGTGCCTGGGTCGCCTGCTGCAGTTGCTGACGCAATTGCTCGAGGCGCTCCACTTGTTGTTCTTCGCTGGCTTCCAGCTCTTCCAGCGTCATTTCGCTTTCGGCGAGTTTCTCGCTCAGTTCGAGGATCGCTGCATCTTCCGGGTCGGCAGCGAGCAGCACGCGCTCTTCCACCAGGCGCCGCTGACGCTCGGCCAGGCGCTCCATGCTGGTTTCCAGTTGCTGGATGCGTGACTGCTGCACCTCAGCCTGGCGGCGCGGCTCGGCAGATTGCAGGTTGAACGTGTCCCACTGCTCCTGCCAGGCGTGCATGGTGGTTTCGGATTCTTCCAGGGCCGCAGCGGCTTCCTCGGCAGCGGCGCTGGTGACTTCCTGCTCGGGAGTGAGCATGTCCAGCTCCTCCCCAAGGGTCAGCAGCAAGGTGCGGTCGTGGCCCAGGTGCGATTCGGTTTCCAGGCGCGCACGCTCGGCTTCTTTCAAGTCGTCCTGCAACTGGCGCAAACGCTGCTGGCCGTGCTGGATGCTCTGCTCGACCCGGGCGATATCGCCGCCCACCGAATAGAAGCGCCCCTGCACCAGATTGAAGCGCTCGGACAGGTCATGGTGACCGTCCCGCAGGCGTTCGATGCTGGCGTCGGCATTGCGCTGCTCGGCCACCAGGGCTTCGAAGCTGATTTCCTGGGTGCCGATGATTGCTTCGCGCTGGCCCACCTGGTCATTCAACGCCTGCCAGCGCAGGGCCGACAGTTGCGCCTTGAGCTGACGCTCCTCGCCCTTGTATTCCTGATACTTCTCGGCGGCCTGGGCCTGGCGGTGCAGGCGCTCCAGCTGGCGCTCCAGCTCTTCACGCAGGTCAGTCAGGCGGGCAAGGTTTTCATGGGTGCGGCGGATACGGTTTTCGGTCTCGCGCCGGCGCTCCTTGTACTTGGAGATGCCGGCCGCTTCCTCGATAAAGTTACGCAGGTCTTCGGGCTTGGCTTCGATCAGCTTGGAGATCATCCCCTGTTCGATGATCGAATAGCTGCGCGGGCCCAGGCCGGTACCGAGGAAGATGTCGGTGATGTCCCGGCGGCGACACTTGGTGCCGTTGAGGAAGTAGCTGTTCTGGCTGTCGCGGGTCACTTTGCGGCGAATGGAGATTTCCGCATAGGCCGCGTACTCGCCCACCAGAGTGCCGTCGGAATTGTCGAACACCAGTTCGATGCTGGCCTGGCTCACCGGCTTGCGGCTGGTGGAGCCGTTGAAGATGACGTCGGTCATCGACTCGCCACGCAGGTTTTTTGCGGAGCTCTCGCCCATCACCCAGCGTACGGCGTCGATGATGTTCGACTTGCCGCAGCCATTGGGCCCGACCACTGCCGCCATGTTACTGGGGAAGTTCACCGTGGTCGGGTCGACGAAGGATTTGAACCCCGCCAGTTTGATGCACTTGAGCCGCACGCTTAGGCTTCCGCCAACGCAGCAATGACCAGCGAGCAACTGCGCTCGCCGTAGGCCGAGAGCACCAGGCGAATCTGCGGCAGGTCACGGGCCAGCACGGCGGCGAGCAATTGCTCGAACAGCACCAGGTACTCGCTCATGGACGCCTTGCGCTGATCCAGCGCCAGGTAATAGGCGCGGTTCATCGCCGGCTGCAGGTTCTCGACGGTTTCCTGCAGGTACGGGTTGTTGGCGAACGGATAGGCGGCACGCATCACGTTGAAGCTCTCTTCGACGAAGGCGCGGATGTCCTGGCGTTCGAAGCTGGCGATCAGGCGCTGCTGGATTTGCACGAACGGCGCCATGTCGGCCTGGGTCTGCCAGCCGGCGGCGACCGCATTGCCCAACAGGATGTACAGCTCGCCCATCAGCGTGCACAGGCTTTGCACCTTGTGGGCCGTCAGCTCGGTGACGTGGGCGCCACGGCGCGGCAGGATCGCAATCAGGTGCCGGCGCTCGAGGATCAGCAAGGCTTCGCGCACGGAACCACGACTGACATTCAGCGCCAGTGTGACCTTCTGCTCCTGGATCCGCTCCCCAGGCTTGAGATCGCCGCGAATGATACGTTCGGCGAGGTGGTGAGCGATTTGCTCGGCAAGACTATCCGGCGCCTTGAACGTCATGTTTTCCCTTCAAAATCTTCTATCGGTACAAGCGCGGCAGTGTAGCGCACTTGCCGGTTGATGGCGTACGGCCCACAGAGCGGAATTTGGCATGAAATAAGCAGCCATTAAAGTCCAGAAGCCCCCAAAAACGGCGGTTCCAGAGAACTGGACCATAATTAAGGATGTTGATATCGCATTTTCTTGACCTTTCGGTCAGAAAATCGTTGACCGAAAAGTCAGACATGACTAGATTCGGCGCAAAGCGGTTAACAACAATAATGAGTCTGCGAGGCCTTCCGTGATCCAGTTTTTACTAAACCAGGAGCTCCGTAGCGAGCACGCCCTGGACCCGAACCTGACTGTGCTCAACTATTTGCGTGAGCATCTGGGCAAATCCGGCACCAAGGAAGGCTGCGCCAGCGGCGACTGTGGCGCCTGCACCGTGGTAGTCGGCGAGTTGCACACCGACGATCAGGGCGCCGAGCAGATTCGCTATCGCAGCCTCAATTCGTGCCTGACGTTTGTCTCGTCCCTGCATGGCAAACAACTGATCAGCGTCGAAGACCTCAAGCACCAGGGCCAACTCCACAGCGTGCAACAGGCCATGGTGGAGTGCCACGGTTCGCAATGCGGCTTCTGCACCCCGGGCTTTGTGATGTCGCTGTTCGCCCTGCAAAAGAACAGTGATGCACCCGACAGCCAAAAGGCGCACGAAGCCCTGGCCGGCAACCTCTGCCGCTGCACTGGCTATCGCCCGATTCTTGCGGCCGCCGAACAGGCCTGCTGCAACAAGCCCCAGGACCAGTTCGACAGTCGCCAGGCCGACACCATCGCCCGCCTGAAAGCCATCGCCCCGACGCAAACCGGCGAGTTGAACAGCGGCGACAAACGCTGCCTGGTGCCGCTGACCGTCGCCGACCTGGCGGACCTTTACGACGCTTATCCACAAGCCCGGCTGTTGGCCGGTGGCACCGACCTGGCGCTGGAAGTCACCCAGTTCCACCGCACGCTGCCGGTGATGATCTACGTCGGCAATATCGAAGAAATGAAGCGCATCGAAAGCTTCGACGACCGCCTGGAAATCGGCGCCGCCACTCCCCTGTCCGATTGCTACAGCGCGCTCAACCACGAATACCCGGATTTCGGCGAATTGCTCCACCGTTTCGCCTCGTTGCAGATCCGCAACCAGGGCACCCTGGGCGGCAATATCGGCAACGCGTCGCCCATCGGTGACTCGCCGCCACTGCTGATCGCCCTCGGCGCGCAGATCGTGCTGTGCAAGGGCAACACACGCCGTACCCTGGCGCTGGAAGACTACTTCATCGACTACCGCGTCACTGCCCGCCAGGACAGCGAATTCATCGAGAAAATCATCGTGCCCAAAGGCGTGCCGCTGTTCCGCGCCTACAAGGTTTCCAAGCGCCTGGACGATGACATCTCTGCCGTCTGCGCGGCCTTCAACCTGAAGATGACTAACGGTGTGATCGACGATGCCCGCGTGGCGTTCGGCGGCATGGCCGCCACCCCAAAACGCGCGAAGAACTGCGAAGCCGTACTGAACGGCGCCACCTGGAATTCCGCCACCGTGGAAAAAGCCTGCGCGGCCCTGGCCGAGGATTTCACCCCGCTGTCGGACTTCCGCGCCAGCAAGGAATACCGCCTGCTCAGCGCACAGAACCTGCTGCGCAAATACTTCATCGAACTGCAAACGCCGCACATCGAGACTCGGGTGACCGCTTATGTCTAACCATCACGCCGTGGAAAAATCCCAGGCCGAACTCGCCGAACTGTTTGCCAAGGACCTGACCAGCGGCGTCGGTCGCAGCGTCAAGCACGACAGCGCCGCCAAGCATGTCTCGGGCGAAGCGCAGTACATTGATGACCGCCTGGAATTCCCCAACCAATTGCACCTCTACGCACGCATGTCGGACCGTGCCCACGCGAAGATCCTCAGCATCGACACCGCGCCCTGCTATGCATTTGAAGGCGTGCGCATCGTCATCACCCACGAAGACGTGCCGGGTCTGAAAGACATCGGCCCGTTGATGCCCGGCGACCCGTTGCTGGCCATCGACACCGTGCAGTTCGTCGGCCAGGTGGTGCTGGCCGTCGCCGCCCGCGACCTGGAAACCGCACGCAAGGCGGCGATGGCCGCTGTGATCGAATACGAAGACCTGGAGCCGGTGCTGGACGTGGTCGAGGCGTTTCGCAAAAAACATTTCGTGCTCGACAGCCACACCCACCAGCGCGGTGATTCGGCGGGCGCACTGGCGACCGCGAAGAACCGTATCCAGGGCACCCTGCACATCGGCGGCCAGGAACACTTCTACCTGGAAACCCAGATCTCCTCGGTGATGCCCACCGAAGACGGCGGCATGATCGTCTACTGCTCCACGCAAAACCCCACCGAAGTACAGAAGCTGGTGGCCGAAGTACTTGACGTATCGATGAACAAAATCGTGGTCGACATGCGCCGCATGGGCGGTGGTTTTGGCGGCAAGGAAACCCAGGCTGCCAGCCCGGCATGCCTGTGTGCGGTGGTCGCACGCCTCACCGGCCAGCCGACCAAAATGCGCCTGCCGCGTGTCGAAGACATGCTGATGACCGGCAAGCGCCACCCGTTCTATATCGAGTACGACGTAGGCTTCGACGACAGTGGCCGGCTGCACGGTATCAACCTGGACCTGGCGGGCAACTGCGGTTGCTCACCGGACCTGTCGAACTCGATTGTCGACCGCGCAATGTTCCACTCCGACAACTCGTATTACCTGGGCGACGCCACCGTCAACGGCCACCGCTGCAAGACCAACACCGCCTCCAACACCGCTTACCGCGGCTTCGGCGGCCCCCAAGGCATGGTCGCCATCGAAGAAGTGATGGACGCGATTGCCCGACACCTGGCCCTCGACCCGCTGGCCGTGCGCAAGGCCAACTACTACGGCAAGACCGAGCGCAACGTCACCCACTACTACCAGACCGTCGAGCACAACATGCTCGAAGAGATGACCGCCGAACTCGAACAAAGCAGCCAGTATTTCGAGCGCCGCGAAGCGATCCGTCGCTATAACGCCAACAGCCCGATCCTGAAAAAAGGCCTGGCACTCACACCGGTAAAGTTCGGCATTTCCTTCACCGCCAGTTTCCTCAACCAGGCCGGTGCGCTGATCCATATCTACACCGACGGCAGCATCCACCTGAACCACGGTGGCACCGAGATGGGCCAGGGGTTGAACATCAAGGTCGCGCAGGTGGTGGCCGAGATTTTCCAGGTGGAAATCGACCGCGTGCAGATCACCGCCACCAACACCGACAAGGTGCCCAACACCTCGCCGACGGCGGCTTCCAGCGGTGCCGACTTGAACGGCAAGGCCGCGCAGAATGCCGCCGAAACCATCAAGCAGCGCCTGGTGGAATTTGCCGCGCGCAAGTATGAAGTCAGCGAGGCCGACGTTGAATTCCACAACGGGCATGTGCGGGTCCGCGATCACATCCTGACCTTTGAAGCGCTGATCCAGCAGGCGTATTTCGCCCAGGTGTCGCTCTCCAGCACGGGCTTCTACAAGACCCCGAAAATCTTCTACGACCGCAGCCAGGCACGTGGGCGGCCGTTCTACTACTTTGCGTTCGGCGCGGCCTGTTGCGAGGTGATCGTCGACACGCTGACCGGCGAGTACAAGATGCTGCGCACCGACATCCTGCATGACGTGGGCGCCTCGCTGAACCCGGCCATCGACATCGGCCAGGTCGAAGGCGGCTTCATCCAGGGCATGGGTTGGCTGACCATGGAAGAGCTGGTGTGGAATAACAAGGGCAAGCTGATGACCAACGGCCCGGCCAGCTACAAGATCCCGGCGGTGGCCGACATGCCGCTGGACCTGCGGGTGAAGCTGGTGGAAAACCGCAAGAACCCGGAAGACACGGTGTTCCATTCCAAGGCCGTGGGTGAGCCGCCGTTCATGCTCGGTATTGCCTCGTGGTGTGCGATCAAGGACGCCGTGGCGAGCCTGGGTGACTATCGCCATCAGCCGAAGATCGATGCACCGGCGACGCCGGAGCGGGTGTTGTGGGGCTGTGAGCAGATGCGCCAACTGACCGCTGCAAAAGCTGTGGAAACGGAAACCGAGCTGGCTTCGCTCTAGACCGAGGCGCTGCCATCGCGGGCAAGCCCGGCTCCCACATTTTGATGTGTGAACCCAATCAAATGTGGGAGCGGGCTTGCTCGCGAAGGCGGTCGAACTGACAACAGAGATGCTGAGGTAGACATGAACAACTGGATCAGCGCCCTCGCCGACCTGCAGAACCAGGGTGAACCCTGCGTGCTGGTGACCATCATCGAAGAGCTCGGCTCCACGCCGCGCAACGCCGGTTCGAAGATGGTGATCAGCGCCGCCCAGACGTTCGACACCATCGGTGGCGGGCACCTGGAATACAAGGCGATGCAGATCGCCCGGGACATGCTTGTGCGCGGCCAGCAAAACACCCACCTGGAGCGCTTCAGCCTCGGCGCCAGCCTGGGCCAGTGCTGCGGCGGCGTGACGGTGCTGTTGTTCGAACCCATGGGCCAGGTGCAGGCGCAGATCGCGGTGTTCGGCGCCGGCCACGTGGGCCGCGCGCTGGTGCCGTTGCTGGCCAGCCTGCCATGCCGGGTACGCTGGATCGATTCCCGGGAACAGGAATTCCCGGAACACATCCCCCAAGGCGTGCGTAAAATCGTCAGCGAAGAGCCGGTGGATGAAATCGACCACTTGCCTGTGGGCAGTTACTGCATCGTCATGACCCACAACCACGCGCTGGACCTGGAACTCACCGCCGCCCTGCTCAAGCGCAATGACTTCACCTACTTCGGCCTGATCGGCTCGAAGACCAAACGCGTCAAGTTTGAACACCGCCTGCGGGATCGCGGTTTCGACACCGCGCAACTGCAACGCATGCATTGCCCGATGGGGCTGACCGAGGTCAAAGGCAAACTGCCTGTGGAAATCGCCATCTCCATCGCCGGCGAAATCATCGCCACCTATAACGCCAACTTCGGCCAGCACACTGCGAGCGCCGAACCCATTGCCAAACTGCTGCCGGTATCCCGCCGCAGCCAAGCGACTAACTGAGACGACCATGCCTTTGACACGCAAAGCCTACCGTGCCGCCATTTTGCACAGCATCGCCGACCCTGCCGAAGTGGGGATCGAAGCCTCCTACGAATATTTCGAGGACGGCCTGCTGGTGATCGACAACGGCCAGATCAGTGCCCTTGGCCATGCCTGCGACTTGCTCGCCAGCCTGCCCGCCGACATCGAAGTCACCCATTACCAGGACGCGCTGATCACCCCCGGCCTGATCGACACCCACATCCACCTGCCGCAGACCGGCATGGTCGGTGCCTATGGCGAGCAGTTGCTGGACTGGCTCAACACCTACACCTTCCCGTGTGAAAGCCAGTTCGCCGACAAGGCCCACGCCGAAGAAGTCGCGGATATTTTCATCAAGGAACTGCTGCGCAACGGCACCACCACCGCGCTGGTATTTGGCAGCGTGCACCCGCAGTCAGTGAACTCGTTTTTTGAAGCGGCCGAGAAGCTCGACCTGCGGATGATCGCCGGCAAGGTAATGATGGACCGCAACGCGCCGGACTATTTGACCGACACCGCCGAATCCGGCTACGCGGAGAGCAAGGCGCTGATCGAGCGCTGGCACGGCAAGGGCCGTTTGCACTACGCGGTGACGCCACGTTTCGCACCGACCAGTACACCTGAACAACTGACCCTCGCCGGACAGCTGCTGGGGGAATACCCGGACCTCTACATGCAGACTCACATCAGTGAAAACCTGCAGGAAGTGGAATGGGTGAAAGAACTGTTCCCGGAGCGCAAGGGCTACCTGGACGTGTACGACCATTACAAACTGCTGGGTGAACGCTCGGTGTTCGCCCACGGTGTGCACCTGTGCGACGACGAATGCGCGCGGTTGGCAGAAGCCGGTTCGGCAGTCGCGTTCTGCCCGACATCGAACTTCTTCCTGGGCAGCGGTTTGTTCAACCTGCCGATGGCCGAGAAGCACAAGCTGAATGTCGGCCTGGGTACGGACGTCGGCGGTGGCACCAGCTTCTCGCTGCTGCAAACCCTGAACGAAGCGTACAAGGTGATGCAACTGCAAGGGGCGCGCTTGAGTCCGTTCAAGTCGTTGTACCTGGCGACCCTGGGTGGTGCGCGGGCGCTGCGTCTGGAAGACAAGATCGGCACGCTGCAACCCGGCACTGATGCGGACTTCCTGGTACTGGATTACAACGCCACCCCGCTGCTCAGCTATCGCCTGAAGCAGGCCAATAACATCGCCGAGACGTTGTTTGTGTTGATGACACTGGGGGATGACCGGGCGGTGTTGCAGACGTATGCGGCGGGGCAATTGGTGCACCAACGCTGATTTAACAGGTACAACAAAACAAATGTGGGAGCGGGCTTGCTCGCGAAGGCGGTGTGTCAGTCGCTGGATGTGCTGACTGATCCACCGCCTTCGCGAGCAAGCCCGCTCCCACATTTGGTTAGTGGCGAGCCTGGAAAATTACAGTTTTACAGACGAGCGCCCCGGCTTCTTTGTCTGCAACAGATGCGAGAACACTGCATGCAGATCGTCAGAAGCGCTTTCCTCATCGAGGTTGAGCTTGCTGTCGATGTGATCCATGTGATGCATCATCAGGTTCACCGCCAAATCCGCATCCCGCGCTTCGATCGCGTCGATCAACTGCGTGTGCTCATCGTAGGAACAGTGCGAGCGGTTGCCGCTTTCGTACTGGGCGATGATCAACGAGGTCTGGGACACCAGACTGCGCTGGAAACTGATCAGCGGGGCATTCTTCGCCGCCTCGGCCAGCTTCAGGTGGAACTCGCCGGAAAGCCGGATGCCCGCGCCGCGATCGCCCCGGGAGAAGCTGTCGCGCTCGTCGTTGACCATCTGCCGCAGCTCGGCCAGTTGCTCGGCCGTGGCATGCTGCACCGCCAATTCAGTGATCGCACGCTCCACCAGGCGCCGGGCGAGGAATACCTGGCGGGCTTCCTCGACGCTCGGGCTGGCCACTACCGCACCACGATTGGGCCGCAGCAGTACCACGCCTTCATGGGCCAGGCGCGACAGCGCGCGGCGAATGATGGTGCGGCTGACGCCGAAGATTTCGCCCAGCGCTTCTTCACTCAATTTGGTACCGGGCGCCAGGCGTTGTTCGAGGATCGCCTCGAAGATATGCGCGTAGACGATATCGTCCTGGGTTCCACTGCGACCGGCCTTACCGGCTCGCGGCTGTTTCTTGAGGGGCTGCAACTGTTCGTTCATGGGCACTCGGGTCGGGAGAACGGCGGCGAATTGACGTTGACTGTAATACGGCACAGAGGGTCGCTGGCAAGTATCGCGTAAAATCAGCGCACATTGTACACAACCCAGTGCGCCAACACACTGTACGGCTGTTTGCGGCGCCGGCTGTATTGCAATGAATCGTTACGTTTGAGTTTAGGCTTGATTCCACGTTTTCTCCTTTGTAGGAGCGAGCTTGCTCGCGAAAAACGTCCAGGCAGCGCATTCATTCAGGGTGCCAGCGTCATCGTTAACGACCTTCGCGAGCAAGCTCGCTCCTACAGACAGCCCGGTAAAAGGAACACCGCCCATGTCCGACGTCCCCCAAGCGCGATTACGCCCACTGGCCGACACTTCGCCTTCGGCCATCGTCGCCGGTTTCATTGCCATGATGACCGGCTACACCAGCTCCCTGGTGCTGATGTTTCAGGCTGGCCAGGCAGCGGGCCTGACCACCGCGCAAATTTCCTCGTGGATCTGGGCGATTTCCATCGGCATGGCGGTGTGCAGCATTGGTCTGTCCCTGCGCTATCGCACGCCGATCACCATTGCCTGGTCCACACCGGGCGCGGCGCTGTTGATCACCAGCCTGGGCGGCGTCAGCTACGGCGAGGCCATCGGCGCCTACATCACCTGCGCGGTGCTGGTGACCATCTGTGGGCTGACCGGCAGCTTCGAAAAACTCGTCAAGCGCATCCCGGCGTCCCTGGCGGCGGCCTTGCTGGCGGGGATTCTGTTCAAGATCGGCAGCGAGATTTTCGTCGCCGCGCAGCACCGTACCGGGCTGGTACTGGGGATGTTCTTCACTTACCTGGTCATCAAGCGCCTGTCGCCGCGTTATGCCGTGCTCGCGGCACTGCTGATCGGCACGGCACTGTCCGGGCTGATGGGGCTGCTGGATTTCAGTGGCTTTCACCTGGAAGTGGCAACGCCGGTGTGGACCACGCCGCACTTCTCCCTGGCCGCGACCATCAGCATCGGCATCCCGCTGTTCGTGGTGGCCATGACCTCGCAGAACATGCCGGGTGTCGCGGTGCTGCGGGCCGACGGCTATAACGTACCGGCGTCGCCATTGATTACTACCACCGGCCTGGCCTCGCTGGTGCTGGCGCCGTTTGGCTCCCATGGCATCAACCTGGCAGCCATCAGCGCGGCGATCTGCACCGGCCCTCATGCCCATGAGGATCGCAACAAGCGCTACACCGCCGCGGTCTGGTGCGGGATTTTCTACGGGATCGCCGGGGTGTTTGGCGCGACATTGGCCGCGTTATTCGCCGCCCTGCCCAAGGAACTGGTGCTGTCGATTGCGGCACTGGCATTGTTTGGCTCGATCATCAATGGCCTGAGCATCGCCATGAATGAACCCAGGGAACGGGAAGCTGCGTTGATCACCTTCATGGTCACAGCGTCGGGGTTGACGTTGTTTTCCATCGGTTCGGCGTTCTGGGGAATTGTCGCGGGGGTGTTGACGCTGGTGATTCTGAACTGGCGCAAGGCCTGATTCTTTAGACCCAGTAACGAAAAAGCGACCCGGGCGGGTCGCTTTTTCATGACATCAGACTGCCGGGTTAATCGGCTTTTCTGGGTGCCAAGCGTCCAGCAGGGCGCTGACTTCAACGCGGGTCAGCTCTGGACGAGCCTTCAGCCACGCTTCAACAGCGGCACGCTGTTCTTCGTTGACCGAACCACGGGTGGCTTTGCAAACCAGACCGAAGTCATCACCGCCGACGTAGTCCAGGCCGTTGCCGTCCATCGCTTCAGTGAGGAATGCTTCGAGGAAAGCGTCAACCGCTTCATCGTCCAAACCTTCTTTGAAGTCCAGGTTCAGTTCGAAACCCAGCTCTTGAAATTCATCAACGCACAGTTTTTTGCGCAGACGCCGGGAACGGTTAGTCGCCATTGGAACAATCCTCTTAAGTAATAACGGGCGGCACTTTAGCAGTTTAAGCAGGCCTTTGCCCGATTCTCTGGGACAGGCGGCAGAGTGCCAGTAAAAAAAACCGCCAATTGCAGCTATCGTTCAGCCACAAGTGCGACAGCCTTGGGGCATAATGCCGACACTTTCATGACCATTGAGGGATTTTTCGTACATACCCCTCACCTTTTTACCCCCTCAGCAGTAGGGTTTTAATTCTTATGATCAAATCTTTGCGTCCACTGTTACTCGCCAGTTTTCTTCTGCCCCTGGCCTTTTCCGTTACCGCCGCCCCGATCAACACTTCCCTGCCGCCCAAGGTCCAGGAAGCCCTCCAGAAAGCCAAGCTGCAAAACAATGCCCTGTCCCTGGTGATGATTCCCCTCAATGGCCCGGGCACACCTACCGTGTTCAACGCCGACGTGTCGGTCAACCCGGCCTCGACCATGAAGCTGGTCACCACCTACGCGGCCTTGGAAATGCTCGGTCCCAACCATCAGTGGAAAACCGAGTTCTACACCGACGGCACCCTGAGCGGCGGGATCCTGAACGGCAACCTGTACCTCAAGGGCGGCGGCGACCCCAAGCTGAACATGGAAAAACTCTGGCTGCTGATGCGCGACCTGCGGGCCAATGGCGTGCAGCAAGTGACCGGCGACCTGGTGCTGGACCGTGGCTTCTTCATCCCGCCGCAACTGCCGGAGTTCAATGACGACGGCAACGACGAGAACAAGCCGTTCCTGGTCAAGCCCGATGCCTTGATGGTCAACCTCAAGGCGCTGCGCTTCGTCACCCGCAATGATTCGGGCAAGGTGCTGGTCTCGGTCGAGCCGCCGATTGCGAGCATCCGCATCGACAACCAGGTCAAGGTCTCCAACGCCAAGCAATGCACCGGCGATGTGCGCTACAGCCCGATGACCGCCGCCGACGGCAGCGTCACCGTGACCGTCAGCGGCCAGTTGGCGGACGGCTGCAGTTCGCAGACGTATCTGTCGTTGCTGGACCACGCCACCTACACCGCCGGCGCCGTTCGGGCGATCTGGAAGGAACTGGGCGGCAGCATCCAGGGCCGCGACATCCAGGCGCCGGTACCGAAGAACGCCAAAGTGCTGGCTCGTGCGTTCTCGCCGGACCTGGCGGAGATCATCCGCGACATCAACAAATACAGTAACAACACCATGGCCCAGCAGTTGTTCCTGAGCCTGGGTGCGCAGTACCGCACCGATGCCGACGGCGACGACGCCAAGGCCGCCCAGCGCGTGGTGCGCCAGTGGCTGGCGAAAAAAGGCATCACCGCGCCGCACCTTGTGATGGAGAACGGCTCCGGCCTGTCCCGTGCTGAACGGGTCAGCGCCCGCGAGATGGCGACCATGCTGCAAGCGGCGTGGAGAAGCCCGTACGCGGCGGAGTACATCAGTTCGCTGCCGATTGCCGGCACCGACGGCACCATGCGTAAACGCCTGAAGACCACGGCCATGCGCGGCGAAGCCCACGTCAAGACCGGCACCCTGAACACCGTGCGGGCGATTGCCGGGTTCAGCCGCGACAACAATGGCAATACCTGGGCTGTGGTGGCGATTCTCAACGATCCGAAACCGTGGGGCGCGTCCTCGGTACTGGACCAGGTGCTGCTGGACCTGTATCGCCAGCCGAAACTGGCGGCGGCGGCCCCGGTCCTCTAACAGCAGCAAATATCAAATGTGGGAGCTGGCTTGCCTGCGATGTATACGCCTCGGTCTATCAGGAATACCGAGGTGATGCTATCGCAGGCAAGCCAGCTCCCACATTGATCTCTAATAGCTTGAATGGCCGTGCACTTCAGGCAAGCACCCGCTCTGCCTCAACCCTGTCCCTGCCCGCCTGCTTGGCGGCATAGACACCCGAATCCGCCCGCAGCAACAAGCTGTCGACGCCCTCCTCGACCCGCCAACTGGCGACCCCGAAGCTCGCCGTCACCGTGCCGACACCTTCCATCGGCTCACCGCGCAACGCCTGCCACAACTCCAGGGCAACATTGAACGCCTGGCTGCCGTCGGTATTGGCGCACAGCACCACAAACTCCTCGCCGCCCAGCCGGCAAAACACATCCGTGCGTCGTAACCGCTGGCTGATGCGCCGGCATAACTCCTTGAGCACTTCATCACCCACCGCGTGACCATGCTGGTCGTTGATGCGCTTGAAGTGATCGATGTCGAACATGATCACCGACAACGCCCCCGAGGCACGCTTGACCCGGATCATCTCGGCCTTCAGCCGGTCCTGGAAGTAGCGTCGGTTATGAATGCCGGTCAGGGAATCGGTAATCGACAGCGCCCGCAGCTCTTCCTCGACCCGCTTGAGATCGGAAATATCCGACACATAGCCATGCCATAACGTACCGCCACCGGCCAGCTCTTCCGGCGTCGCCTCACCGCGAACCCAGCGCAGCCCCCGATGGGGCAACTGCACCCGGTATTCTTCACGCCAATGGCTCAGTTGCAGGGTGGACAGGCGAATGGACTCCCGTACCCGCTCGACATCCAGCGGATGAATCCGCTCGAAGACCTTTCGCGCATCCTGCTGCAACACCCCAGGCTCGATTTCGTAGATGTCGCGGATGCCATCGCTGGCATAAATGAAACGCGAGACATTGTTCGGTTCCAGGATGAACTGGAAAATACCGCCGGGCACATGGGCGCTGAGTTTCTTCAGCAGGCGGTCCCGCGCGGCCAGTGCCTCATAGGCGCGCTTCTGCTCGGTGACATCCAGGCAGATCGCCAGGTGCCCGACCCACAGGCCATGCTCGTCCAGCAGAACAGTGGCGAGCATGTTCACCGTCAGTTGGCTGCCGTCCTTGCGCACCAGCGTCCACTCGCGGGCCTCATGCACTGCATCGGCGCTGTCCACCAGCATCGCCTGGGCTGGCGCGATGCGCTTGCCGAGGATTGCGCTCAATTGCGCGGCACGGGCTTCCAGCTCGGGGGCCAGGTGCAGGCTTTCGAGGGTCAGGTGGCCCAGTACCTCTTGTGCTTCAAAGCCCAGCATCTGCTCGGCGCCGGCGTTGAAGGTGGTGATCACACCGCGCAAGTCCGTCGCGATGATCGCCACCTGGGTGGCCGCATTGAGCACGCTGCGCAGTTGGCCGTGGGTGCCTCGCAGTTCCTGTTCCCGCTGACGCAATTGGGCGGTGCGCTGCTCCACCAGCTTCAATGCGCGCTGGCGCTGGCTGACCACCACGTAGAGCAACGCACTGAGCAGCACACTCAGCAGGCTGCCCATGACCAGGATACTGACCAGCGACGAGTGATTGCCCTGCTGGAACACCTGGCTGGGGCGCAGGCTCAAGGCGTAGACGTGGTCGCCGAGCGTCAGCCGGCGTGCTGCCACCAGGTCACTGTCTGCCACGGGGTTGCTGGATTCGTACAACACCCGTTGCTCTGCATCGGAGGTGTCGACAATCTGCATCACCAGGTTGTCCCGTGCGGCCTTGGGCAAGCCATCGGCCACCAGCTGGCGCATGCTGATCACCGCCATGACGTAGCCGTAAGGTTCACTGTTGGGCACTTGTGTCGTCGGTGCCCGGCTGACCGGTGCTACCAGCAATACACCCATGGCATAGGCCGGCTCCACACCCACCAGTTGCATGGGCTGGGACACCGCCATCTTCCCTGACTGTTGCGCACGCTCCACCGTCGAGCGCCGCAGTGGCTGGGCCAACAGGTCAAAACCCAGCGGCGAGCCGAGAATGCTCTGGGTCTGGCTGTACAACACCGGCACATACTCATCGCGATCAGTCGCCGGGGTCAGTTCGCCCGCCGCATTCAATTCACGAATGGAGAAATTCGCACCGCGCTCCGCCGTGATTGCCTGCTCGAACGCACCGCGCTGGTCACGCAAAACCCGGGGTGCCCAGGCATAGGCGCGGGTACGCAACAGCAAGGGCTGCGCGAACCCTTCGAACTCTTTGCGCGAGACTGTATTTGAATTGACGAAGAACCGCCGCAGGCTGCCCAGGCGTTGTTCCTGGTCCTCGAAACGCTCCTGGAGACGGCTGTAGCGCTCGTTGACCAGCAGTTGAAAGCGCTGGCGCATCTGCTGCTGGTAAAGCTCGGACGCGGCCCAGGCGACGACAATCGTCAGCGCGATACCGGCCAGCAACACCACCACCGCCACCAGCCACGCCGACACCTGCTCACTGATAAAGCCTAGGATTTTCGGGCGGACGGCATGCAGCGGCATAGACAAGACTCGGAACGCCAGCGTGCGGGTGCGTCACTTTGGCCAGGTCCTAAGTTATAGCCACAGGACTTGCGTTTGACCAGCGCAAAAAAAAGCCGCAAGGCCGGAATGATCCGGGCCTGCGGCTTCAGAACGCAGTGATCAGCGCGCGGTGATTTTCCACGCCCGATGGATCTTGGCGTTACGCGCAAAATCCGGGTCGATGGTCTTGTCGCTGATCTCTTCGACGGCATACCGCTCGACGAGGTTGTCTTCCAGCTGGAACTTGCGGAAGTTGTTCGAGAAGTACAACACGCCGCCCGGTGCCAGGCGCGCCATGGCCAGGTCCAGCAACTGCACGTGGTCGCGTTGCACGTCGAAGATGCCTTCCATGCGCTTGGAGTTGGAGAAGGTCGGCGGGTCGATGAAGATCATGTCGAACTCATCGCGGCTGGCTTCCAGCCAGGCCATCACGTCGCCCTGCTCCAGGCGGTTCTTGTCGGAGAAACCGTTGAGGGAGAAGTTGCGGCGCGCCCAGTCCAGGTAGGTCTTCGACAGGTCGACGCTGGTGGTGCTGCGCGCGCCACCCTTGGCGGCGTGCACACTCGCGGTAGCGGTGTAGCAATACAGGTTGAGGAAGCGTTTGCCGGCCGCCTCTTTCTGGATGCGCATGCGCATTGGACGGTGGTCGAGGAACAGGCCGGTGTCCAGGTAATCGGTCAGGTTGACCAGCAACTTGACGCCGCCTTCGCTGACCTCGGTGAACTTGCCCTGGGCGCTCTGGCGCTCGTACTGCTTGGTGCCGCTCTGGCGTTCGCGACGCTTGACCACCACACGGTTCTTGTCGATGCCCAGCGCCTGGGGAATGGCCGCCAGGGCATCGAACATGCGTGCCGAAGCTTTTTCCGGGTCAATCGACTTCGGCGCCACGTATTCCTGGACGTGGACCCAGTCGTGGTACAGGTCGATGGCCATGGAGTATTCCGGCATGTCGGCATCGTACACACGGTAGCAATCGACGCCTTCGCGCTTGGCCCACTTGCCCAGCAGTTTCAGGTTCTTTTGCAGGCGGTTGGCAAACATCTGCCCGCCTTCGCTCAAGCGCGCCTGCTCGACCACTGGGGCCGGGGCGGGTTTGATCGGGTTCCCGTTCTTGTTGTACTGGCGCTCTTGCGGCTCGGTCGGCGCCTGGTCGTAGGCCGCTTGCTCGCGCTCGGCCTGGCGTTGTTCCGGGGTGCGACGCTCGCCGGTGACGAACTGGTCCGGGGTGACCTTGATCAGCAGCAATTTGCACGGCAAGGCGCCGTTCCAGAACGAATACTGTTTGTGGCTGCGGATGCCCATGCGCTTGCCCAGGTCCGGAGCACCGGTGAACACCGCCGCTTCCCAGCCCAGGCACGCCTGGCGCAGACGCTCGCCGAGGTTCTGATAGAGGTACAACAGGCTGGCTTCATCACCCAGACGCTCGCCATACGGCGGGTTGCAGATCACCAGGCCTTTCTGGTTCTGGTCCGGACGCGGCTCGAAGGTACCGACTTCGCCCTGGTAGATCTTGATCCAGTGGCTAAGGCCTGCGCGTTCGATGTTGTTACGGGCGGGTTGGATCAGGCGAGGATCCGCCTCGTAACCACGAATCCACAGCGGTGGCTTGGCCATGCCGATGGCGGCACGTTCGCTGGCCTCTGTGTGAAGTTTTTTCCACAGCGCCGGAACGTGGCCAAGCCAGGCGGTGAAACCCCACAGCTCACGGTTCAGGTTGGGCGCAATGTCGGCGGCGATCATCGCGCCTTCCACCAGGAAGGTACCGACGCCGCACATCGGGTCCGTCAGCGCGCCGCCTTCGGCAGCGATGCGCGGCCAGCCGGAGCGAATCAGGATCGCCGCCGCCAGGTTCTCTTTCAACGGTGCCGCGCCCTGCTGCAGGCGGTAGCCGCGCTGGTGCAGGCTGTGGCCGGACAAATCAAGGGAAAGGATCGCTTCGCCACGGTCCAGGCGCAGGTGGATGCGCAGGTCCGGGTTGATCTTGTCGATGGATGGACGTTCGCCGGTCGGGGTGCGCAGCTTGTCGACAATCGCATCCTTGACCTTCAGCGCGCCGAAGTGGGTGTTGTCGATGCCCGAGCCATGGCCGCTGAATTCAACGGCCAGGGTGCCGTCGGCGAGCATGTGGTCTTCCCACTCGATGTCCAGCACCCCGTGGTACAGGTCTTCGGCGTCCTTCATCGGGAAGCGCTTGAGCACCAGCAACACGCGGTTGGCCAGGCGCGACCAGAGGCACAGGCGGTAGGCGGTCTCCATGTCGGCCATGCCGCGCACGGCCGAGGTGTGCTCGCGGGCTTCCTCAAGGCCAAGCCCCACGGCTTCCTCGATCAGCAGGCCTTCGAGGCCCTTGGGGCAGGTGAGGAAGAGTTCAAAACGGTCCGACATGGGGCATTCCAGGCTTTTCAGCAATAAGTGAACGGGCGACGCATCGCGCGTTCGGTTTTCAATCAAGCGCTTTTCTTGAAGAACGCTCGTGTGGCACGAATGTGCCGTTCCACCCCGGCTACCGGCCTTTCGGGCCTTTATCGACGGGGCAGTTCAAGTATTTGAAGCAACAAGAAGAAACATTCCGACCCTTCGTCGAATAATAACCGACTGCAACAGGCGGACATTCTCACTAAAGGATTAAACCCATCCTCTTTGAAGGGCACATCATAGCTGGGTTTGCCCAACAAAAGGGGCGAAAAGCCATCCCAGCTTATGGCTATAGCATCATTATCGTTACGTGCTTATGACAAAACGATCATTGAATCCATGTGACCTATTGGTTAGAACTCAACACAGGTTGGCGCCGTAACGACGCCAACACATAGCTCGCCACGCCGGCAGCGAGCGCACCAACGGCAGAAAAACTCTGCCCGGCCTCGGACGAGGCCGAAGGATATCAAGACAGTCAACAAGTGAGGGAAACACCCTATGAGAAGACTTAAGCGTGATCCGTTGGAAAGAGCATTTTTACGCGGATATCAATATGGCGTTCATGGCAAATCCCGTGAGCTTTGCCCATTTACTCTACCGTCGGTACGCCAAGCCTGGATCAACGGCTGGCGAGAAGGACGCGGCGACAACTGGGACGGTATGACTGGCACTGCGGGAATCCACAGACTCAACGAACTTCACGCCGTCGGCTAATCAAGGGCATTTAATTCCGACACCAGCACGAATACGCAACCACTTAACCACGCACGCCCCATCCGGGCGGCGGGCTTCGGCCCAGGGGCTCCTTCAAGGAGCCCTTTTTATTGCCTGTTGTCAGCCGCGCGGCAATGCCGCAATCGCATCCACCGCCTGGCGAATCAACGCCGGGCCCTTGTAGATAAAGCCGGAGTACAACTGCACCAGGCTCGCGCCGGCGGCGATTTTCTCGGCCGCGTGCTTGCCCTCGGTGATGCCACCCACGGCAATGATCGGCAAGCGCCCTGCCAACTCGGCCGCCAGCACCTTGACGATGTGGGTGCTCTGGTCGCGTACCGGCGCACCGGACAAGCCGCCCGCTTCGTCACCATACGCCAGGCCTTCGACACCGACGCGGCTCAGGGTGGTGTTGGTGGCGATCACCGCATCCATGCCCGAATCCACCAGGGCCTGGGCCACCAGTACGGTCTCTTCGTCGTTCATGTCCGGGGCAATCTTGATTGCCAGGGGCACACGCTTGCCGTGGCGCACAGCCAAATCTTCCTGGCGCTGACGCAAGGCTTCGAGCAGTTGCTTGAGGGAGTCGCCAAACTGCAGGCTGCGCAGGCCCGGGGTGTTAGGCGAGCTGACGTTGACCGTGACGTAGCTGGCGTGGGCGTAGACCTTGTCCAGGCAAATCAGATAGTCATCCACCGCACGCTCCACCGGCGTGTCGAAGTTTTTGCCGATATTGATCCCGAGGATACCGGTGTACTTCGCCGCCTGAACCCGTGACAGCAGGTTATCCACACCCAGGTTGTTGAAGCCCATGCGATTGATGATCGCCTCGGCTTCCGGCAGGCGGAAGATCCGCGGCTTCGGGTTGCCCGGCTGCGGCCGTGGGGTCACGGTGCCGATTTCGACAAAGCCAAAACCCAGCTGCGCAAAACCGTCGATGGCCGCGCCGTTTTTGTCCAAACCCGCAGCCAGGCCTACCGGGTTGGGGAAATCGAGCCCCATCACCGACACCGGCATTTTCGCCGGGGCCTTGCACACCAGGCCATTGAGCCCCAGGCGGCCACCGGCACCGATCAAGTCCAGGGACAGATCGTGGGAAGTTTCCGGAGAGAGTTTGAACAACAGCTGGCGGGCCAGGGTATACATGGGCGGGCTTGACTCGGATGGCGGCGAAAGGTGGCGGCGATTATAGCCGGGGTGACGGGCTGCATGCGAGGCGTGCCGTCCAATCGTCAGTTACGGTGCGTCATCAGTTCCTCATAGCGGGCCCAGATTTTTTGCGCATAGCGAAGACGCAGGGCCTCACGCTGAGGCCCGGGCCCGCCGCCCACATTGTAGGAACCGATCGCTGTCCAGTTGTAGCCGAACTGTTTGACGAAGTCGGCAAGGATCGACGCCCCCACCTCCACCGACAGGCAAGGCTCATCCAGCAAGCGCTGCTCGGTAATGCCCTCCTTGAGCAGGCGCGGCAGGTGAATGCTGTTGATCTGCATCAGCCCGATATCACGGGTGCCGTTGTTGTTGGCGTAATTCATGGCCTTGGCGCGGTAGCCCGACTCCACTGCGGCGATGGCCTGCAACAATTCCGGCTCCATGCCGTATCGGCTGGCAGCCTCGGCCCAGCAATACGCCCGGGCTTCATTGCCGAAGCCGAGCGTGAGCATCAGCAGCAGCGCCCCCTTGCACCGGGCGCTGCTCATGCCTGCCCCCGACCGCAGGTGGAACAGACAGCGCCCACCGTCAGGCTGGTCATCCTGACCGCACAGGTCACCCGGTACCCTTTGCCGTATACCGTCTTGATCAGACCCTTGCCGCCCTTCAAATATTTGCGCAGCGAACAGATGCAACGGGTCAGGGACTCTTCCGTGGCCTCGTTATGGGGCCATGCCTGTTCCAGCAAGTGGTCCTTGGTCACCAGCACTCCGGCCGAGGACAGCAACAGGCGCAACACCTGCCACTCCTTGGGCGGGAGTTGAATATCCGAGTCTTCACTGGTCAATCTACCGTCACCGTGCAACGTCCAGCGCTCAAAGACCATGGGGGTAGCCAGTACCCCATCGTTCACCACGGCCATTCGTACCTCCGCACCCAACTCACCTTCCAACACTGGTTTCCTGAAGGTCGCGACTATAAAAAGCCCACTCGCTGTATAGGAGAGGAAAAAACCCCATAGGCACTGATTTTTTCAGACTGGGCACGTAGGACCTTTCGGCGATGCCCGCCCAGGCGCGCCACCAACGTTCTTATCCTTCGGTCACCCGGTTAAATGCCCGCTTCACCTGCTCATGCTGGGAGCGCGTCAACGGCGGCGCCTGCCCCGGCTCGGCAGCGGTATGCAGCACATTTGCGACCGCCGTCGCCTGAATCACAAACAATCGCACACTGTTGGCCATGGGCCCGTTGTAGCGTCCGAGCAAGGCTGTGCCGGTATCGCGCTGAAAATTCCCCACCAGCAATCGCCTGCCCGGAGCCACACGCACCACCGTGTTGATCCCCATCCGCTCCACCCCCGCCGAGGGTTTGTCGCGACTGGCAGCCTTGCCCATCTGGCGGCCGTCCTCGACGGTGAGCAGCATCTCGATTTCATTCGCCTCGGCGAAGCGCGGCAGAACACTGACCTGCGTACCAAAGACCACCGGTTGCCATTCGTCGTGTTCTTCACCCGGCCGGGGCAGATAGAACGTCTGGTTGTCGTTGAAAACCGCGGGCACATTCTCCTGGGTGAGAATCACCGGCAACGTCGTGACCCTCGCTCGCCTGCGCAACTCCAAGGCGGTGATCCGCTGCATGAATGCTTCGTCCTCGATGGGTGCCATGACCCGGGTAGCTGAAGGCTTGTCCGCCCCCTTGTGCATGGTCGCGCCGATCTTCTTGAGCTCATCGCGGTCCACATCCACCAGCCACATCGAAACCTCCACCGCGCGCTTCGGTACGTCCAGTTCTGCCACCAGACCTTCGATAAAGCTCACCTGCGCGGGCTTGCCCTTGATCAGCAGGCTGTTGGTGTCCGGGTACGCCAGCACCGAGATATTCTTGTCGGCCAGTAATCCGGGTTGCCGCGGGGACGCACTCTCCTGCTCGACGGCCAGCAGTTTTTCGATCATCGATGCCATGCCCGGCACCGTGACGGTTCTGTCGCCCATGTTGTACTCGCGGTCTGCAACGTGGGTGTTGAGCACCTGCACCACCCCGATCCGCTGCGGCCCCAGGCGCAGTTCCGCACGCTGGCGGTCCATCAGTTGGGCCAGGCGCAGCACATGGTCGACATAGTTCGGCGGCCCGGACACGTAGAACACCCGCGCCCCACTCGCACGCAGCGGGTAGCGCGCCTCTTCGAGCCCCGAACGGCGCATGAACCCGCGCAGGAGGTCGACCGAGATATGCCGCAGGGTCACTACCGAGCTTTTCGCCTCGTCGGCGTCATAGAGGTAAAGCACCTGGCCATCGGTGTACCAGATCAGGCCTTGCTGCTGGGCGACCGACTCCAGCAGCGGTTGGGGCGAGTCGAAATCGAACGCCCCGCTGATGCGCTTGCGAGCTGCCGCCTGACTGACAACGATCGGCTGCCCCAGCGGCAGGGACAACGCGGTAAAAAAAGTGTGCAGGCTTTCATCACGGGCCTGGTAGGAGCCCCCGAACGCGCCGGGGCTGCCCAGCAGCACCAGGCCGAAAAGCAGCGTCGAGAAACGGTGAAGGTGGCTGAACATGCCTGCATGGCCCGGGCTGAAAGAGCGGCCATACTGCGAGGCAGGCCAATTTCAATCCTGATGGAAAGCTGACGCCCAGCCCATCCTGTGCGCATCGTGGCATGTGCCTTGCTTTGCCTTGTCTATCGCAGCTCGCGCCAACGGCGGAACGGGCTCAAGGACACAGACGTCGTTACCCCGGGCTCTTCCTCTGAGTACCCGACGGAACGGCGTTTTTTTATGAAAGGTACGTATTGATGAGTGATCCCCTGGCTTGGGTCAACGGCAGCGATGCCCCGGAAAAGAGCAGCCTCAACCTGGGTTTCATGGCCCTGAGCGATTGCGCCTCGGTGGTGGTCGCCGCCACCCAGGGCTTCGCCCAGCCCTATGGCCTGACCTTGAATCTCAGGCGCCAGTCATCATGGGCCAGCCTGCGGGACAACCTGGTCAGCGGCGAACTGGACGCCGCCCACAGCCTGTACGGCCTGATCTACGCCGTGCACCTGGGCATCGGCGGCGTGGCACCCACCGATATGGCGGTGCTGATGGGCCTGAACCAGAACGGCCAGAGCATCAACCTGTCCCGTGGCCTGCAACAGCTGGGGGTGACCAGTCCTGAGGCACTGGACCGCCACGTGCACCAAAGCCGAACAAAACTCACCTTCGCCCAGACCTTTCCCACAGGTACCCACGCCATGTGGTTGTATTACTGGCTGGCCAGCCAGGGCATCCATCCCCTGCAGGATGTGGACAGTGTGGTGGTGCCGCCGCCGCAGATGGTTGCGCACCTGCAAGCCGGGCGCATCGACGGCTTTTGTGTGGGCGAGCCCTGGTGCGCCAGTGCGGTGAAGCAGAACCAGGGCTTTACCCTGGCCACCACCCAGGCACTGTGGCCGGACCATCCGGAAAAAGTCCTCGGCTGCACCCAGGCATTTGTCGAGCAATACCCCAATACCGCCCGGGTACTGGTGATGGCGATCCTGCAGGCCAGCCGTTTTATCGAACAGAGCACGGAAAACCGCCGCTCCACTGCACAGTTGCTGAGCGCCCCGCAGTACCTCGACGCCCCGCTCGATTGCATCGAACCGCGCCTGCTCGGCGACTACGATGACGGCCTCGGCAACCACTGGCAGGATCCCCACGCGCTGCGTTTTTATGGCGACGGCGAGGTGAACCTGCCCTACCTGTCTGATGGCATGTGGTTCATGACCCAGTTCCGCCGCTGGGGCCTGCTGCGGGAGGACCCGGACTACCTCGGCGTTGCCCGGCGTGTGCAACAACTGGACATCTATCGCCAGGCGGCCAGCGCCGTGGGCGTGCCTGCCGGTGGCGAGGCCATGCGCAGCAGCCAGTTGATCGACGGAAAAATCTGGGACGGTTCGGACCCGGCCGGGTATGCCCGCAGCTTTCGCCTGCATGCCATGGCAGATGTTGCCAGCCGCCAGGCCTTGCGCTGACAGGAGGAACCCATGCTACGAATCCTGTTGATCAATGACACACCGCGCAAGGTCGGGCGGCTCAAGGCTGCGTTGACCGAGGCCGGGTTTGAGGTGATCGATGAGTCGGGGTTGACGATCGACTTGCCGGCGCGGGTCGAAGCGGTGCGCCCGGACGTGATTTTGATCGATACCGAGTCGCCGGGACGCGATGTGATGGAGCAGGTGGTGCTGGTGAGTCGCGACCAGCCACGGCCGATTGTGATGTTTACCGATGAGCATGATCCGGGGGTGATGCGTCAGGCGATCAAGTCCGGGGTGAGTGCCTACATTGTCGAGGGGATTCAGGCGCAGCGGTTGCAGCCGATTCTGGATGTGGCGATGGCGCGGTTCGAGAGTGACCAGGCGCTACGCGCGCAGTTGCAGGCGCGGGATCAGCAGTTGGCCGAACGCAAGCGGATCGAAACGGCCAAGGGGTTGTTGATGAAAATGAAGGGGTGTAATGAGGAAGAGGCCTACACGCTGATGCGGCGTCAGGCGATGAGTCGGCAGCAGAAGCTGATTCAGGTGGCGGAGCAGATTATTGCGATGAGTGAGTTGTTGGGGTGAGAGGGGGGGGCGGGGTGTATATCCGTTATTTAGGTA
>NZ_JACAPM010000050.1:0-19603 GCF_013385695.1 Pseudomonas sp. D8002
TTTGGGGCTTTTCCAAAGTGAGTCGCTGTAAGAGCGAAACCATAGGCGGCCGTTACCTAAATAACGGATATGTACTCACCTCAAACCAGCGCAAAACGTCAGACCCAAAGATGAATCGGCCACCCAGCCTTCTCAGCATGCGCCCGCAAAACCGGATCCGGGTTCACCACCTGCGGATTCTCCACCTTCAGCAACAGTGGCAAATCATTGCGCGAATCCGAGTAGAAGTACGCTCCATCAAGGTGCTCGCCTTCCTGCTCCAGCCATTCCATCAGGCGGGTGATCTTGCCTTCGCGGTACGTCAGTACACCTGTGGTCTTGCCGCTGTACACCCCATGGGCGACGTCCAGCTCAATCCCCAATACTTCATCAATGCCGATACGCGCCGCAATCGGCTTGACCAGGTGCGTCCCCGACGCCGAGATCACCAAAATCCGGTCACCATTCTTGCGGTGCTGTGCAATGGTACGGGTGGCTTCGCTGTAGATCAGCGGCTCGATAACGTCTTCCACCCACGGCTCTACAAGGTGCTCGATCTCTTCCGGCGTGCGGCCAATCATCGGCTCCAGGCTGAAGTCCATGAAATCCTCCATGGCCAGCTCACCGCGGCTGTAGGCCGCCATCAGTTCGTCGTTCTTGCGCATGAACGACTCACCATCCACCCAGCCCAGGCGGCCCATCTGCTCGCTCCACAGGGTGGCGCAGTCGCCGTGGATCAGGGTGTCGTCCAGATCAAAAATTACCAATGCCATCTGTCACGCTCTCTCAAATAAATCGTGCGTCAGGCTACTTCACACAACGCACTTGGGTCGATGGAAAGTGCCAATCTCTGACCATCCGGGTGCAGATCGTCAGCCGAGCGGTTGAGCACGTCCACCACCAATTCCACGCCCCGGGCTTCGATGCGGTAGCGAATCACGTTGCCCAACAGGCTGTGGCTGCGCACCAACGCATCCAGCTCACCGCTGCGGCTGAGCTCGATGGCCTCCGGGCGAATGGCGATGCGCCCGGTGATCGGGCGCTGCAACAGTTTGCTGGCCTTGTCGGCGTCCAGCAGGTTGTAGTTGCCGATAAAGCCCGCGGCGAACACATCCACCGGCGCGGTGTAGAGGGTCTCGGCATCGCCGCTCTGCACGATCTTGCCCTGGTTCATCAGGAAGATCCGGTCGGACATGGTCAGGGCTTCTTCCTGATCATGGGTCACGAAGATGGTGGTCAGGCCCAGCTCGCGCTGGATCTGGCGAATCTGTTCGCGCAGGTGCTTGCGAATCCGTGCGTCGAGGGCCGACAGCGGTTCATCCAGCAGCAACAGACGCGGGCGCGTCACCAGCGAGCGGGCGAGGGCCACGCGCTGGCACTGGCCGCCGGACATCTGGTGCGGGTAGCGGCCGGCGAGTTCTTTCAGCTCCACCAGTTGCAACACTTCCTGCACGCGTTTGTGGCTGTCGTCGGCATTGACCTTCTGCATGCGCAGGCCGAAGGCGACGTTCTGTTCCACGGTCATGTTGGGGAACAGCGCGTAGCTCTGGAACACCATGCCGATATGCCGTTTCTGTGGGCTCAGCGGGACGATGTCCTGGCCATCCAGCAGGATTTTCCCGCTGTCCACCGAGGTCAGGCCGGCGATGCAGCGCAGCAGGGTCGACTTGCCGCAGCCCGACGGGCCAAGCAGGGTGACGAATTCGCCCTTGGCGATTTCGCAGTTGATGTCACTGAATACCGGCGTACCGGCGTAGCCTTTCTGCAGGTGTTGGACGCTGACGAAGCTCATTGGCTTTTGTCCTTGTTCAAGATGTTGGCGGCCCAGGTCAGCACCAGCACAAAGAAGAAATAGGAGATCACCAGGGCACTGGTGAAGTGGCCGCTGCTGTTACGCATATTGTTGAGGTACACCTGCAGGGTTTCGTAGCGGGTGCCCACCAGGATGTTGGCGAACACGAACTCGCCGAACAGGAACGAGAACGACAGCAGCAATGCCACCATCAAGCCCTTGCGCAGGTTGGGCAGCACCACCAGGAACGCCGCCTGGAAGGTGCTGGCACCGAGCAGTTGGGCGGCGTCCATCAAGTCCCGCAGGTTGATCGCTTGCAGGTTGTTGGTGATCGCCCGGTACATGAACGGCAGCGCCACGGTGAAATAGCAGCCGATCAGGATCCACGGCGTACCCACCATCGCAAACGGTCCCGAACCGTAGAGCTGCAACAGCCCCACCGACGACACCACCGGCGGCACCGCGAAGGGCAGCAGGATCAAAATGTTCATCAGCGCGTCGAGTTTCGGAAAGTGGTAATGCACCACAAACAGCAGCGGCAGGATCAGCACCACCGACAAGATCAGCGCGCCGACGCACACCAGCAGCGACTGGCCGAAGGCATTCAGGAAGCGCGGGTCACTCCACAGCTGGATATACCATTTGAAGGTAAAGCCGGATGGCAGGATGGTCGCCGACCAACTGCTGGCGATGGAGTAGACCAGGGTGCCGAGCAATGGCAGCACCAGGACAGCAAGCAACAGGTACACCACTACGCGGTGGTAGAGGGCGGCCGAGCCAGGTTCAGCGCGAGACATGGTAGCTCCTCTTGAGCAGCAGTTGATGGACCACGGTCACCACGGTCATCAGCGCTACCAGCACCACGGCCAGGGCACTGGCCATGTTCGGGTCCAGGGAAATATCGCCGGAGACCATCGCCGCGATGCGGATCGGCAGCACGTTGAAGTTGCCGGTGGTCAGCGCATAGACCGTGGCGTAGGCGCCGAGGGCGTTGGCCAGCAGGATCACGAAGGTGCCCAGCAGCGCCGGGGTCAGCACCGGCAAGCCGATATGCCGCCAGTATTGCCAGCCATCCGCGCCGAGCAACGAAGCGGACTCGCGCCAGTCTTCACGCAACGCGTCAAAGGCCGGGTAGAGCAGCAGCACGCCGAGGGGAATCTGGAAATAGGTATAAAGGATGATCAATCCGGTCTTGGAATACAGGTTGAAGTCCTGAATGATCCCGGCCTGCTTGAGCATGATGGTGATGCTGCCGTTGAACCCCAGCAGGATGATGAAGGCGAAGGCCAGGGGTACACCGGAGAAGTTGCTGGTCATGTTGGCGAAGGCGGTCACGAAATTGCGCAGCCGGCCATCCACCCGACGCAGCGAGTAACTGCCCAGCACGGCAATGACGATCCCGAACACACTGGAGTAGAAACTGATCTCCAGGCTGTACTGGATTGCCTGCAGGTAGAACTTCGAATTGGCGATCTTGCTGAAGTTGGCCAGGCCCCAGCCAAACTCTTCCGATTGCAGGCTGCTGACCAGCACCCAGAACAGCGGAGCGATCTCGAACACGATAAAAAACAGCGCGAAGGGCACCAGGCACAAGGCGGCCAGCCATTTGCCGCGGATCACTGAATTCACTTCAACAGCTCCCGGCATACAGGTTTGTCGTGGGGTACACCCAACAGCTCGCAGACGGTGCCGCACAGCTCGGTTTGTTTGGGCGTGGCGTGGGTGTCGAGGCTGAAAGCATCACCCAGCACAAACAGCGGCACTTCCCGTTCTTCCGGCAGCAGGCCGTTGTGGGAGCGGTCGTTGTTCATGCCGTGGTCGGCCGTCACCAGTACCTGGTAACCGGCGTCGAGCCAGCCTTGCAGGTAGTCGGCGAGGATGATGTCGGCCGAGCGCGCGCTGTTGCGGTATTGCGGGGTGTCGAGGCCGTGCTTGTGGCCGGAATCGTCGATGTTCATCGGGTGCACCACCAGGAAATTCGGCGCGTGTTTGAGGCGCAGGCTTTCGGCGTCGGCAAACAGGTGCGAGTCCGGGTAATGGTCATTCCAGTAGAAATGCCCGTGCTGGATCGCCAGGGCCGGGTCGCTGGTATGCCGATCCCGGGCGGCGATAAAGGGCGAGCGGTTATACAACTCGCTGACCCAGTGATACGCCGCCGCCGCCGTGGATAAACCGGCGTCGGTGGCGTAATGGAAAATGCTGCGCTGGTTGGACAGGCGCGAGACGTTGTTGTGGACGATGCCGCTCTCGATCGGCGGGACGCCGGTGAGGATGCATTCGTACAGTGGCCGGGACAGGGCCGGCAGTTCACATTCCAGTTTGTACAGTGCTGCGCGTCCTGCGCCGACATAGGCCTGCAAGTGCCCCATGGCGTGTCGGGCAACCTCGTAATTCAGGCCGTCGAGCACGACAAGGATGACGTTGTGCTTCATAGGGGCTGGGGCTCCGCAACAAATAGGCTTGACTCGGTTTTTCGGTTGGAACACCGATCAAATGTGGGAGCTGGCTTGCCTGCGATAGCGGTGTGTCAGTCGACAATGCTGCTGAATGTCATACCGCTGTCGCAGGCAAGCCAGGTCCCACACTGACCGCGTTCCACTTGAACAGGCGTGTTAAGCCTTATTGCATATTGATGATGACTTCTTCCTGCCACTTCTGCGGCAGTGCCTTGGAGGTCTTCTCCCAAGCGTCGGCGTCCTTGATCGGCGTGACTTTCTTGTACTGCTCGTTAGGCAGCAGCTTGGCCTGTACGTCGGCTGGCAAGGTCAGGTGCTCGGCACGGATCGGCCGCGCATTGCCACGCGCCAGGTTGGTCTGGCCGGCGTCGCTGAAGATGTATTCGCGGGTCAGCTTGGCGGCGTTCGGGTGCTTGGCGTATTTGTTGATGATGGTGGTGTAGCCGGAAATCACCGAGCCGTCCGATGGGATCAGCACCACGTAGTCATCCGGGTTGGCCATCTTGGCCTTGTAGCTCAGGCCGTTGAAGTCCCAGACCACGCCCACTTCCACTTCGCCTTTTTCCATGGTGGCGATGGTTGGGTTGGCCAGCGACAGGCGGCCTTGCTTGGCGATGTCGGCGAACATCAGCAGCGCCGGCTGAATGTTCTTCTCGTCGCCACCGTTGGCCAGTGCGGCGGCGAGTACGCCGTTGGCAGCCTGGGCGGCGGTGCTCACGTCACCGATGGAAACCTTGTATTTGCCGGTCTTCAGGTCAGCCCAGCTTTTCGGAGCTTCGGAGCCGTGCAACAGCTTTTTGTTGACGATAAAGGCGATGGTGCCGGTGTAGGCCAGGGCCCAGTTACCGTCCTTGTCTTTCGCCCAGTCCGGGACTTGTGCCCAGGTGGTCGGTTTGTACGGTTGGGTAACGCCCTGCTTCACCGCGATCGGGCCGAAGGCTGCACCCACGTCGCCGATGTCGGCGCTGGCGTTGTCTTTCTCTGCCGCAAACTTGGCGACTTCCTGGGCGGAGCTCATGTCGGTGTCGATGTGCTTGAGGCCGTAGGTCTTGGCCAGGTCGTCCCAGGTTCCTTTCCAGTTGGCCCAGTCATCGGGCATGCCGACGCTGTTGACGGCGCCTTCCGCTTTCGCGGCGGCTTCCAGGGTTTTTAGATCGGTATCAGCGGCCATGGCGGCGGTGCACATGGCAATGGTCGAGCCTAACAGTGATGCCAGGAAAAGCTGTTTCATCCGAAGCTCCTTTGGGCGTTTTCAACGCTGCGTTTTTATCGACGTTTGCGGTGGTGTTGGTCTAGGTCAGCAATACACGAGCCAATTTAGGCGTGGCGGATGACAGTTTCATGTCGATGTCGTTTTTTGTTGGCCTGGACGGGGGATCACCGGGTAAGCGTAGACCATGCCCAACCGCCCGGAAGCCTTGGACTTGGCCGATGTATTGCAGGTCTTGTGGCAGCACGTCGCGAGGCGCTGTCATCTGTCGGTCATGTGCAATGCCTAGGCTTGCACGCAACAGCAGAGGCGCGTTTAGCGGGCGTTTTGTGCACCTGAATAGTGCTGGTCTAGTCCAGATAGGTAACGTTGATGCGTGATGAGGCAACCAAAGCGGTGACAACCATTGGCCTGGCGCTGCAAGAGCAGATCGACCATGGCTTGTTGGCGCCTGCCAGTAAGCTGCCGGCCGAGCGCAAGCTCAGCGAGTTGTTTGGTACCACCCGGATTACGGTGCGGGAAGCCTTGTTACAACTTGAGGCACAAGGGCAGATTTATCGCGAGGAGCGGCGGGGGTGGTTTGTGTCGCCGCCCAGGCTTGCCTATAACCTGATGCAGCGCAGTCATTTTCACGCGATGGTGAGTGCCCAGGGTCGGGTGCCGTCGACCGAGGTGATTTCGGCGCGGTTGCAGCCGGCTTCGGCGGCGGTGTGTGCGTGGTTGCAGTTGCCGGCGTTGTCCAGTGTGATTCAGATTTGCCGGGGGCGCAGGATTGATGGGCGGTTGGTGTTGTATGTGGAGCACTATCTGAACCCGCAGTATTTTCCGGGGATTCTGGAGTGTGATTTGAATCAGTCGATTACGGAGTTGTATGCGCGGGTGTATGACTTGCACTACGGGCGGGTGCGGTTTGAGATTGTGCCGACGTCATTGCAGGTTGAGGCGGCGGCGGCGTTGAGGGTGTCGGTGGGGAGCCCGGGCTTGCGGATTGCTCGGGTTAATTATGATCAGCATGAGCGGTTGATTGATTGTGATCTGGAGTTTTGGCGGCATGATGCGATTCATGTGGGGGTGGATGTGGTTTGACGTTTTGCCTGTGTGTATCCGTTATCTAGGTCACGACGGCTTTTGGTTCCGCTCTCACAGCGGCTCACTTTTGAACAGCCGGAATGCCGGTCCAGCCCCAAGTAAGCACAGGGCTTTACCCCGATGACCTGAGTGTTAGAGCAAAAGCAGAGCCGCTTTATGTGGGAGCGGGCTTGCTCGCGAAAAACCTGAGGGCGCCGCGTTGAGTCAGGATACCCACGTCATCGTTAACGACCTTCGCGAGCAAGCCCGCTCCCACATTTGGATCGTGTCCGCCTTTGGGTTTGCTGTTGCTTCACCACACTTAAGCCCGAGCGAGGTGCAGAGTGGTGGGGCAAGAGCGGAACCCTAGGCGGCCGTTACCTGAATAACGGATATACCCTCAAACCCCCGCATTGGCATACAAATAATCCGTCGCCAACGAAGCCAACGTCCGAACCCCAACCACCAACGCCGACTCATCCACAAAGAACCCCGGATTATGATTCGGTGCCGCCTTGCTCATATCCTGATCCCTAGGCGTCACCCCCAGAAACACAAACAACCCCGGCGCTTCCTTGGCATAAAACGAGAAGTCTTCAGCCCCACCCACCAACGGGGCGTTGACCACATCCCCCTTCGCCGCCCAACGCAAACTCGGCAGCATCTTCTCGGTCAGCGCCGGGTTGTTGATGGTCGGATCGTACTTCTCAATGATCGTCACCTCAGCCTTGGCCCCACCACTCTCGGCGATTTTCTCGACGGTCTGCCGCACATCCGCATGCAGCTTCTGGCGAATGCCATAGTCGTATGAGCGAATGGTCCCACTCATGTCCACCGACTCGGGAATGATGTTGTACCGCGTCCCTCCGTTGATGGTGCCAATACTCACCACCGCCGGAAACGAAGAAATGTCGGTACGCCGACTGACCACCGTCTGCAGCCCCACAATGGCCTGCGCCCCCACGGTAATCGGATCGATCCCATCCCACGGCCGCCCCGCATGGGTCTGCTTGCCCAGGATCTTGATCCGCAGGTCATCCGAGCTCGCCAGGGTAGGCCCCGGCCGATACGCAATCTGCCCCGCAGGCACCCCGGCCCACACATGTAGCCCAAAAACGGCATCCGGCTTGGGCGATTTCATCACCCCTTCCTGCACCATCATCTTCGCGCCCCAAGTGTTTTTACCGTCGGGGATAAAGTCGCTCGGGCCTTCTTCAGCCGGCTGGAAATAAAACACCACGGTCCCAGGCAGACGATCGCGCATACCTGTAAGGATTTTCGCCGTGCTCAGCAGGATGGCGGTGTGGGCGTCGTGGCCGCAGGCGTGCATCACGTCGACTTCTTTATCGAGGTACACACCCTTGGCCTTCGAGGCGAAGGGCAGGCCGGAGACTTCCTTGACCGGCAGCGCATCCATGTCGGCGCGCAAGGCCACGGTCGGGCCGGGCAGGGCGCCCTTGAGGATGGCGACAACGCCCGTGCGCGCCACGCCAGTCTTGACCTCCAGCCCCATCTCCCGCAGCTGCTTGGCCACCAGCTCCGCGGTGCGATGTTCGGTGTTGCCCAGTTCAGGATGGGCATGGATGTCGCGCCGGGTTTCCAGCAAGGCCGGTTCCAGTACTTTGGCCTGGGCGGCGATGGTTTCGCGGGCACTGTCCTGGCCGCTGCTGGCGGCGATGACCGCGCTGCTGGCGACACCGCACAGCAGGCCGAATACCCATCGGTGTGTAAGACCGGTCAAACGCATAAGGACTCTCCATGATTATTGTTGTTGATCCTGACGTCGTCCGGGCAGCGCTTATTCTTTCTCTTGCACGCCTCCCGCCGCTGTCACTACTTGCACGCTCAAGCGTGGGGTGGCCAGGTCCAGCCCGGCTTCGTCGAGGTGACGCTTGAGCGACAGGTTGAACGCCCGCGAAACCTCCCACTGCTTGATCGGCGCGGTCTTGAAGCGGGCGCGAAGAATCGCACTGCCGGACTCGAAACTTTCTACACCCTGAATCTCCAGCGGCGACCAGATATTGCGCCGCTGCAACGGGTCGTTGCGCATCTTCTGCCCGACGTCGCGCATCAGCTTGATGGCGTCGTCGATTTCCATGTTGTAGGGAATCGCCACCCGGAAGATCGCGTAGCCGAACTCCCGGGAGTAGTTCTTGATGCTTTTGATTTCACTGAACGGGATCGTATGCACGATGCCGTCGATGTCCCGCAGGCGCACGGTACGGATGGTCAAGCCTTCGACCGTCCCCAGGTGGCCGCCGACATCCACGTAGTCATCAATTGCCAGGGAGTCTTCGATAATGATGAACAGGCCGGTGATCAAATCCGCCACCAGCGACTGTGCACCAAAACCGATGGCCAGGCCGATCACACCGGCACCCGCCAGCAGCGGCGTGACGTTCATGCCCATGTTCGCCAGGGCGACGATGGCGGCAATGATGAAGATGGTCACGAACAGCACGTTGCGAATCAACGGCATCATCGTTTGCGCACGCGCGTTGGCCAGGCCTTTGCGCGAGCGGGTGAGGGCGTGGTGGATCGCGGTGTCGCTGAGGATCCAGATCAGCCAGGCAAACAGCAATGTGCCGGCAAGGCCGAACAGCTTGACGCTGATTTCATGCCCGTCGCCTTCGGTAAAGCGGATCAGCGACAGGCCCCAGACCCGCAGGCCGAGTTCGATAAACACCAGCCACACCACCAGGTGGGCGAGGGTGTAGACGAAGCTTTTCAGGCGCTCGGAGTACAGCGCATGGCGCTTGTGCCCGCGCTGCGGCTTGAGTGAATGGCGGCGCACCAGGCCGTTGATCACCATGCACAGCACCAGCAACACCGTGCACAACAACGACTGGCGCAGGGCGGTGCTGGTGTCGCCGGCGGAGACGAAGGTGGCGAACAGCGAGATGCCCACCAGCAGCAACGCCGGCAGGTACCAGAAGGTGCCGACGATTTCGATAGTGTCACTCAGGGCGCGGCGGGTCAGGCGGCGGGACAGCGGCTGGTTGCGGATCAGGTGCGCAATCGGCCGGCGGAATCGCAGGATGAACACACCGGTGGACAGCGCGGCCATGACATTGGCGATGGTCGCGGCGACATGGGACAGGTGCTGGCCCAGGCTCTCGGCCAGGCGCGGGTCGCTGACGGCTTCGCCAAAGGCGGCAAAGCTGCCGATCAGCCACAACGGCCGGAAGGCCTGGTGGCGCAGGATGTACAACGCGCGGTGACGGTGCGGGCCGTCGAGTACGGAAAACGCGACCACGCAGATCGCCGAGAAGCAGGTGCCCACCACCAGCGCATAGGCCAGCACCATTGCCAGGGATTTGCCGAGGGACGAGGGCAGTGCGTAACTCATGTAGACGGTGATCACCAACGCGATCAGCCACGGGCCGAGCTTGCGCAGGGCAAAGCGCAGCAGGTCCCAGGTCTTGGGGTGTTGCGGGAGTTCTTCGGTCAGGCCGAAGCGCTCGCGCACCCGGTGGCTGAGCCAGATCAGGATCGCGGCCAGCAGGCTCCAGAGCATCAGGATCATGGCAAAGGCAAAGATGATCGGCAGCCATTCGCTGGCCGGCAGCATCAGTGCGGTGAGTTCATCCTTGGCCTGGTCAAACTCGTTGGACCAGCGATTGAGCGGGCTGTCGGCACCGGAGAATTGTTGCTCCAGGCTCGACAGCGTACCGCCGATCAAACCGAGCACACCCAGTTCGGCGGCGGGCTGGGCCTTTTGCGTGGTCTCACGAAGCTTTTTCAGGTCGTTCAGCAGCTTGGTGCGCTGCTGGTCGTTTTCCAGGGTCTTGATCACCTCGTCCAGGGACTGGCCCAACGGGACGTCGGCTTGCGGCTGGGTTTTGGTGTTGCTGCCCAGCAGCCCCGGCAGGCTCACGGCGTGGGCAGGCGCCATGGGCAGCAGGGTCAGCAGGCAGAAAAGCAGGCAACAGGGCAGGGCAAACAGACGGGCAAGCACGAGGCGGTCAACCTTAAAAACGACGAATTGACCGAGTGTACGAGGCCGTCATGTGCAATGCGAGTGAGATTGTCATTCGGCGAGTTTGGCGAGGATCTTGTAAACCACGGTGCCGAGGATCAGCAGCATGCCGATCCACATGCCGAACACACCGATGGGTTTGTCGCGGAAGTTGAAGCCGATGGCCAGGAGGATCATGCCGGTCAGGATGGGGATAAGCATGGAGTGGAAGGCGGACATGGTGATCATGGTGCGACGGCCTTGTCGGGTGGGAATAGGTATAAGTCTAGGTCGATTTCGCCAAGTGCGAGTTGATCCGTGTCAGAAACGCTACAAAACCCGGTTAATTTCTACATCCGATGGCTTTTTTTCGATTGGCCACGGTCAACATCCCTCAGGAACCTTAAACCCAGGAGCATTCATCCATGAGCACACCCAAGGCACTGTTGATTCTGCACGGCAAGCAAGCCCTCAACGAAGAGGTGCGGGCGGCAGTGCAGGGCAAGCGCGAGCAGGGCTGGGAGCTGGCCGTACGGGTGACGTGGGAGGGTGGCGATGCCCAGCGGTTTGTCGATCAGGCCCTTGCCGATGGCTACACGCGGCTGATCGCCGGCGGCGGTGACGGCACCCTGCGGGATGTGGCCGAGGCCATGGCCCGGGCCAAGACCGAGGCCAGCCTGGTGCTGATGCCCCTCGGTACCGCCAACGATTTTGCCCGCGCCGCCGGTGTGCCGCTGGAGCCCGAGCAGGCCCTGGACCTGCTGGATGTACCGGCCCGTGCCATCGACCTGGGCGAAGTAGGCGGGCAGATCTTCCTGAATATGGCCACCGGTGGTTTTGGCAGCCAGGTCACCGCCAACACCTCCGAAGACTTGAAGAAAGTCCTCGGTGGCGCGGCGTATCTGTTTACCGGCCTGTCACGCTTCAGCGAGTTGCGCGCGGCCTACGGTGAATTGCAGGGCCCTGACTTTCACTGGCGCGGCGAGCTGCTGGCCCTGGGCATCGGCAACGGGCGCCAGGCCGGTGGTGGCCACGTGCTGTGCCCCGGCGCCCTGGCCGATGATGGTTTGTTGGATATCAGCATCTTGCCGGCGCCGCAGGAAGTGGTCGGCACCCTGCGCAACCTGATGACGGACGGCTGGGGCCTGGACAATATGTTTGTGCGGGCGCGCTTGCCGTGGGTCGAAATCAAGGTCGCCGAAGGGCTGGCGATCAACCTCGACGGCGAACCACTCCAGGGTGACGACTTGCACTTCTCGGCCTTGCCCCAGGCACTGCGGGTGCATCTGCCGGAGGACTCACCGTTGCTGACTAATCGTCAAGGCTGATGATCTGTTCGCGCACTGCGAACAGCACCAGGCCCGCCACGTCGAAAATCTGCAGGCGCTTCATGATCTGCGAGCGGTGGGCTTCCACGGTCTTGATGCTCAGACCCAGGCCATTGGCGATTTCACGGGTGGACTTGCCGCGCACGATCAAGCGCAGGATTTCCAACTGGCGTGCCGTCAGGTTGTGGCTGTGGGGCGGCGGGTTGACCTGGGCCTGATTGCGGATCAGCGCCTGGTTGATCACCGTATGGGCGATTGCCGGGCTGAGGTAGCGTTCGTTGTTGCGCAACGCCAGCAGCGCGTGCTCCAGCTCATTGGCCGTGGTGTCCTTGAGCAGGTAGCCATGGGCGCCGGACTCCAGCGCGCACATGATCAGCTCCGGGTCGGTGTGCATCGACAGGATCAGCACCTTGCTCTTCGGGTAGGCGCGCTTGAGGTCTTTCAATGCATCGAGCCCGCCGGTGTGCTTCATCGACAGGTCAAGCAGCACGATGTCGGGTTGCAGCGCGTCAAACCGCTCCAGCAACTGCGCGCCGTCGCTCGCTTCACCGATCACCGCGTAGCCGGGAATATCCATGACCAGCGCACGCACGCCGGCCCTGATCAGGGAGTGGTCATCCACCAGGAGTAAGTTGCACGTCACTCTAGAACCTTATGGGGGTTGGCCCGTTCGAGGGCGCGGGGCGCCCAGGGGAAAAGCGCTTCGATCCTCGTCCCGGAGCCTGGCTGGCTATTGACCGACAATGTGCCTCCCAGTTGATCAATCCGCTCGGACATCCCGGCCATGCCCCGCTGGCCTTCCTGGGCGGGGTTGATGGCGGGCGAAAAGCCCTGGCCGTCATCGCTGATAAACAGTGACAGGCCTTCGGGCAGGCGTTGCAGGCGTACCAGCAGGTTACGTGCCTGGGCATGGCGCAGCATGTTGGTGACGGCTTCCTGGGTAATGCGAAAGGCGGCAACAGCCATCTCTTCCGGGATGCCGGTCAGCCGTTGATGGCATTCCAGGCTCCAGCTTACCCGGGTGTTTTCCAGGGTCTTGAGCAGATGCGCCCGCAGGCTCGCCTCAAGGCCCAGGCTCGCCAGTTGCCGGGGGTTGAGGATGGCCGACACGTCCTGCACCTTGGCCAGGGTTTCGTTGAGGGTGTTGCACAGCACCGCACAGTGGCCCTGCAGGTTTTCCGGAAGACGGCGCTTGAGCCATTCACTTTGCAGCTTGGCGGCGGTCAACAGTTGGCCGATATCGTCGTGCAGTTCGCGGCTGAGGCGATGACGTTCGTTTTCCTGGACCTGCAACAGGCGGTCGGCCAACTCCTGGGGCTGGAACTTGATGGACTTGCGTGAGCGCCACTGTTGCAAGCCCACCACCAGCAGGGTGGCCAGGTTCACTGACAACAGCGCCAGGGGAAGATCGGCCGAGTGTGCATAAGCCCACAGGCTGAGCAGGCACGCGCACAGGCATAGCGCGAGGGTTATCCAGCGTGCATTGCTTCGGGACACGGACCTTGCGATGAGTGACTTCAGGCTGGCGTACATAGGAGGCGCATTTCACGTTTATATGCATCATGAAGTTGAGTCACTTCGAGCGGGGCATGGTACCACCACTATTACCGTTGGTCGCCTGGCGCCGAGCGGGATGAGGCGTATTAATCACGGCAGCGTCCCGGAAGGTAGTCCCGGAGTTCAACGAGTGGGGAAGTTGTATCATTGAAGTTGTTTTGTATCAGTATTGTCGTTAGTGGCTTATTGATATTTTTCTGCTAACGACGTCGTGATGCATAAATAGTTGTGGTGTCGTTTTTAGATAATCAGGCAATTGAATGCGACATTTTTGTCGCTTAAATGCGAAGAAGCCTCAAATTGCGTAAGGCCTGTGTTGTTGCTTATAGCCGAAATCGCTTTGGGGGATGTGTTGGACAACGGTGGCGATCAACACGGTTTGTTCCGTTTCATCCAGGCCGAGCTTGCCGGTTTTTGTATCGATCAACTCCAGTTGCCAGGCCAGCAGGGTGAGGCAGTTGTGCAGTGCATCAAGTGCTTCGTCATGCAGTTGCAGGGGGCTGGCGGCGTTGCTGATCAGGTACTGGATATGCCGTGAGAACTCGCTGATCGCCCTCAGGGCCAGGGCTTCGGATTTTTCCGCGAGCTTGATCAGGTTGGTTTTCATGCAGTCGATCGCGTCACTGTCGTTGCGGATCAAATGCAGGTGGCTCAAGCATTCTTCAGACTTGGCCAGCAACATTTCCGCTTCGAGGAGGAACTCGGGAAGTGCAAGTTGCCACTCTTTGCCGTCGTTCATCACACAAGTCTCCAGAACATACGATCGGATGATGAGATGTTGCACCGGTTGAATGGCGTAAAACTACCGCTGAAATATGACGAATATCTGTAGGCCCGTTCCGACTTTTCAGTAGGAAATTTATTTGAATGACGGCCGTCGTCCGAGTACCCCACAATTTCCAGGGGCATTCGCACAACTTCTTTGGGTGCCAGTACATAAGTCACTGGATGATCCGTTGGCCGTGGGCTTGCGATAGCAAACAAAAGCCTGACTCCATTCATGCAATGAGAATGGCGTCACATTAATGGCTATTAGATATCGCGAATATCAGGTTGGTCCTGATTGTGGATAGGGGAATCCCTTACATAGCGGAACCTCGCGCAGACTTTGCGGTCACGCGGCGGTGGTGATGGGCCTTGCGTTGAAGCGGGTTCAGTAAAGCATGATGTCAGTGTGACATCAATGGATTTGCATGGCATTTTAGTGGGGGTCAAGGTCCGGCGTTTGCCGCCGATAACCTGCTTCAGTGACCAGCACTATCCATCCGCTAAACCCCAGGAGTCTTTAATGGCCGGCATTCTCGACACGGTAGATCAACGCACACAATTGGTGGGTGAGAATCGCCTGGAGATCCTCATGTTTCGCCTGGCCGGGCGGCAGCTGTTCGCGATCAACGTGTTCAAGGTGCAGGAAGTGCTGCAACTGCCCAAGTTGACCCTGATGCCCCAGCGCCACCCATTTGTCTGCGGCGTGGTCAACCTGCGTGGGCAGACGTTGCCGGTGATCGACCTGTCCCAGGCGATTGGCATGCGTCCGCTGATTCCGGGCCCCAACAGCACCATTATCGTCACCGAGTACAACCGCTCGGTGCAGGCGTTCCTGGTGGGCGGCGTCGACCGCATCGTCAACATGAACTGGGAGGCGATCCTGCCGCCGCCGGCAAGTGCCGGGCGCCAGCATTACCTGACGGCCATCAGCAAGGTCGATGACCAGTTGGTGGAAATCATCGACGTGGAAAAAGTCCTCGCCGAAATCGTGCCCTACAACGCCAAGGTTTCTCGCGAGAAACTTGAAGACCCGGTGCTGGAACGCGCCCGCGGCCGCGAAGTGCTGCTGGTGGACGACTCCAACGTCGCCCTCTCGCAACTGCGTGACACCCTCGGACAGTTGGGGGTGAAGATGCACATTGCCAGCGACGGCCTCAAGGCACTGAACATGCTCAAGGCCTGGGCCGACAGTGGCCAGGTGATGACCGACAAGCTGTTGATGATCTTCACCGACGCCGAAATGCCCGAGATGGACGGCTACCGCCTGACCACCGAGATTCGCAACGACCCGCGCCTGCGCAGCCTGTACGTGGTGCTGCATACGTCGTTGTCCGGCAGCTTCAACGACTCGATGGTGAAGAAGGTCGGTTGCGACAACTTCCTCTCCAAGTTCCAGCCCGACAAGTTGGTGGACGTGGTACGTCAGCGCCTGATGCTGGACGAAGTCCCGGCTTGAGCTTAGGGTGACGGCTTTGTCCCTCAGGAATGCAGGCCCATGCTTCGTCTCAGCGCGTTGTACCGATACCCCTTGAAGTCCGGCAAGGGTGAATCCTTGCAGCAGATCGGCCTGGACACACTCGGGCTCGACGGGGATCGACGCTGGATGTTGGTGGACGAGGCCAGCGGGCGTTTCCTGACCCAGCGCGCCGTGGCCAGGATGAGCCAGCTCTCGGCGCTGTGGAACAGCGCCGGTGGCCTGACCTTGAGCGCCGAGGGCCAACCTGCGCTTGACGTGCCACTACCCGGCAGCGATGCCGAGTTGCGCGGCGTGACCATCTGGCGTGACACCTTGCGCGTGCCGGATGCCGGTGACGAGGCGGGCGCCTGGCTCAGCGAATTCATCGGCAAACCCACGCGGCTGGTGCAAGTGCCGCTGTCCCGTGCACGCACGACCGAGGCCGGCTACGGCAAGGATGATGACAAGGTCGCGTTTGCCGATGGCTTTCCGTTGCTGCTGATCGGCCAGGCGTCCCTGGATGACCTGTCCCAGCGTATCGGTCGGCCCATGGAGATGCTGCGTTTTCGCCCCAACCTGGTGATCGAGGGCAGCGAAGCCTTTGCCGAAGACGGCTGGAAGCGGATACGGATTGGTGACGTGGAGTTTCGCGTGGTCAAGTCCTGCTCACGCTGCATCCTCACCACCATCGACCCGGCGAGTGGCGAGCGCAGTGCCGACCGCGAACCGCTGGCCACGCTCAAGACCTACCGCGAGCAAGAGGGCGATGTGATGTTCGGGCAGAACCTGGTCAACGATGGGGTGGGCCGCCTGGAAGTCGGCATGCCGGTGACGATCCTGGAGTAAGCAGCCCTGAAATGAAAAATGCCCGTCTCTCGCGAGACGGGCATTTTTTTTGGCTATCGAACGTTTAGCCGCGGTATTCGCACAGGTAGGCGGTGTCGACCGCCACCTTCAGCTGGAACTTGCTGTTGGCTGGCACGTTGAACTGGCTGCCGGCGGCGAAGGTTTCCCAGTCGGTGCTGTCTGGCAGCTTGACGGTCAGTGCGCCCGATACCACGTGCATGATTTCACGCTGGGCAGTGCCGAACTCGTATTCACCCGGGGCCATGACGCCGATGGTCGCCGGACCTTCTGCAGTGCCGAAAGCGATCGACTTGACGGTGCCGTCGAAGTACTCGTTGACTTTAAACATGGGCGAATCCTCGGAAAAGGGTCAAGAAAGGTCGGCCAGTATGCCTTCTACACGGGCAAAATCAACGGCAGCAGCCGTGCGGTATTGCGTGCATCTTCCAGCGCCCGATGCTGTTGGCCGTGGAACTGCATGCCGGCCAGTTGCAGCGCGCCGTTGAGCCCCAGCGGCTTGTCCAGGCGCCGGGCCTTGGCGAAGCGTTGCTTGAGGTTCACGTGGGGCGTCTGGCCCAGCACGCTGCTCAAGCCATGGCGCTGCCACTCCAGTTCCAGTTGCTGGCGATCGTAGTCACCCCAGCTTGCCCAGCCTTCCAGGCGTGCCTGGTGCTGGCCAAGCCAGCGTTCGAACAGCGGCCACACCTCGATCAACGGCGCGGCAGCGTCGATATTCGCCTGGGTGATGTGGGTCAACTGGCGGCAGAACGGCGTCAGCAGCGGCCTGCGCAATGGCCGCACGAAACGCTGGAAATGGTCCAGTTCACGGCCCTGGCGGTTGACCAGGCTCACACCGATTTCGATGATTTCCATCTCGGTCACGGGCCAGCCGCCTTCATCCGTTGTGGCTTCAAGATCAATAATCAGCCAATGAGGCATCGCAGGTTCCCGTACTCTTCCCGTCCTGATGGGGATAGAGCGTAGCCAAGCCTGCTAGTTCCGCCCAGGGCTTACTCGATCTCCAGCAAAATCTGACGGTTCCTGACCTGATCGCCTGCAACCGCCTGGATTCGCTTGACCACGCCACTCATGCCGGCCTTGAGGGGGTGCTCCATTTTCATCGCTTCCAGCACCAGCAACAGCTGGCCCTTGCTGACCGAATCGCCTTCGCTGACCCGTACTTCGACAATTGCCCCGTCCATCGGCGCCTTGACCGTGCCGTTGCTGGCCTCGGCCTGGCGGGTGGCGACGGTTTGGGTTCGATCATTGATGCACACGCCGGGCAACCAGAGCCGGGTGCCTTGCAGGTGGTAGGCAATGCGACGGCGAATGCCGTTGAGAACGGCGGTGGCCCAGCGTCCGTCGGTGGAGAGGTCGCGTATTTCGATGGCGTGCTGATCAATCTCGACGTGCAGGCAATTGTCCGCCAGCACACTGAGGCTGATGGCCCGGGGCTCGTCGTGTTCGGCCAATTGCCAGGTCCAGGGCACGCTGGCGTTGTTGCGCCAGCCGGATAATGGCTGGGTGTGAGCGCTGGCGCTGTGTTGGTAAAACAGCGCGGCGGCCAGGGCCAGCTCTTCGTTGGTCGCGTGGGGACGCGGGATGTCGCTGAAGTGTTCGGCAATAAAGCCGGTGCTGAAATCGCCGGCGATGAAGTGTGGATGCTTGAGCAGGCTGGCCAGCAGGCGCTGGTTGGTGGGCACGCCGAGCAGCACGCAGTCTTCCACGGCCCTGACCAGCTTGCGCCGGGCCTCTTCGCGGGTGGCGCCGTGGGCGATGATCTTGCCCAGCATCGAGTCGTAGAACGGGGTGATGCGCTGGCCTTCCAGCACGCCATGATCGATGCGCACACCTGGCGCCGGGTCCCAGCGCAGTACGTCGCCGGTTTGCGGGAGGAAGCCCTGGGCCGGGTCTTCGGCGTACAGGCGCACTTCCATGGCGTGGCCGGTGAGGGTCACTTGTTCCTGACTCAGGGGCAAAGGTTGGCCGGCGGCGATGTGCAGTTGCCAGGCGACGAGGTCGAGGCCGGTGATCAGTTCGGTGACCGGGTGTTCGACCTGCAGGCGGGTGTTCATTTCCAGGAAGTAGAAATTGCCGTCGCGGTCGAGCAGGAACTCCACCGTGCCGGCGCCGACGTAATTGACGGCGCGCGCGGCCTTGAGGGCGGCTTCGCCCATGGCTTGGCGCAGCTCGGGGGTCATGACGGGGCAGGGGGCTTCTTCGATGACTTTTTGATGGCGGCGCTGGACCGAGCAGTCGCGTTCGCCGAGGTAGATCAGGTTGCCGTGGGTGTCGCCGAACAGTTGGATTTCGACGTGGCGGGGGGCGATCAGGGCTTGTTCGAGGATGAGTTCGGCGCTGCCGAAGGCGTTTTGTGCTTCGGAGCGGGCGGTGCGCAGGTGTTCCAGCAGGGTGTCGGGGTTGTGTACCAGGCGCATGCCGCGGCCGCCGCCGCCGGCGCTGGCCTTGATCATCAGTGGGTAGCCGATGTGGGTGGCTTGTTGTTGCAGGGTTGGGTCGTCCTGGTCGGGGCCTTGGTAGCCCTTGATGCAGGGGACGCCGGCGTTGAGCATGGCGATTTTTGAGAGGCGTTTGCTGCCCATCAGGTCGATGGCTTCGGGGCTGGGGCCGATGAAAGTGAGGCCGGCGTTTGCGCAGGCTCGGGCAAAGTCGGGGTTTTCGGAGAGGAAGCCGTAGCCGGGGTGGATGGCGTCGGCGCCGGTGCGGTGGGCTGCGTTGAGGATGGCTTCGATGTTCAGGTAGGACTGGGTGACGGGGGCGGGGCCGATGTTGATGGCTTCGTCGGCCATCTGGACGTGCAGGGCGTCGGCGTCGGCTTCGCTGTAGATTGCTACGGTGCGGTAGCCCAGGGATTGGGCGGTGCGCTGGATGCGGCAGGCGATTTCGCCACGGTTGGCTATGAGGATTTTGTTGAACATGAGTGACCCCTTGGGTTGGCGTTTACCGTGTACATATCCATTCCTGCGGTAACGGCTGCTATTGGTTCCGCTCTTACAGCGGGTCACTTTTGAAAAGCGCAAAAGTAACCAAAACGCTCTGCCCCGCCTGTCGGCACCTCGCTAGGGCTCGGTGTTCCCTCACTCCGGCATTACTCCGCGGGCCGCCGCGACGGGCCATCCATGGCCCGGCCCGCATAAACCCGCGTCCTGCCGGTTTACCCGCTG
>NZ_JACAPM010000051.1:0-97769 GCF_013385695.1 Pseudomonas sp. D8002
AGCCGCTGTAAGAGCGGAACCGATATAAGCCATCACCCAAATAACGGATATGCACACACCACAAGCGAGCAAAAAAAAAGCCCCGCGACCGAATGACGGCACGGGACTAAAAATTGGCTGGATGCGACCAACCAAAGGAGCTCTTTAAGTCAAATCACTTGGCACTGGCAATCGTGGTACTCGGCTGCCACCCACCGCCCAACGCCTTGTAGATCGCGACGATCCCACGATACAGATCCACTTCGGCCTGAGCCTGGGAGTCCTCGGCGGCCAAACGCTCACGCTGCGCGTCCAGCAACACCAGGAAGTCCACCGTCCCTTCGCGGTAACGAATCTCCGCCAGATCCGCAGCAGCCCGGCTCGACTCACTCTGACGAATCAGCGAGACCAACCGCTGCTGGCGTTTGCCGTAATCACTGAAGGCATTCTCCGATTCTTCCAGCGCCAGCAACACCTGCTGCTCATAAGTCGCCAGGGCGCCATCCGCTTCGGCATCCGCACCACGCAACCTTGCCCGCACACTGCCCAGGTCAAACGCCGCCCAGGTAATGCTCGGACCCAGCGACCAGGCATTCGCCGCCGCCGACCCAATCTGCGAACCCCGCCCAGCGGTAAACCCGAGGAACCCACTGAGGCTCACCCGCGGAAACAGATCAGCCTTGGCCACCCCAATCCGCGCCGTGGCCGCTGCCAACTTACGCTCGGCACTGAGAATGTCCGGACGACGTTGCAGCAGTTGCCCCGGATCACCAATCGGCAACGCCTTGGCAATCGCCGGCAAATCTTTCGGGCTCAAATCCACGCTCAACTTGTCCGGCCGCTCACCGAGCAGGGTAGCGATACGATTACGCTCGCGAACTTCCTCGGCCTGCAGCTGCGGCACACTGGCTTCTACAGCCGCCAGACGCGCATCGGCCCGCACCACATCGAGCTGATCGCCCACACCGGCATCCCGCAGGCTGACCGTGATACCGCGTGAGTCTTCCTGGTTCTTCAGGTTGGCCACCGCGATTTTCTCGCGCAGTTGCGCGCCCCGCAGTTGACCGTAAGCGTCCACCAGCTCGGCAATCATCGTCACTTGCAGCTGATACAAGTCAGCTTCGGCAACCTGTTGGTCAGCGTCGCTGGCCTCCAGGTTGCGGCGGATGCGGCCGAACAAGTCCACTTCCCAGGCCATGTCCAGGCCCAGGTCATAACGCTCGCTGTTGACACGTTGGGTGGTCTGGCCGGGGATCTGGCCTTTGCCCACATCGCTGCTGACACGGCTGGTGATCACCGGCATCACGTCATTGGCAGCGTCGTCACGAATCGCCCGGGCTGCCCGCAGGCGGGCAAATGCCACCCGCAGGTCACGGTTGCCTTGCAGGGATTGAGTCACCAACTGGTTAAGGGTCGGGTCCTCGAACTGTTGCCACCAGATGCCTTCGAACTTCGCGTGGTCGTACTGCTTGGCGTCGGCGGCGGCCGTTACGTTGGCCGCCTCCAGTGGCTGGGTTTTATAGTCCGGGCCCACGGCACAGGCGCTCAGCGCCAGTACCAGCAAGCTCGGCAAAAATACTTTCACGCTCATTGCTGTGTCTCCAGCTTCAAGGCCTTGGCCGCTTTGCGCGCTTCACCGCGTTCAACAAACCGGCGGATCAGTACATAGAACACTGGCGTCAGCAGCAGACCGAAGAAGGTCACGCCGATCATCCCGGAGAACACCGCCACACCCATGGCATGGCGCATCTCGGCACCGGCACCGCTGGACATCACCAGAGGCACTACACCCATGATGAAGGCGAACGAGGTCATCAGGATCGGCCGCAGACGCAGACGGCAGGCTTCCAGTACCGCAGCGAGCGGATCGAGGCCTTCCTGCTGTTTATCCTTGGCGAACTCGACGATCAGAATCGCGTTCTTACAGGCCAGGCCCACCAGGACGATCAGGCCGATCTGGGTAAAGATGTTGTTGTCGCCGCCAGAGATAATCACCCCGGTGATGGCCGACAGCAGGGTCATCGGTACGATCAGGATCACCGCCAGTGGCAGGCTCCAGCTTTCGTATTGGGCGGCCAGTACCAGGAACGCCAGCAGTACGCAGAGCGGGAACACGAACAGCGCAGTGTTGCCCGAGAGGATTTGCTGATAGGTCAGGTCGGTCCACTCGTAGGTCATGCCGTTGGGCAGTTCGTCTTTCAACAGTTTCTCGATCGCCGCCTGGGCCTGGCCGGAGCTGTAGCCCGGTGCGGCGTTGCCGTTAATCTCGGCGGTGATGAAGCCGTTGTAGTGCATCACGCGGTCCGGGCCCGAGGTGTCGCTGACCTTGATGAAGGTCGCCAGGGGAATCATCTCGCCTTTGTTGTTGCGCACTTTCAGCTGGCCGATCTGGTCTTCATCCTGGCGGAACTGTTGCTCAGCCTGCACGTTGACCTGATAGGTGCGCCCGAAGCGGTTGAAGTCGTTGGCATACAACGAGCCCAGGTAGATCTGCAGGGTGTCGAAGATGTCGCTGATCGCCACGCCGTGGGTCTTGGCCTTTTCGCGGTCGATGGCAGCATCGACCTGGGGCACGTTGACCGTGTAGCTGGTGAACAGGCCGAACAACTCAGGCACGCCACGGCTCTTGGTAATGATGTTCTGCACTTCTTTGTACAGCTCGTCGTAACCCAGGTTGCCACGGTCTTCGACCTGCAGGCGGAACCCGCCGATCGTACCCAGGCCCTGTACCGGCGGCGGTGGGAAGATCGCCATGTAGGCTTCCTGGATGCTGCTGTACTTGCCATTCAGTGCACCGGCAATCGCACCGGCAGACAGGCTCGGGTCTTTACGCTCATCGAACGGCTTCAAGGTCACGAACACGATGCCGTTGTTCGGGCTGTTGGTAAAACCGTTGATCGACAAGCCGGGGAAGGCGATCGCGCTTTCCACGCCGGGCTGTTTCATGGCGATGTCGGACATGCGCTTGATCACGTCTTCGGTACGGTCCAGGCTCGCGGCGTCCGGCAATTGCGCGAAGGCCACCAGGTATTGCTTGTCCTGGGCCGGTACGAAACCGGTCGGCGTGTGGGCAAAGCCCATCCAGGTCAGGACCATCAGGCCGGCGTACAGGAACAGCGCGATACCACTGCCGCGGATCACCCTGCGTACCGTGCCGACGTAACCATGGCTGGCCTTGTCGAAGAAGCGGTTGAACGGTTTGAACAACCAGCCGCCCAGCATCCTGTCGAGGAATCTGGAGAACCCGTCTTTCGGAGCGTTGTGGCCTTTGAGCAATACCGCTGCCAGTGCGGGCGACAGGGTCAGCGAGTTGAACGCCGAGATCACGGTCGAGATCGCAATGGTCAAGGCGAACTGCTTGTAGAACTGGCCGGTCAAGCCGCTGATAAATGCCGCTGGAATGAACACCGCACACAGTACCAACGCGGTCGCGATGATCGGGCCGGTTACTTCGCTCATGGCCTTTTCAGTGGCCGGGAACGGTTCCAGGCCCAATTCGATGTTCCGTTCGACGTTCTCCACCACCACGATGGCGTCGTCCACCACGATACCGATCGCCAACACCAGCCCGAACAGCGACAGCGCGTTGAGCGAGAAGCCAAACAGGTGCATCACCGCAAAGGTACCGATCAACGATACCGGCACCGCCACCAATGGAATGATCGACGCACGCCAGGTCTGCAGGAACAGGATCACCACCAGCACCACCAGGATCAGTGCTTCGAACAGGGTGTGAACCACGGCCTCGATGGAGCCACGTACGAAGACGGTAGGGTCATAGGCGATGCGGTAATCCATGCCCTCCGGGAAGCTCTGTTTCAGCTCCGCCATCTTGGCGCGCACTTCATTGGAGATGTCGATTGCGTTGGAGCCCGGGCGCTGGAAGATCGGGATCGCCACGGCCGGCTGGTTGTCGATCAACGAGCGCAGGGCGTACTGGCTGGAGCCCAGCTCAACCCGTGCAATGTCCTTCAAACGCGTGATTTCGCCGTTGGCGCCGGCACGGATGACGATATTCTCGAACTCTTCCTCAGTGACCAGTCGGCCCTGGGTGTTGACCGACAGCTGGAAGCTGGTGTCATTCGGCGCAGGTTGCGCGCCTAAGGCACCGGCCGCCACCTGGCGGTTCTGTTCGCGAATGGCCGTGACCACATCGGTGGCGGTCAGGTTGCGCGAGGCGGTCTTGTTCGGGTCCAGCCACACACGCAGGGAGTAATCGCCCATGCCGAACAGCTGCACATCACCCACGCCGCCCAGCCGTGCCAGCTCATCCTTGATATTGAGGATCGCGTAGTTGGACAGGTAGAGCATGTTGTAGCGCTGGTCGGGGGAGGTGATGTGCACCACCATGGTCAGGTCGGGAGAGGCCTTGTCCACGGTAATACCGATGCGCGTCACTTCCTCGGGCAGTTTGGGCTGAGTCCGGGTTACCCGGTTCTGCACCTGTACCTGCGCGTTATCCAGGTCGGTGCCCAGGGCGAATGTGATGGTCAGGGTCAGCTTGCCGTCGGCGGTTGACTGCGAGGACATGTACAGCATGTTCTCGACGCCGGTGATGGCTTGCTCCAGAGGCGCGGCCACGGTTTCACCGATGACCTTGGGGTTGGCGCCCGGGAAGTTGGCACGGACCACGACGGTCGGCGGCACCACTTCCGGGTATTCACTGATCGGTAGCTGGAACAGTGAAATCGCGCCGGCGATCAGGATCAACAGCGACAGCACCGCTGCGAAGATCGGCCGCGAAATGAAGAACTTGGAAAAATTCATCTTGAGTCGTATCCCTTAACCGCGTGGAGTCGCTGTACTTGCGAGCTTGGGCGCGGCTTTATCCGGCGCCACTTGCTCCAGGTTGCTGGCTTCAAGCGCTTGTCGTTGTTGTGCCAAGGCGGCGAGGGTTTCCTTGCTGGCCATCGGGATGGTTTCCGGTGCAACCGGCGACCCCGGGCGAACGCGCTGCAAACCCTTGACGATGATCGTGTCGTCCTTGGTCAGGCCGCTGCGCACGATGCGCAAACCTTCGATCTTCGGACCCAGCTCCACCGCGCGGTAGGCAGGCTTGTCGCCGTCCATCACCAGCACGAATTTCTTGCCCAGGTCGGTGCCCACGGCTTCGTCGCTGATCAGCACGGCGGAGTAGGTGCCACTGCCTACCAGCTTCAGGCGCGCATACAGGCCTGGGGTGTATTCGCCCTTGCTATTATCAAACACGGCGCGACCACGAATGGTGCCGGTGGCCGGGTTGACCTGGTTGTCGACGAAGTTCATCTGGCCCAGGTGCGGGTTGCCGTCTTCATTGGACAGGCCCAGGTACACCGGGGTGGTCGCGCCACGGCGACCTTGGCGCGCGAGTTCGGTGTACTTGAGGTACACACGTTCATCGGCGTCGAAGTAGGCGTAGACCTTGTCGGTGGACACCACGCTGGTCAGCGCGGTGACATCGGCGGTCACCAGGTTGCCGGCGGTGATCTCGGCACGGCTGACGCGGCCGCTGATGGGCGAGCTGACACGGGTGAAGCTCAGGTTCAGCTTGGCCAGGTCCAACTGCGCCTGGATGCCGGCGACAGTCGCATGGGCTTCCTGGGCGGCGGTGGTGCGCGAGTCGGCCAGCTCGGCGGAGATCGCATTGCTCTGGCGCAGGCGTTCGCCGCGCTGGGCTTCGTTATCGCTGCGGGTGGCGGCGGCCTTGGTTTGTGCGAGTTGTGCTTCAAGGCGGCGCACTTCGGCCTGGAATGGGCGTGGGTCGATCTGGAACAACAGGTCGCCTTTCTTGACCAAGGCACCTTCGGTGAAGGCGACCTGATCGATCTGGCCCGACACGCGCGGACGGATCTGCACGGTTTCCGGCGCTTCGAGCCGGCCGGTGAATTCGTCCCACTCATTGACCGGTTGTTCCAGCACCTTGGCCACGCTGACGTGGCTTGGTGGCATGGCGGCTGCCTGTTCGGGCGCTTTGCCGCAGGCGCTCATCACCATCACGGCCAAAATGGCCAAGGGATAGCGCAAATGTTTGAGTGACTGTTCCATGAGGTGCATCCGCCAATGTATTTAAGATGGGCGGATCATGCTCGGCAGGGTGCTATCTCACGAATCGAATGAAACAAAGGTAACTATCATTCGGAATGATATAAGCGTAAAGCGAGCCCTCTAGCATGGGGCTTTCGTTAGGGAGCTATCAATGCTGTTGATGACAAAGGACTGTTGCGCAAGATGCAAGGAACAGCGCGCCGCATAAATTGTCGGGCGTGTCTGCTATTCAAATGTACAGAGCGCCGGGTTGGTTGTCGTGCATTCGTTGCCTGACCATGCGCTGCCCAGAGGCCTGGCATTGAGCTGGTTTTTCAGGGTCATGCTTACCGGTTCATGGTTCTGATCCAGGTAGTGGCATGCCACAGACGACTGGCCCTGGCTGCTTTGGATCACCGCCTTTTCAAAGTGGACCTGGTGCAGGTCCTTCTGCTCTGTCATCGGGTTTTGCCCGGTCCATTGCCGACCGTCCGGGCCGGACGCGGTGTAGGCGACCACTTCGCCGGTCGGCGTCTTTTTGTACGTATCTTTAAGGGCATCGGTGGGCGGGCAGGCGCCAGTGCCAGCGTAGACGTTGCCCATCAACGCCATCAGGGCAATCACGAGGGCTGAGGTTTTCTTGAGCTGCCTGTTCATCACGCGTGCTCCTGGTCTGGAGTAACTGTGAGGTAAAGACTAGCCCAAACAGGCAACGCCGGAAGGTGCTAAATCCACACGTCGTTGATTGCCGTGCGCTCGCCACCCTCGCTGCCGGTGTTCAGCACGCCGCAGGGTTCGATCAACAGCAACTTCACCTCACCCAATGCGTGCGGCTTGTGCTCGACGCCCTTGGGCACCACGTACATTTCCCCTTGGCCGATGGTCACCGCGCCGTCGCGGAAGTCGATGCGCAGGGTGCCTTCGAGGACGATAAAGGTTTCATCGGTGTCGGCATGGTCGTGCCAGATGAAGTCACCTTCAATCTTCACCACCTTGAACTGGTAGTCGTTCATCTGCGCGACGACCTTGGGCGCCCATTGCTCGCTGAACAGGGCGTATTTCTGGGCGAAGTTGATCGAGGCGTAATTCGTCGAAGCGTGGGAGGCGGGCATTGTAGGTTCCAGGGTTTCAGGACATTGGAGCCTTAAGTTAGGCCTAACGGCTGGCCGGATATTGAATGATCGTGCAGCGCGCGACGGTCCCGGGTGTGTGCAACTGTTGGCTGGGCAACAGCAGTCGGGCAGTTGTGGTTTGCTCGAGACAGCAAGGCCTTGTCCATTGTTTTTATCGCGTTGATTTTATTGAAAATAATTTATGGCATGGGCTCTGCAATGCACACAGGTGAACCCTTTCACCCGTTGCTCAGCGGAGCCCTGTATGCCTTGCACCTTTTTCTCGCGTTCACGTTACATCTTGCTCGGCGCAGCGTTGTTGCTGGGCCACGCCGCCGTGTCCCAGGCCGCCGAGGGCGATGACGCGGTGCCGTCCCTGGCCGGCAAGCGCATTGCCGTGAGCATGACCGGCACCAGTCACTACTTCGATATCAAGGCCTTCCAGGCCCAGGTCGATGAGATCAAGCGCCTCGGCGGCACGCCGATCACCCTGGATGCAGGGCGCAATGACAAGAACCTGGTGACCCAACTGCAAACCGTGGTCACCCAGAAGCCCGATGCGGTGATCCAGACCCTCGGCACCCTGAGCGTGATCGACCCGTGGCTCAAGCGCATCAGCAAGGCCGGCATCCCGCTGTTCACCATCGACGCGCCGTCGCAGTACAGCCTCAACAACACCACCTCGGATAATGTCGCCACCGGCAAGGCCCTGGCCGACCAACTGATCAAGGATGCTGGCGGCAAGGGCAAGATCCTGGTGTTCAACGGCTTCTACGGCGTGCCGGTGTGTGCGATTCGCTACGACCAGTTGAAGCTGGCGCTCAAGGATCACCCGCAACTGGAAATCATCGAGCCGGAGCTGCGGGATGTGATCCCCAACACCGTGCAGGATGCCTATTCCCAGGTGTCCGCGTTGCTCAACAAGTACCCGGCCGGCAGTGTCTCGGCGATCTGGGCGGCATGGGACATTCCGCAACTGGGGGCAAGCAAGGCGTTGATCGACGCCAAGCGCACCGAGATCAAGACCTACGGCGTGGACGGTACGCCGGAGGTACTGGAGCTGCTCGGCCAGGCCAATTCGCCGGTGGGCGCGGTAGTCGCCCAGCAACCGGCGCTGATCGGCAAGACTGCTGTGCAGAACGTGGCCCGCTACCTGGCCGGGCAGCGTGACCTGCCCAAGGAAACCCATGTGCCGACGCTGCTGACCACCGCCGCCAACCTGGCGCAGGTCCAGCAACTGCGGGGTGATTGATGGCCGCGTTGCACTTGCAGCACCTGCGCAAACGCTTCGGCGCCACCCTGGCGCTGGATGATGCGAGCCTGAAGGTCGAGCGCGGCACCATTCACGGCCTGGTTGGCGAGAACGGTGCCGGCAAGTCGACCTTGATCAAGGTCCTGGCGGGGATCCACAAAGCGGACTCGGGGCAGGTGAGCATTGACGGCCAGCCGTATGCCGCACTGTCGCCGCGCCAGGTGGACGCGCTGGGCGTGCAGTTCATCCATCAGGAGCGGCTGTTACCGGCGAGTTTTACCGTGGGCGAGGCGTTGTTTTTCGGCCATGAATTACGCCGGGGTCCGTTTGTGGATCGGCGCCGGCAGCAGCGCGAGGCCGAGCGCTTGCTGGCGGAATATTTTGAGCTGCAACTGCCCGCCGACGCGTTGGTAGGCGAGCTGAACAGCGCCGAGCGCCAGGTGCTGCAAATCACCCGGGCGTTGATTCGCCAGCCGAAGATCCTGGTGTTCGACGAGCCCAGCGTGGCGCTGGTCAAGCGCGAAGTCGACCAGCTGCTGCGGATCGTCAAGCGCCTGCGGGACCAGGGTTTGTCGATTCTCTACATCTCCCATTACCTGCAGGAAATCGACAGCCTGTGCGATGAAGTGACGGTGTTGCGCAATGGTCGAGATGTGGCCGTGGTTGAGCCACGGCACACCTCCAGCGCGCAGATTGCGCGGTTGATGGTCAACCGCGAGGTCCAGGAGATGTACCCCAAGGCGCAGGTCGAGCGCGGCGAACCATTGCTGCAGGTGCGTGGGCTGAACCTGGCCCGGCGCTACCGGCAGATCGACCTGGAATTGCGTCGGGGCGAGATCGTCGGCCTCACCGGGCTGGTCGGCTCGGGCGCCAAGGACCTGCTCAAGACCCTGTTCGGTGTGGTGCGCGCCGACAGCGGCAGCATTCATCTGGAGGGGCGTTTGTTGCGCCTGCGTTCACCCGGAGAAGCCATTGCCCAAGGGATTGCACTGGTGCCGGAAGAACGCCGCAGCCAGGGGATTTCACCGCTGCTGTCGGTGCTGGAAAACCTCACGCTCGCCGGGCTTGGGCGTTTCAGTCGCTGGGGGTTACTGAGCCAGCGTAAGGAGCAGGCCGAAAGCCTGCGGCTGATCGACGAGTTGGCGATCAAGACGCCGGGCCCGCAGGCTGCCGTCAGCCAGCTCAGCGGCGGCAACCAGCAGAAAGTCGCCCTGGGCAAATGGCTGAGCCGGCGCTCGGCGGTGTACCTGTTGGACGAACCGTGCGTAGGTGTGGACGTCGGCGCCAAGGTCGAGATTTATCGCGTGATCGGGCGGCTGGTGGAAGAGGGCGCAGCGGTGCTGGTGCTGTCTTCGGATTTGCCCGAGCTGCTGGGGATCTGCGACCGCATCCTGGTGTTGCATCGCGGCGAAATAGCCGGGGAGTTCCATGCCGGTGAGGCGGACAGTGATCAACTGTTGGCGTGTGCCACGGGTGCGGTGCAGTCCACAGTGGCTGTGCAGGTGAAACAGGAGGTGGCGCATGTCCCTGCTTGAAGCTGCTACTCCTGGCTTGTCCCAACGGTTATGGGTACTGCTGTTGCGGCGCGGCTCGGTGGGCGTATTCCTCGCGATTTTGCTGGGCTTTGCCGTCGCCGCGCCGAACTTCTTTTCAGTCGGCAATATCGCGAATGTGTTCAGCCAGTCGGCGATCCTCGGCGTACTTGCCTTTGGCCTGACCTGCGTGATTATCGGCGGCGGCTCCAACGTGGTGGCGGGCGGGCTTGATCTGTCGCTGGCGGCCAATTTGGGCTTGTGCGCGGCCGTGTTCAGTCGACTCAACAACGCAGGCCTCGACCTGTGGGCAAGCCTGCTGCTGACCTTGGGTTGCGGCCTGGCGGTGGGCCTGCTCAATGGCCTGGCCGTGGTGGTGCTGCGCTTGCCACCGTTGCTCGCAACGCTGGCAAGCATGAATGTACTGGCCGGGCTGGAGCTGGTCCTCACCGAAAACACCGTGGTCTCGACTGACTCACCGTTGCTCGACCTGCTCAGTGGCGGGACCTGGCTGGGCGTGCCGGCACTCGCCTGGGTGTTGCTGGTGACGGCCTTTGTGTTGACGCTGCTGATCCAGCACACCGCCTATGGGCTGCGCCTGCATGCCGTCGGCGAGTACCCGCACGCCGCCGAGGCCGCCGGGATTCGAGTGCCGGCCTACGTACTCTCCAGTTATTTGCTCTCTGGGCTGTGTGCCGCGGTGGCGGCTTTGTGTTCAGCGGCATTTTTCAGCGGCAGCACCACCGGCTCCGGTGACATGCTGTTGTCGGTGGTCGCCATAGCCTTTCTTGGCGTGGTGTTTTCCCGGCGACTGGTGGCAAGCATCCCCGGCACCTTGCTCGCGACGCTGTTGATCGGCTTTTTGATCAACGGGTTTCAGTTGCTCAACGTATCGAGCTTCTGGGTCAACGGTGTCCAGGGCGTGCTGATTCTGCTGGTGGTCGCCGCTTCCAGCGCATTGAACCGGGGAGAACATTCATGAGTCAGGTATCCATCCTGCAAGCCCATGGCGGCTGGCGTTCGCTGTTGCCCCTGACGTTGCCGCTGGTGTTCGTGGCCATCGTGGTGGTGTTTGCCTGGCAGGCCCCGGGGTTTCTCAGTGGCGGCAACCTGAAAAGCCTGGTGCTGAATAACTTCGTGCTGCTGGCGATTGTTGCGATCGGCATGACCTATGCGGTGGCGGCCGGTGGCATCGATCTGTCGGTAGGCACCGCGCTGGATTTCGCCAGCTTCAGCTTCGTGGTGTTGCTTAACGCCGGGCACGGGCTGGGTGTGGCGATTGCCGGTGCGTTGGCCGCCGGGCTGCTGGTAGGACTGTTCAATGCCGGCTTGATCGCGGGGCTGCGGATCAGCCCGTTCCTGGCCACCCTCGGCACCTTGTTTATCGGCACCAGTGCCCAGCAACTGCTCTCGGACGGCGGCCAGCCAATTTATATCGCCCAGGGTTTCAAGCCGGAACTGGCGAGCTTCAGCCCGTTGGGCGAGCCCTTGCCGCTGTTGATCTTGCTGGTATTGGCCGTGGTCTACGGCCTGTTGCTGGCCCGTGGACGCCTGGGGCGCGAACTGCTGGCCCAGGGTACCCAGCCGCTGCTGGCGTATTACTCGGGGTTGTCGGTGCGGCGCATCGTCACCACCACGGTGCTGGCGGCGGCGCTGGCGTGCGCGGTGGCGGGGATCCTGCTCAGTTCGACGGTGAGCGCCTACGTGCCGCTGTCGGGCAATGCGTTCCTGCTGAATGCGATTGGTGCGGTGTTTATCGGCACCACATTGAACCGCCAGGGCCGGGCGAATATTCCGGGCACGTTGCTGGGGGTGCTGTTCATCAACGTCATCGCCAATGGCTTGCTGTTGATCGGCTGGAACTTCTACTGGCAGCAGGTGGCAACCGGCGTGCTGATTTTTATCGTGCTGGCCTTCAGTTTTGTCAGCCGCAGGATTGCGCAGAACACCTGAGGCGCCGCGCCCCAGGTGTGGGTCTGCCCTTTACTTTTCCCAGTCGGCCTTGGCAATCAACAGGCCATGGTTGCCGTTATAGGCCGCGCGCTCGGGTTGTTTCCAGCCCTCCAGCAGCGCGTCGTCGAGGCGGTAGATTTCCACCCCCAGCGGACGGCAGACCTTCAACGGGTCTTCCGCATCCGGACCCCACATCGGCAGCGACAGGTCGCCACCGGGGCAGGTGGAGAGGGCACACAGCAGGTCGATTTCGGCGAAGAACTCCAAATAATCGCCCTGCTTGGCCGGGCAGGCTTTCATGAAGTACATGTCGTCGTGATTGAGGCCGGTGCACTGGAAAATGTTCAGCACGTCGTGCACGTCGAACTCGGTCAGGCCATGGGGCAGCACGGCGCGGGTCAGGTTGGAGTGGCAGTGGTGGTGGAAGTCTTCGCCGGTGAGCATCTTGTTCACGTAAGGGTCGCAGCGCGTGCCCAGCAAGTCATGCAGGCGCCCGCCGTGTTCGTCGATGCCATAGTCGGCCAGGCTGTCGTCGGTGATGGTGACCATCGGCCGCAAAAACGGCAGGTTCGACCACAGGCGGTCGTAGGTGGTGACGTGCGCGCCTTGCAGCTGGCGGGTGCGTGCCGCCCACATGCGTTCGCGGGGGTCGTTGGCGCTCCACACGTTGAAGTCGCCAACCTGCGGGCCAACCGGCGTGGTCACGCGGAACACATGGCCTGCCGGTACTTTCCAGGCTCGGCCGGTGCGGATCGGCACTTCGAATTGCTCGATCAGGGTGCGGCCGTCCCGGGACTCGCGCACGCGGTCATAGAAGGCTTTGTCGACCTGCAAGGCAGCGCCTTTGCTGACTTGGTAGGCCGCTGGGTAGTCCTTGTACATGGTGGGTCCTCGCTTCAGGGTTTTGGAATGCTGCTCAGGATGTCCAGCAGCAGCGATTCGGAGTCATTGAGGTAGCTGGCCAGGGCTTCGCCGGCGGCTTGCTTGTGGCCGTCAACCAGCAAGTCGTGAATCTGCCGGTCGCGCTCAAGCCAGGGCTTCTGGAAGGTTTCCTCGCTGGGCGCGTTGGAAAACACCAGGCGCATCTGGGCTGCAATATGGGTAAAAAACTCGTCCAGCAACGGGCTGCGCATCAGCCCGACAATGTGTTGATGAAAGCGCAGGCTGTGGGTGCCGAAGGCTTGCCAGTTCTCGCGGTCCTGGGCCAGTTGCGCAGCCTCGATGGACTCCAGCATCAGGTCGGACTGGTATTCGCGCAGCGGCTTGCTGGCGGCGATGGCCTGCAGCTCCAGGGTGCGTCGCACCTTGAAGATGTCACGCACTTCCTCCACCCCCAGGCGGCGCACGATCACGCCTTTGTTGCGCACGTAGCTGGTCAGGCCTTCGCGGCCCAGGTGGTGCAAGGCTTCACGCACCGTGTTGCGCGAGGCGTTGTAGGCGTTCACCAGTTCGCTTTCCACCAGCGGCATGCCGGGCAGCAGGCGGCCGCCGATGATGTCTTCGCGCAGTTCGATGGCAACCTGGTCGGCCAGCGACAGGCTGGGTTCCTTGGCTTGGCTCACGTCGGGGCTCCTTGGGCTCACGCCAGTTGGACGTCTTTGAGGAACTTGGTCATGCGTTCGCTGCGTTGCTCGAGCATGTCACGCGGTGCGGCGTCCTGGATAATCTCGCCGCCTTCCATGAACACCACACGATCGGAAAGCTTGAACGCGAAGTTCATTTCATGGGTGACGATGACCATGGTCATGCCCTCGCGAGCCAATTCCTCGATTACCGCCAGTACGTCGCCCACCAGTTCCGGGTCGAGGGCCGAGGTGGGTTCATCGAACAGCATCACCGAGGGCCGCATCGCCAGGGCGCGGGCAATCGCCACCCGTTGCTGTTGCCCGCCGGATAGCTGGTGCGGGTATTTGCCGGCGTGCTCCAGCATGCCGACCTTGCGCAACAGGGCCAGGCTCAACAGGCGCAGTTCTTCGCCGCTACCATGGGCATGGTAGACCGGCGCGAGCATCACGTTCTCAAGGGCGGTTTTATGCGGGAACAGGTTGAACCCCTGGAACACCATGCCGACATGCACGATGCCGCGCATATGCACCTTGTGCCCCAGCGCGCCTTGCGGCTCCTGGCTGCCACGCAGGAACGGCTGGCCTTGCAGGGTGATTTCGCCACGGTCGAGGCTTTCGAGGCCGTTCATGGTACGAATCAGCGTGGTCTTGCCAGAGCCTGACGGGCCGATGATCGACACCACCTCGCCCCAGCGCACATTCAGTTCGACGCCCTTGAGCACTTCCAGCTCGCCATAGGCCTTGCGCACCCCGCGAGCCTGCAAGGCAAACTCACCGGGCTCGGCCTGGCCGGGGGCACGACGCGTCGCCACTTGGTCGAGCACGGCGGGGGCGATGGCCTTGGGTTTGCGCCGGGTCACGTCCAGGTGATTCTCCAGCACCCGCAACAGCCAACTGAACACCGTCACGATGAACACGTAATAGAACGCCACGGCCAGCATGGTCTCCATCACCAGGAAGTTCTGGGTGTAGAGTTGTTGGCCCACCAGCAGAATTTCCGAAAGCGAAATCACCGACACCAGCGAGGTGAGCTTGACGATGGTGATGTATTCGTTGGCCAGTGTCGGCAACGCAACCCGCAGCGCCTGCGGCACCACAATCAACCGCTGCACGCCGCGATAACCCACGCCCAGCGCCTTGCCGGCTTCGCGCTGCCCCTTGACCACCGCTAGCAGGCCGCCCCGATGGATCTCGGCGATGTAGGCCGCCTCACTCAGCACCAGGGCGATCAGGCCCGCGGAGTAGGGGTTGGACAACACCACGCTGGTGGACGGAAACACCTGCGGCAGGTTGTAGACGAAGATCAACAGCACCAGCAACGGCAGGCTGCGGAAGAACCAGATGTAGACGCCAGCGGAGTCCCGCAGCCAGCGGCGCTCCGACTGCCGCGCCAGGGCCAGGAAAAACCCCAGCACAATGCCCAGCAGCCAGGTTTCCAGGCTCAGTTCGACCACGGTGCCGACGGCTCGCCAGAAGTCGCCGTTCCATAACAAGCCCAGGGTGTAGTGCCAATCGAATTGCATAAAGGTGCTCCGCGTTTCAGTTACCCAGTGCCGCACTGATCTCGGCGGCGTTCGGCTCGGCCAGGTTGTAGCGCGCCAGCAGCTTGCCGTAGCTGCCGTCCTGCTTGATCTGGCTCAGGGCGCCGGTCAGCGCCTGGAGCAGTGCCGGGTTTTCCTTGCGCACGGCCAGGCCGACCACCACCGGGTAGATCAATTCGTTGGAGCTGATCACGGTTTTGCCCTGCAGTTTTTCCACGGTGATCTTGGCGACCGCCGCGTCTTCCATCTGCACGTCCACCGCCTGGGCGAGCAGGGCCTGGGCGGCTTCCGGCGACGTCGGGAACTCACGCGACTCGATCGCTGGCTTGCCCGCTGGGAGGCAGTAGTCCGCCGAAACCTTGTTCAGCTTTGGCACCCACGACGCGCCCTTGATCGACCCGACACGCTTGCCGCACAGGTCTTCCGGGCGCTGGGGCTTGAAGTCGCCGGCGCTGAGCACCATCAGCGAAGAACCGGTCTTCAGGTAGCTGAGGAAATCCACCTGCTTGGCGCGTTCTGGCGTGACATACAGTGCCGAGGCCACCACGTCGAAACGCCGGGCGTTGACGCCGAGGATCAGGTTGGCGAAGCGGGTGTCGAGAAAACGTGGTTTGAGCCCCAGTTGCTTGCCCATCAGTTGCATGAACTCCGGGTCGAAACCGGCCGGGGTCTTTTGCTCAAGGTAGGTGTAAGGCGGGTAGGTGAGGTCGGAGCCGATGGACAGCTCTCCCGGTTTCAGGGGGCCCTTGATTTCGGCAGCCGACAGCAGCGGCGTCACGCACGCCAGGGTGATCGCTAGCGCCAATGTGCGCAGGGTGTTCTTGCCCGTCAGACCTTTTTGCATGTTCGTCGCCTCGGTTGCTGGATGCAGGGAGATTTGGATTGTTCAACAATCCTGTATTAGCTAATAAGCGGTTATCGTGCCAACTAATGACTTTTCCAGGTTTTTGATGGGTTTTGACGCGTGAGACAGCCGTTTTTTGCAAGCGCGCACCCCAATTCGGGGCAATTCGTTACCGGGCGCCACGTTGTGAGGCAGGCATTTCGCGGACCATAAAGGACGCACTTATTGATAAAGTGCCGGTTCGAAACCATGAGTGAACAGCAATGACGTCGACCTCCCAACGCCGCTCAACCCTGATTGCCTTGTTGGTCGCCGTCACCTTCTTCATGGAGAACCTCGATGCCACCGTGATCGCGACCGCGTTGCCGGACATCGCCAAAACCTTCGGCGTGGGCGCGGTGGACGTGAACATCGGCATGAGCGCCTACATGCTCGCCGTCGCGGTGTTCATTCCCATCAGCGGCTGGCTGGCCGACCGCTTTGGCTCGCGGCGGGTATTCGGTTGGGCAATCGTGCTGTTCAGCCTGTCGTCACTGCTGTGCGGGTGGAGCGACAGCCTGCAGACCTTCGTCGCCGCGCGCGTGTTGCAGGGCATCAGCGGCGCGATGATGGTGCCGGTGGGGCGCCTGGCGGTGCTGCGGGCTACCGAGAAAAAAGACCTGGTGCGGGCGATTTCATTCATCACCTGGCCCGGCCTGGTGGCGCCGATACTCGGGCCGCCTGTGGGCGGGTTTATCGTTACCCACGCGTCCTGGCCGTGGATTTTCTACCTCAACCTGCCGCTGGGCCTGCTGGCGCTGATCGCCACGCTGGTACTGATCCCCAAACACGACGAGGTGACGTCCCGCTCATTCGATTTCAGCGGCTTCCTGCTGGTGGGTGTCGCCAGCGCGGCGCTGTTGTACGGCGTGGAACTGCTCGGGCAAAGCCGTGGCAGCTTGTTGCAGGGCCTGTTACTCAGCGCTGCAGGCGTAATGCTCGGCGCCTTTGCCTGGCGCCATATGCGCCGGCATGCCCAACCATTGCTGGCGCTGGGTGTGGTGAGTGTGCGCACGTTCAGTGTGTGCCTGTGCGGCGGGTCGATTTTCCGGGTGGCCATCAGCACCTTGCCGTTCCTGCTGCCGCTGATGTTTCAACTGGCGTTCGGCCTTTCTGCATTCGATGCGGGGTTGCTGGTGCTCGCGGTATTTGCCGGCAACCTGGCGATGAAGCCGTTCACCACGGCGGTGATGCAGCGCTGGGGCTTTCGCTCGGTGCTGATGATCAACGGCATCCTTGGCGTACTGGCGATTGCGGCCTGTGCATTGCTGGACGAGCGCATGAGCTGGACGCTGATCCTGTTCATTCTGTTCGTGGGTGGCCTGTCACGCTCCATGCAGTTCACCTTGTTCAACACCCTGGGGTTCGCTGATATACCCAAGGCGCAGATGAGCGACGCCTCAACCTTGTTCAGCATGTTCTTCCAGCTGAGCATGGCCATGGGCGTGGCGATTGGCGCGCTGTTGTTACGTTTTGCCATGAATTTTCACGGCAATACCGGGCAGGCCGCCACCGCCGATTTCCAGCTGACGTTTCTTTTAGTGGCGGTGATCGCCGGCGTGGCGCTGCTGGATAACCTGCGGCTGCCGCCCCAGGCCGGTGAGTCGGTTTTGCAGCGAAAGTGAACCCACGATACCTTCGGGGTATGACGCAACACCTATTGAATATTGGACGGCTTGCGTCCCCCGCATCACTCTGCGGTGAAGTACATACGCAGGGCCCATAACAATAAAAGGCGCAACCATGACCGTGCTATTGAGTGAGCGCAGCCAGATTTTCGACCGTGCAGATGCCTATGCCGTGTCCGACTACGTCAACCAGCATGTCGGCAGCCACTGCATCCGCCTGCCGCCCAAGGGCCGCCCGCAGGCGAGCATCAGCCACCGGACCTTTTCCAGCCTGGACCTGTGCCGCATCAGCTACGGCGCGCCGGTGCGGGTGACCTCGGTGGCGCTGGAAACCATCTACCACCTGCAGATCCTGCTGCATGGCCACTGCCGCTCGAGCTCCCGTGGCGAAGAGCAGGTGTTGGGCCCCGGCGAAGTGTTGCTGATCAACCCGGATGACCCGGTAGACCTGACCTATTCCGCCGACTGCGAAAAATTCATCGTCAAGGTGCCCGTGCGCCTGCTGGAAAACGCCTGCCTTGAGCAGCACTGGACGTTGCCGCAGCCGGGCATCCGTTTTGCGGCGCCGCGCCACGCACTTGCCGAAATGGGTGGGTTCCTGCAATTGCTGGGGCTGATCTGCCATGAGGCCGAAAACGCCGCCGAACCCGAAGTGCAGGGCCTGTACGAGCGCATTGTGGCGAACAAGCTGTTGGCGCTGCTGGCCAGCAACGTCCTGCGGGTGATTCCGCGACCGGATCAGGGTGGGGGCTTTGAAGCCGTGCGTCAGTTCATCGAGGAGCACCTGGCCGACGACATCAGCGTCGAACAACTGATGGCCATCGCCAGGGTCAGCGAGCGTTCGTTGTATACCTTGTTTGAACGCCAGGTCGGCCTGTCACCCCGTGACTACATGCGCCAGCGCAAGCTGGAGCGGGTGCACGCCATGCTGCAACTGGCCACGGCGCGCAGCGTGACGGAGGTGGCGCTGGATCATGGGTTTGTGCATTTGGGGCGGTTCTCCGAGGCCTATCGCAAACGCTTTGGCGAGCTGCCCTCGCAAACGTGGAAGCGCCGGCTCGCGCCAGGCGGATAACGAATTGCAGTCAGCGGATATTGAGGGGTAGGGCAAGCACATAAGGTGGGGGGGCCTGATACAAGAACAACCGAGGGCCTACCCCATGATCAGCACATTCGACCGACTCGCCCGACAATTGCGCGACTCTGTCCAGGAAGATCCCGCCACCGGGGTGTTCCGCTGCCGCCGCGACATCTTCACCGACCCCGACCTGTTTGCCCTGGAAATGAAGCACATTTTCGAAGGCGGTTGGGTCTACCTGGCGCACGAAAGCCAGGTGCCGGAGATCAACGACTACTTCACCACCTGGATCGGCCGCCAGCCCGTGGTCATCACCCGCGACAAACACGGCACGCTGCACGGCCTGGTCAACGCCTGCGCCCACCGTGGCGCCATGCTCTGCCGCCGTAAGCAAGGCAACAAAGGCTCGTTTACCTGCCCGTTCCACGGCTGGACCTTCAGCAACGCCGGCAAGCTGCTCAAAGTGAAGGACGCCAAGACCGGCGCCTACCCCGACAGCTTCGACTGTGACGGCTCCCACGACTTGAAACGCCTTGGTCGCTTCGAAAACTATCGCGGCTTCCTGTTCGGCAGCCTCAGCGAGACGGTGCCGGAGCTGAGCGACTACCTGGGTGAGACCCGGGTGATCATCGACCAGATGGTCGATCAGGCCCCGCTGGGGCTGGAGGTGCTGCGGGGCAGTTCGTCATATGTGTATGACGGCAACTGGAAGCTGCAGATCGAAAACGGCGCCGACGGTTATCACGTCAGCTCCGTGCACTGGAACTACTCGGCGACCATGGGCCGGCGCAATTACGAAGCCGAAGGCACGCGCACCGTGGATGCCAATGGCTGGTCGAAAAGCCTGGGCGGCGTGTACGCCTACGAGCATGGCCATATCCTGCTGTGGACGCGCCTGCTCAACCCCGAAGTGCGTCCGGTGCATGCCCATCGCGAGGCGCTGGCCGAGCGCCTGGGCCAGGAACGCGCCGATTTTATCGTCGACCAAACCCGCAACCTGTGCCTCTACCCGAATGTGTACCTGATGGACCAGTTCTCCACGCAGATCCGCGTGGTACGGCCAATCGCGGTCGACAAGACCGAAGTCACGATCTATTGCATGGCGCCCAAGGGCGAAAGTGCCGAGGAACGCACCACGCGCATCCGCCAGTACGAAGATTTCTTCAACGTCAGCGGCATGGGTACACCGGACGATCTGGAAGAATTCCGCGCCTGCCAGACCGGCTACCAGGGCGCGACCACCTTGTGGAATGACCTCAGCCGCGGCGCCAAACAGTGGGTCGAAGGCCCTGACGAAAACGCCCGGGCCATGGGCATGAATCCGCAGCTCAGTGGCGTCAAGACCGAGGACGAAGGCCTGTTCGTGCGCCAGCACGCCCACTGGGCCCAGAGCCTGCAACGCGCTATCGAACGGGAGCAGCAAGGCTTGATCGCGACGGACAAGGAGGTGCTGGCATGAGTGCTTCCCGTGACCGCCTGCTGGACTTTCTGTACCGCGAAGCCCGCCTGCTGGATGACCGCCAGTGGGATGAGTGGCTCGAATGCTATTCACCCAAGGTCGAGTACTGGATGCCGGCCTGGGACGACCACGACACGCTGACCGAAGACCCCCAGAGAGAAATCTCGCTGATTTATTACCCCAGCCGCGACGGCCTGGAAGACCGGGTGTTCCGGATCAAGACCGAGCGCTCCAGCGCCAGCACCCCGGAGCCGCGCACCGCGCACCTGATCACCAACCTCGAAGTGCTGGCCGACGACGGGCAGCACGTGGAGTTGCGTTTCAACTGGCAAACCCTCAGCCATCGCTACAAGACCACGGATACGTACTTCGGTACCTCGTTCTATCGCCTCGACATCCGCGCCGAACAGCCGCTGATCACGCGCAAGAAGGTGGTGCTGAAAAACGACTACATCCATCAGGTCATCGATATCTACCACATCTGAGGACACGCCCATGACGTACTCCATTGCCCTGAACTTCGAGGACGGGGTAACCCGTTTCATCGACTGCAAGGTGGGTGAAAAGGTCCTCGACGCGGCCTTTCGCCAACGTATCAACCTGCCCATGGACTGCTCCGACGGTGTGTGCGGCACCTGCAAATGCCGCTGTGAAACCGGCGCCTATGATTTGGGCGACGACTACATCGAAGACGCCCTGAGCGAGGATGAAGCCGCTGAGCGCCAGGTGCTCACCTGCCAGATGGTGCCGCAGTCGGACTGCGTGATTGCCGTGCCGGTGCCGTCCGGTGCCTGCAAGACCGGCACCGCGCAATTTGCCGCGACGGTGGCGAGTATTACCCGGCATGCCGATGCAGCGTTGGAAGTCAGCTTCGAACTGGATCAGGCGCCGGTGTTCCTGCCGGGGCAATACGTGAATATCGGCGTGCCCGACAGTGGGCAGACCCGCGCGTATTCCTTCAGCAGTCGCCCCGGCGACAAACGCGCGAGCTTCCTGATCAAGCATGTGCCCGGCGGGTTGATGAGTGGCTGGCTGGAGCGTGCCCAGCCGGGCGACGCGGTGCCGATGACCGGGCCGCTGGGCAGTTTCTACCTGCGCGAAGTGGCGCGGCCACTGCTGTTGCTGGCAGGTGGTACGGGGCTGGCGCCGTTCCTGTCGATGCTTGAAGTGTTGGCCGAGCGCGAGGAAACCCGGCCGGTCACGCTGGTCTACGGCGTGACGCGGGACCAGGACCTGGTGATGGTCGAGGCGCTGGAGGCGTTCGCCCAACGCCTGCCCAACTTCGGTTTTGTCACCTGCGTGGCCGACCCCCAGACCGCGCACCCCCGGCAGGGGTATGTCACCCAGCACATGGCCGCTGACGTGCTGAACGATGGCGACGTGGATGTGTACCTGTGCGGGCCGCCACCGATGGTCGACGCGGTACGCCAGCACTTCAAGAACCAGGGCGTCACCCCCGCCAGCTTCCACTACGAGAAGTTCACCCCCAACGCCATCGTCACCGGCGACGCCGCCTGAGGAATCCCCCATGACTCCACGTTTCAACACCCAGGTTGCGCTGGTGACAGGCGCCGCCCAGGGCATCGGCCGGCGGGTTGCCGAGCGTTTGCTGGAAGAGGGCGCCTGGCTGGTGGCCGTCGATCGCTCGGAACTCGTGCATGAATTGCAGCATGAGCGGGCGCTGATCCTCACCGCCGACCTGGAGCAGCATGCCGAATGTGCCCGTGTGATGGCCGCTGCCAAGGCGCGGTTCGGGCGTATCGACATCCTGGTCAACAACGTCGGCGGGACCATCTGGGCCAAGCCCTTCGAGCACTACGCCGAGAACGAAATCGAAGCCGAGGTGCGCCGCTCGCTGCTCCCGACCCTGTGGTGCTGCCATTGCGTGTTGCCCTACATGCTGGAGCAGGGCAGCGGTGCCATCGTCAATGTCTCGTCCGTGGCCACGCGCGGAGTGAATCGCGTGCCGTATGGCGCAGCCAAGGGCGGCGTCAACGCCCTGACCGCGTGCCTGGCCCTGGAGACCGCCGGCAGCGGCATTCGGGTCAACGCCACCGCACCCGGTGGCACCGAGGCGCCACCGCGGCGGATCCCGCGCAACAGCCAGCCCCAGAGCGACCAGGAGCGCGTCTGGTACCAGCAGATCGTCGACCAGACCCTCGACAGCAGCCCGATGAAGCGCTACGGCAGCATCGACGAACAAGCCGGCGCGATTCTGTTTCTGGCCTCTGATGAGGCCTCCTACATCACGGGCGTCACCTTGCCGGTAGGAGGCGGCGACCTCGGCTGACCCAGCGCCGTACCTGCAGACACTGACTCACAACAACAATAATGAGAGCACTGCCATGCGTACCCATGACGTCAATTCGATTATCGATAATGCCCATTTCAATCGTTTCCACTGGCTGGTGGTCAGCCTGTGTGCTGTGCTGTTGATCTTTGACGGTTATGACTTGTTCATCTACGGCGTGGTCTTGCCGTCGATCATGAAGGAATGGGGACTATCGCCCCTGCAGGCCGGCGCTCTGGGCAGTTATGCGCTGTTCGGGATGATGTTCGGCGCGCTGGTCTTCGGCAGCCTGGCCGACAAGTTCGGTCGCCGCAAAGGCATCGCCATCTGCTTTGCCTTGTTCAGCGTCGCCACGGTGATTAACGGTTTTGCCAGCAACCCGACTGAGTTCGGAATCTGCCGGTTTATTGCCGGGCTCGGCTGTGGCGGCCTGATGCCCAATGCGGCCGCACTGATTACCGAATACGCACCGAAGAAAATGCGCAGCATCCTGATGGCGGTGATGTTTGGCGGGTACTCGCTGGGCGGCATGCTGTCGGCCGGCGTGGGGATTTTCATGCTGCCGCGTTTTGGCTGGTCGTCCATGTTCTTCGCCGCGGCGATCCCGCTGCTGCTGATGCCGTTGATTGTGTACTGGCTGCCTGAGTCCATCGGGTTCCTGATTCGCCAGGGCCGCAAGGAACAGGCGCGTGAGCTGCTCAAGCGCCTGTCGCCGCAGACCCGGATCGACCCGCAAGACCAACTGCTCGTCAGCGCCGGTAAAGGCAAGGGCGCTTCGGTGCTGGAGTTGTTCCGACACGGCCTGGCCTTGAGGACGGCGGCGATCTGGGTCGCGTTTTTCTGCTGCCTGTTGATGGTCTACGCCCTGAGTTCCTGGCTGCCCAAACTGATGGCGGGTGCCGGTTACAGCCTGGGATCGAGCCTGTCGTTCCTGCTGGCGCTGAATTTTGGCGGCATCGCCGGGGCGCTTGTCGGTGGCTGGCTGTGTGACCGGCTTAACCTGGTGAAGGTGGTGATCGGTTTCTTTATCGCCGCGCTGCTCTCCATCAGCCTGCTGGGTATCAAGAGCCCGATGCCGGTCCTGTACCTGCTGATCTTTTTTGCCGGCGCCACCACCATCGGCACGCAAATCCTGCTGTACGCCGGCGCCGCACAACTCTATGGCTTGAACATTCGAGCCACCGGCCTGGGCTGGGCTTCCGGTATCGGTCGTACCGGCGCCATCGTCGGCCCGCTGCTGGGCGGCGCGCTGATGGGGATTGAACTGCCGCTGCACCTGAACTTCATGGCCTTTGCCATCCCCGGGGCCATCGCCGTGCTGGCGATGACGGCGTATGCGCTGAATGAGCGTCGGGGCCGGCAGGAGGTGATCGCCGCCCCGGCGCAGTAACTGTCGATAACAATAACTAAGAGCAACGACATGAACACACAACGTATCTGGCTATCCCTGTTGGGCGTGCCCCTTGCGGCGACGGCGGCCGAGGGCGGGTTTTTCGAGGACTCCACCGCCACCTTGCAGGCGCGCAACTATTACTTCAGCCGCGATTTCTCGGACATCGTCGGCGCCAACAAGCAATCAAAGGCAGAGGAGTGGGGCCAGGGTTTTATCCTGACCTATAAATCCGGCTACACCCCGGGGCCCGTGGGCTTTGGCCTGGATGCCCTGGGCACCCTCGGCCTCAAGCTCGACAGCAGCCCGGACCGCACCAATACCGGCCTGCTCCCGGTCAAGGGCGACGGCAGCGCCCCGCATGATTACAGCCGTTTGGGCCTGACCTTCAAGGCCAGGTTTTCCAGGACCGAATTGAAGGTCGGCGAACTGCAACCGAACCTGCCGGTGCTGGCCTTCAGCGATATCCGCTTGCTGCCGCCGAGCTATCAGGGCGTGAGTGTCAGCTCCGGCGAAATCGCCGGCCTTGCGCTACAGGCCGGGCACTTGACCACCACCCGCCTGCGCAACGAAGCCGGCGACGAGAAAATGATCGCCATGCTCGGCCATGTGCCGCAACGCGGCGCTGAAAGTGATGGGTTCAACTACGTCGGCGGCGACTACGCCTTCAACACCAACCGCACCAGCGTCAGCTACTGGCATGGCCAACTCAAGGACATCTACCGCCAGGACTTTGTCGGCCTCAAGCACAGCCAGCCAATGGGTGAGTGGACGCTCGGCGCCAACCTCGGCTACTACGATGCGCGGGAAGACGGCGACAAACTGCTCGGCAAGATCGACAACCAGGCGTTTTTCTCGCTGCTGTCGGCCAAGCATGGCGGCCATATCTTCTACGTCGGTTATCAAGCCATGTATGGCGACAGTGCCTTCCCGCGGGTCTTCGCCAACATCACGCCGCTGGGCAACGAAGTACCCACCTACGAGTTTGCCTACACCGACGAGCGCTCCTGGCAAGTGCGGTACGACTATGACTTCGTGGCGCTGGGCATTCCGGGGCTGACCACCACCGTGCGTTATATCACCGGTAACAACGTGACCACCGGCGCGGGTTATGAAGGCAAGGATCGCGAGCGCGACCTGGATATCGGCTATGTGGTGCAAAGCGGCACATTGAGCGGCCTGGGCATCCGAGTGCGTAACGTCATGGCTCGTTCAAACTACCGCAGCGACATCGACGAGAACCGGCTGATCCTCAGTTACACCTGGAAGCTGCTTTAAACCCCGCCCTGGCACGTGCCCATGACCTGGTAGTTGAGGGTGTGGCTGACGCCCTGGCTGTCGAGATACACCATGGTCGCCGGTTCTACCTGGCAACTGCCCGGCACGGGCGTGATTGAAACAACGTGTTGGATATCCAGCGCTTCATTGCTGCCGGCCGCCATGGCGCCGGCGGCGGTGAAAAACAGGAGCAGGCTGAGCCATTTGATATTCATGATGAGTTCCTCTGTGAGTAGGGTTCATTTTAGTGATTGCCGCAGCGGGATAAAGACAGGAACAGGTGAATGACTCGTACGTATCACGTAGCAATCGAGGGGCAATGTTGATGGATTTGCTCAATGGCATGCGGGTGTTTGCCCGGGTTGTCGACACTGGCAGCTTTGCCGCAGCGGCCGAGGCGCTGGACCTGTCCGGGGCACACGTATCACGGTTGATCTGCGAGCTGGAAAAACACCTGCAGACCCGCCTGTTGCAACGCACCACCCGGCGCCTGGGCCTTACCGATTCGGGCGAGCGCTTTCTGTTGCGCTGTCGCGACATTCTTGAAGACGTCAGGGAAGCCACGGCAGAAGCCAGCGGCGCGCACCTCAACCCGCGCGGGCGATTGCGGGTGCATTGCATGAGCGGGTTGGGGGTGCTGATCACGCCGCTGATTGCCCGCTACAGCGAGCAATACCCGGACGTGTCCATCGAGTTGACCCTGTCCCAGCACAACCCGGACCCGCTTGAAGAGGGTCACGACGTGGTGATCTCCATCGCCCATTCGTTGCCGGATTCGGCGCTGGTCAGTCAGACGATCGGGCAGTTGTTCAGTGTGCCCTGTGCGGCACCGGGGTATCTGGCCCGGTACGGCGTGCCCGAGCATCCGCAGCAGTTGATGCAGCATCGACGGTTGCATCTGCAGGATTTCCAGGAGGATGCGTGGTTGTTCAAGGGGCAAGAGGGCGAGATTGCGATTTCGCCGGGTGACACCTTCAGGACCAATGTCGCGGATGCGATGGTCAAGGCGACGCAGGAAGGAATGGGCATCAGCTTGTTGCCGTTCTTCAGCGCCAACCCGGCGCTGCGCGAGGGCTCGTTGGTGCGGCTGTTGCCCGGATATCGGCTACGGGAGCGGAGCATTTTCGCGGTGTATCCATCAAGGCGCTTTCTGGATGCCAAGGTGCGGACGTGGGTCGGGTTTTTGCAGGCGCGATTGCCGGGGTTGTTGGCGGAGCAGTTGGCAGTGATTGAGGCACCTTGAGGCTAGCGCGTTGCCGTACGGCGAATGTAGCGCGCCGGCGACGAGCCCAGTGTCTTGCGAAACATGCTGATGAACGAACTGACCGACTCGTACCCCAGCGCCTCGGCGGTTCGTTGCACCGACTCGCCCTCGGCCAGGCTCTGCAAGGCCACGATGATTTGCCATTGTTTGCGCCATTGGCCAAAAGTCAGGCCTGTTTCGCTCTTGACCAGGCGGGCCAGGGAGCGCTCGCTCATGGCCACCTGGCGTGCCCACTGGGCCATGGTGCAACGGTTTGACGGGTCCTGGGCCAGGCCGCGGGCGATGAAGCGCAACTGCGTAGCAGCGGGGAGCGGCAGGTACAACTGCTCCGAAGGAGCCAGTTCCAGTTGTTCAAGGAGCACGCTCGCCACGCGCGAATTGGCAGAGGCAGGCGGATAATCCTGGGGCTGGGCGCTCAGGTGCAGGATCAACGCCAGGACCAGCGGCGAAAGCACCAGCGTGCAGCATTTCTCCGGTAGCGCGGCGGCGCCGGGCTCGACAAACAGATAGCCGATCCTGCCGTTGGCGGTCACCCGGTTGCTGTGGGCGATACCGCCCGGAATCCACACGCCGAAGCCCGACGGCACCATCCACACGCCATCCTCTACGGTACACACGATACCGCCGTGATATGCCACCACCAGTTGGCCTTTGCGGTGGCTGTGCACGGGGAATTCGGTGTCGTTGCGCTGGCTGCCGAGCATCAACGCGACGGCGGGCTGATCAAAACTGTCCAGTTCGAATTGATCAACGCCCTGGAGCTTCATCTCGCCCATGTTGCACCGTCTCGATTGACTGAAATTGATTATATCCTGGCAGCATACTCAATATCGGCACGACCTTGCAGTCCCTACCATCTTCATCAAGGCGATCAAGGTGATTGCCGACTGCGAGATTCAACCGATGCTCAGCGAAATCACGATTGCCCACCTCTACATTCCTCCGTTCTTGCTCTACGTCGGCGTTGCAGTCCTGGTGTACGCGCTACTGGAGCGGGCCCTGCGGCGCTGGCTGGATTGGGCCTGGCACCCCAGCCTGGCGCGTTTCTTTGTGTCGCTGATCGTGCTCTCGACCTTGGTTCTGAGCTTTTGAGGGCAGCGCGATGATCATCAAACACATCCTCAAGACCCTCGTCACCCTGGTGCTCGGGCTGGCCGCATTGCTGTTCTGCATGCAACTGTGGCGTGCCTATGAGTTGGCCCCCTGGACGCGGGACGGGCGTGTCAGCGCGCAAGTCATCCGTATTGCCCCCGAGGTGTCCGGCCAGGTCGAACACCTGCTGGTGGGCGACAACCAGTGGGTCGCCAAGGGCGCGTTGCTGTACCAGATCGATCGCAGCAGCTACTTGCTTGCCCAGCAACAGCGCACGGCCGAGCTTGCCGAGGCGCGCAGTGTTTTCGAGCAGCGCAGTGCACAGCTCAAACGCCGCAACCAGCTCGGCGATGCGATTGCGCGGGAGGAAACCGACAACGCAGCCCGGGACCTGGCGGTGGCCAGGGCGCGCCTGGATGCGGCCCGCAGCCAACTGGCCCATGCGCGGCTGGATCTGGACCGCACGACGATTCGTTCGCCGGTCGACGGCTATGTGACCCAGTTGCGGCTGCAGCCGGGTGACTACGCGGCAGCGGGCGAGACCAATATCTTTGTGGTCGATAGCCATAGCTTCTGGGTCACCGGTTACTTCGAGGAGACCAAGCTGGCTGGTGTTCGGGTGGGGGCTGTGACGTCCATCAAGCTGATGGGTTTTTCACCGCTGCTCGAAGGGCATGTGGCGAGCATTGGTCGGGGCATTGCCGACGGTAACGAGCTGCGCAGTAACAGTGGTTTGCCCCAGGTGGCGCCTACGTTCAGCTGGATACGCCTGGCCCAGCGCGTGCCCGTGCGGATTGAACTGGACAAGGTGCCGCCCGGTGTGGAGTTGGCGGCGGGGATGACCGCCAGCATCGAGGTTGCCGAGGAGGGCACGGCGCCGCGCTGGAGGCTGGTGCAATGGCTTCAGGCGTTCATGTGATGCTCCGTGCACTGCGCATGCTGGGGGCATGGGAAGCTGCTACCTCGGGCTATGTGCTGCGTAGTCTATTGGCGGCCTCATTGGCCCTGTGGCTGGGGTTCCAATTACACCTGGATTCGCCGTTCTCGGCCGCCTCAACCGTGTTGTTGCTGATCCATCCGCTGCAGGGGGCAGTGGTTGGCAAGGGCTTCCACCGGGCACTGGGCACCCTGGTGGGGTTGGCTGTGGCATTGGTCCTGACCAGCCTGTTCGCCCAGCAAATGCTGCTGTTTATCCTCGGGATCGGGGTATGGCTGGGCCTTTGTGTCGGCGCCATGACCGTGCTTCGGCACTACCAGGCCACGGCGGCGGTGGTCGCCGGCTACACCGTTTGCCTGGCCCTGGGGCCCGCCATCGTCGCGCCACAGCAAGGTTTCGAACATATCGTCGGGCGGGGCACGGCCGTTGTTCTGGGGGTGTTGAGCCTGAGCCTGGTGGCCACATTATTCAGCCGCAAGACCGTCGAGCGCACACTGACCATGGCACTTCGCGACGTCTCGTCGCGCACCCTGCGGTTATTGGCCGTGCGGTTTGACGGCGGGCCGGCGCGTGCGCAGGACCCGCTGGCCATCGATATCAGCAAAGTGGACGACCTTCTCGGGATTGGTCGGGGCGAGTCGGTGCTGATCCGCGCCAGGCTGGCGACCCTGCAGGCAGGACTTGCGTATCTGCATGCCGTGGTGCTCGACGAATGCGCGATACCTTCGCACGCTGGAATCGGCGCACAGTTGCGCCAGCTGGCTGAAGCCATGCCCGGGTTTTGCGTGGCGGCCGATCGTGTCCGGGAGCTGCAAGCCAGCCTTGAACCAGGCGCGAGCCAGCGGCGTCTGAATGAACCATTGGCCGAACTGGCCAGCGCCTTGTCGAGTTTTGCCTGCCTTGAGCGCGCGCCCCTGCCGCCGGCCCGCGCCGTGGGGTTTCACCGACACTACGGCGCTGCACTGCGTAACGGTGTGCGAGCGTTGCTGGCCACGCTGGCGACCGGTGCTGTCTGGTACCTCACCGGCTGGGACCAGGGGCCAACCTTGCTGGCCGTACTGGGTCCGTTCTGCACCTTGCTGGCCACCAGCGCGGCGCCCGAGCAAGGCATTGCGAGCCTTGCCAGGGGAACCTTCTACGCAATCCTGGCAGCGGCGGGGTGCAAGTTCCTGCTGTTGCCGCACATCAGCGGGTTCGGGTTGCTCACGGTGGTGCTGGTTGCGTTCTGGGCGGTCGGGATTCATGCCACGACCCGGCCGCGCCATGCCCTGCAAGGCGTCGCCTACCTGATTACGTTCAACACCCTGGTCGGCACCGCCGGGACCGCCCAATACGACTTCGCTGACTTCGCGAATCAAGCCCTGGCCTGGATGGTGACGCTTGCTATCTGCCTGCTGGCCTTCCAGTTGCTGCCGGGGAAACCCGCCAGCCACGCCGACGTCCTGAGGACCGCGCTGCACAAAGACACGCGCCGGTTGCTGCGTCACGGGCACCGCATGGATCTTCTGAAGTGGCAGGCCACGCAACAGCACCGGATGGTTGCCCTGCAAGCGCTGTCGGGCGCCGATGAGGCCGGTGCCGTCTCGCTTCAACTGGGTCGACAGTTAAGGTTGCTGCACCGCAAGACACGCGACCTGAAGCCTGATTCATCAATCGCCAGGTGTGTGCAAGCGGGCGACCGGCGTATTGCCAGATATGCCTTCGATTCAGCGATCAGCGCGGCCCAGGCCCGGCGTACGTCGAGATCACTGATCCGCCTTGGTGCCCGCGACCTGGCTGCTTGTTACCGGGATTTGGCGGGGTTGCTCGACCAATACCAGCGTGTCGATATCCGAACCAGTTTCAGCTAAAACAACGAAGGTGAGATGAAATGAAGCAACTCCTTATCTGGACGCTTTTCGGGATGATCGTGTCTGTGCCAATGGCGGTGCAGGCATCGGACGGGGCTGAGGCGCTGGCCCGCTGGCAACAGCAATTCAAACAAGAGCAAAAAAAGCTCGCCGAGCACCGGGCGCCTGGCCGTGATTCAAGGCACAAGGCCGATCGCCAGCGATGAGCCGGTTCCCGGGGAATTGCAATCTATTCGGAGCGAAGTGACGAGTTCGGTGTGATGCCCGGCGGTGCTGTTGCTTTATAGGCTGTCCGGGTCGCCGAAGAACATCTGAATCCGCGACCTTAACCACCTTTCCCCCGGGTCATTGTCCTGGGACCCACGCCACGCCATGTGCAATTCAAAGGTGCGCACCGGCAGTGGCGGCTCCTCAGCCCGCAAGCCACCCGCTGAAGTCAACGCTTCAGCGGCATAGTCCGGCACGGTCGCGACAATATCGGTGCCCGCCAGCAACGTCCCCAGCCCATTGAACTGCGGCACAGCCAGCACGACATGGCGCTTGCGGCCCAATTTTTCCAGTTCTTCATCCAGAAACCCGCTCAAATCCCCGGCAAACGACACCAGAGCATGGGGCCGGGCGCAGAAGTCATCCAGGCTCATGGAGCCCGGCATGCTGTCGGCTCGCAACAGCATCGGCTTGCTGCGGCGCAGGACTTTGCGTTTGGCGTTGGCCGGCAAATCGGTGGTGTAGCTCACGCCGATGGAGATTTCGCCGGAGGCCAGCAGGCCGGGCATCAGGATGTAGTTGACGCGGCGCACTACCAGCACAATGCCGGGGGCTTCGGCCCGCAGGCGCTTGAGCAGCAGCGGCAGCAGGGCGAATTCGACGTCGTCCGACAGGCCGATGCGGAATACCGCGGTGCTGGTGGCCGGGTCGAATTCGGAGGCGCGGCTGACGGCCGTGGAAATCGAGTCCAGGGCCGGGGAGAGCAGGGCGAAGATTTCTACCGCACGGGCCGAGGGCTCCATGCTGCGTCCGGTACGCACGAACAACGGGTCGTCGAACAGGCCGCGCAGGCGTGACAGGGCTGCGCTGATGGCCGGCTGGCCAAGGAACAGTTTCTCGGCAGCGCGGGTCACACTGCGCTCATGCATCAAGGTTTCGAATACGATCAACAGGTTGAGGTCGACACGACGCAGGTCGTTACGGTTCATCTTGTGTCCCAGGCGGCGTCAGTAAACTTGACGGGAGCGGTCATATAAGAACAATGACCGGCATGAATCTTACGGGGAAAGGCTGGTACTCTGCACCGGCTAATTCAGTTTTCCTACATGGCTTGGCACCTTTTCCGTATGTGCGGAATCAATGACAGGCATGTCGACTATTAACGGCGACCGGTGGTCTTGCCCCGAAAGCCCAGATAGAGTTCATGGCAATAGAGGTTACTTTGACGAGGTTTGCGATGTCCCGCACGATCCGTTTTCACAAGTTTGGTCCGGCCGAGGTGCTCAAATGCGAAGAGCATGCAGCCGCTAAGCCCGCACCGGGCGAAGTGCAGGTGCGCGTCGAGGCGATTGGCATCAGCTGGTACGACATTCTGTGGCGCCAGAACCTGGCGTCGTCCCATGCCCGCTTGCCTTCCGGCCTTGGCCATGAAATGGCCGGCGTGGTTGTGGCCGTTGGCGAGGGTGTCGACGACCTGGCGGTGGGTGACAAGGTCGCCAGCTTCCCGGCCGAGAGCCCGAATGACTACCCGGTGTACGGCGAACAGATCGTCCTGCCGCGCTCGGCGCTGACCCGCTACCCGGATGTCCTGAGCCCGATCGAAGCCAGCGTGCACTACACGCCGCTGCTGATTGCCTACTTTGCGTACATGGACCTGGCGCGGGTCAAACCCGGGCAATTCGCCCTGGTAACGGACGCCAGCCACTGTGCCGGCCCATCGTTCGTGCAACTGGGCAAAGCCCTGGGTGTGCGGGTGATTGCTGCGACCAAGACCAGTGATGAGCGCGAATACCTGCTGTCCCTCGGGGCCGAGAAGGTCATCGTCACCGAAGAGCAGGACCTGCTGATGCAAGTCAACAAGTTCACCGACAACCGCGGCGTAGACGTGGTGTTCGATGGCTTGGGTGGCCCGCAGATGTCGTTGCTGGGTGATGTGCTGGCGCCGCGTGGCAGCCTGGTGCTGTACGGCCTGCAAGGTGGCAACCAGACGCCATTCCCGGCCTGCGCGGCGTTCCAGAAGAACATTCAGTTCTTTGTGCACTGCATCGGCAACTTCACCGGCAAACCGGAACTGGGCATCATCCAGGACCAGGTGGCCTTGCAGCGAGCCCTGCGTGACATCAACCAACTGACCGCCGACAAGGTGCTGGTACCGCTGAAAACCACGGTATTTCCGTTCAGCCAGTTCGTTGAAGCGCACCGCTATATGGACGAATGTCCGTGCCGTGAACGGGTTGCCTTGCAGGTAGAAACTGTTTGATCTGTGGGAATATTCTCAAGCGAGTATTCCTGCCCCCGGGCGCATGGGGCAAATGCGCCATTTGACAGGACTTAACCTGCCCACCGCTTGAATCGGGATTTCAGCACTTCAGCCCGATAAACCAGATGTATGCCCCTGACGCCGCCCTGAATCCCAGCGCGGCGTTGTCGTGTCTGCACACTCGATACCCCATGCAAGCCCCCATCTGAACCGGTTTTAGCCGGCGTTCTGTATCTGTTAATCATTATTCAAGTGCCGATAATTGCCCCGTCACTTTTATCTCAAGGATTGAGCAATGATTGAATATATGAAATCACCCCGTACATCCGTCAAGCCCAATAATGTTTCCCATGGCTGTTTTGCCGGAACATCAATATTGAAGTGGGTTATGTCGGATGCTTCTCTAGTTTGTAAGTTAAAGCAGCGTAGGAAGTTGTCAGAGCGTTCCTAAGACTTTCGGTTTGGGCTGCGTGCCCCTTGGCTTGGCGCCTTTTCGGGACTGGAAGCCCCCAAAGGCAGGCTTGGCAGGTAGGGCCCGGTGCTAATCTCCATTGAATGTCACATGTTGTAACGCCCCTACAGAAACAACAGGTCAGGCAAATGCCGTCAACAATTGCCCGAAACTGATATTTCAACTCAGGTAGTAGAACTATGAGCGCTATTCACGAACAAGCCATGAACTATGTCTATCAACAAGTATTGCAACGCTTGATAGGGCATTTCTCTCGAACAGAACGTACCTCGCTCCAGTTATTGATTCAACGAATCGTGGTAGCGGCAGGCGGCATGGAGCGGATCGGTGAATACAAGGTGCTGGTCGCTCACGGCGCAGGCGCCGGCAGCAGCTATGTCCTGGCGTTGTTGCGCGCAGCCCAGCTGACGCTTGCAGGCCGGGCGCCGCGGACGTTTCAACTGCGGGTCGCGACCTTGCGCCATGCCGGCATGTCGCAAAATGCCCTGGACACGCTGCATCGCGGCTACAGCGCGCTGTTCATGCATGACGATGCGCGTGTTGAATTGCTGATGGTCGAGAATCAGGAAGTCTTGCCGTTCAACCACCTGCGGCCGGCCTCCAGTGCGGCGCGCGATACCAGCCGGCGCAATATGCTGATGGTGGGGCACCTGACCTCGGGAGATCTTCGCCAAACCCTGTGCAACGACGCCTACCTGGCCCTCGGTGACTTTTACCAGCGCGTCACCACCTGCAATGGGGGCGTGCACGCGCTGGTCAGCGGTGACTCCGCGCGCAAGCAGCGGGAGTACCTGGCGTGGCTGAAGAAGGCTGCGCTGGCGAGCGGTGCAGAGATCCCGCCGCGCCAGCCCCTGGTGCTCAGCGGGCTGTTCGCGCGCATGGATGAGTGGAGCAACGCCTATTACTGCGACCTTTACGGCGAGCGTTACGCCGTCGCCGATAAGTCCGACACGGACAACCATCGCCACTTGGCCTATATCGGCGCTGCCGACCTTAAGGACGCGGCCGAATACTCCTCCGGGCCGCTGTTGCGTCAGTTCATGGGCTATGAACCGGACGAGTTTGGCTTTCATTTCAGCCACGCGAGCTATGCGAACCCGTTGCTGATGGCCCATCTGCGGGGCCTGCAGGCCGAGTGCCTGCGGGAACTGGATTACGAGGAGGGCGCACAGGGCTTCATGCAGCAGGCCGCGCTGTTCATGCGGCGCAAGCAGATTCCCGAACACCTGATTGCCCAGGCAGCGACCCAGGATGGCCGAGCGCTGGCGGCCGACTACGCCCAGGCGATGTTCCGATTGGATGAAAGCCAACTGAACTGCCTGATGTTTTCGCCGTTTATCCGTCACGGCGAGCGCCTCGAAAGCTTTTTGCGCCAATGCCACCCCGGCATGCTGGTGGCGCTCCCCGAGCTGCACAAGGCGCTGCAAGGCAAGCCGGTGGCCGAGATGCTGGTGCAATGGGCCATCGACACCAGCGGGTTGCCGATCGACCTGCTGCAACATCTCTATCGCAAGCGGCCCGCCACCGGCGTGCCGGGCATGGCCGAGACGCCACAGCAAGGTGCGCCCGCCCTGGCAGCCTACCAACTGGCGGGGCGTTAAGCGGGTGGCGGCGGGTGACCAGCGATGAACCTCAGGGACGACCGGCAAACCGACTTCGCCTACCAGGCGGTGTATCGCTACATGATCAACCTCATCGGCGAGGTGAGCACGGATGCCCGGGTAAAACTGCCATCATTGCGGCAGCTGGCGGAGCGCCTGAATGTGTCGATCTCGACCATTCAATACGCTTACTCGTTGCTCGAGAAGGAGGGCCGGGTGTACTCGGTGCCCAAGTCGGGCTACTACGCCTGGCCGGTATTGAATAGACCGCCAGGCAGCAGCGGTGGCGACCTGCTGGAGCGCCTCTATGCCAGTGCGCGACGCCCGGGAATGCGCGTGCTCAGCGCCGATGAGCCGGCACTTGCGGCGTCACTGGACGCAGCGCTGTTGCTGCTCGAGCGCGAACTGTTGCGGCATTACCCGCATCATCTGCAGCCATGGTCGCAGCCCTGTGGTGTGTGGGAACTGCGGGCGACGCTCGCGGCGCGCTATACCTCGTCGCCGACCCGTTGCTGGCAGGCGGACGAGGTATACATCGGCGCCGACTTGCGCGGGGTACTGGAAATCCTGATCGAGGTGCTGGGTCTCAAGGACGCTGCGATCATCGTCGAATCCCCGTGTGACTGGCTGATCCTGCGGTTGTTGCAGGGGGCAGGCGTGAGGGTTCTCGAATTGCCATTCACGGCGGACGACGGCCTGGACCTGGCGTTGTTCGAGCAATTGCTCAGCACCGAGCCGGTGCAGCTGGCGTTGCTGTCATCCGGTGTCAGCCTGCCGTCCGGCGTAGTCCTGTCCACCCATGACCGCCTGCAGCTAGTGCGATTGCTGGACCAGCATGGCTGTTGGTTGTTAGAAAATGACAGCCATGGTGACCTCGGATTCGGGCAGCCAATCACCGCGTTACGGGACCTGGCCAATCCCGAGCGGCTGATGGTGTTTTCCACGTTCGAGAAGATGCTCGGGCCGGAAGCGCCGTTTGGCTATTTGCTGTCGCGCCACCTCAGCGGCGAGCTGCAGCGCCAGTTCCTGTTGCGCGCATTCCGGTTGTCCTCTATCCGCCAGCGCGCGATTGCGCGGCTCTATCAAAGCGGGCGCATCGACCAGCATCTGCGGGAGTTGCGACCGCAACTCAAAGAGCAGGCCCGGCTCATGGGCCTGCGGCTGGACACGCATCTGGGCAACCAGGTGAGCTACCGAATGCCTGCCGCTGGCGCGACCTTCTGGTTGCGCTCAGAGGCCCCGGTGGATATGCGCCAGGTGTTCCAGCGCCTGCTCACCCGGCAGGTGGTGATTGCGCCGGGGGAGTTGTTCAGCCTCAGTGGCCTGCACTGCCAGCATCTGCGGCTGAGCCATGCCGTTGACGGCGCCCATAACCTGGAGAATGCCCTGGATGAGCTGGCTCTGGCGCTCAGGCAGGCACAGACCGGCGCTGAATGAAATTTCGCTGATTGCTGTAGGATTTATAACGTCGCGGAGCAGTCCAAGTCCCAGTAAACTGCACTTTTTTCCGAATCCTTCTCTTTCCGAGGTTTATGCATGACTCTCAGTCCTTTTGCGGGCAAGCCGGCACCAGCTCAATTGCTGGTAGACATCCCGCGACTGGTAACGGCCTATTACACCGGCCAGCCTGATGCAGCGATCTCCACCCAGCGCGTCGCCTTTGGTACCTCCGGGCACCGCGGCAGCTCGTTCGACCTCAGCTTCAATGAATGGCACGTGCTTGCCATCAGCCAGGCCATTTGCCTGTACCGTGAAGCCCAGGGCATCAACGGCCCGCTGTTTGTCGGCCTCGACACCCACGCGTTGTCCACCCCGGCCGGCGCCAGTGCGCTGGAAGTGCTGGCCGCCAATGGCGTGCACGTGATGCTCGCCGAAGGCGATGAGTACACCCCGACACCGGCGATTTCCCACGCCATCATTTGCTACAACCGCGGCCGCACCAGTGGTTTGGCCGACGGCATCGTGATCACGCCGTCCCACAACCCGCCACAAAGCGGCGGCTACAAGTACAACCCGCCCAACGGCGGCCCGGCCGACACCCACATCACCAAGTGGATCGAAGCCAAGGCTAACGAACTGCTGGCCAATAAGCTGGCCGGGGTCAAGCGCATCACCCATGCCCAGGCGCTGAAGGCCGACACCACTCATCGCCACGACTACCTCAACACCTACGTGGCCGATCTGGTCAACGTCATCGACTTCGATGCCATCCGCAACGCTGGCTTGCGCCTGGGCGTCGATCCGCTGGGCGGAGCAGGGGTGCGTTACTGGTCGGCCATCGCCGAGCATCACCGCCTGAACCTCGACGTGGTGAACACCGAAGTGGATTCGACCTTCCGCTTCATGAGCGTCGACTGGGACGGCCAGATCCGCATGGACCCGTCCTCCAGCTACGCCATGCAGGGGTTGATCGGCCTCAAGGACCGTTATGACGTGGCCTTCGCCTGCGACCCGGACCACGACCGCCATGGCATCGTGACGCCGTCCGGTGGCTTGCTGGCGCCGAACAACTACCTGGCCGTGTCCATCGACTACCTGTTCCAGAACCGCCCCGAATGGCGCGCTGATGCTGCGGTGGGCAAGACCGTGGTCAGCAGCGGCTTGATTGATCGCGTGGCCAAGCGCATTGGCCGTCGCCTGTACGAAGTGCCGGTGGGCTTCAAGTGGTTTGCCGATGGCCTGTTCGACGGTTCGCTGGGTTTTGGTGGCGAAGAAAGTGCCGGCGCCTCGTTCCTGCGCAAGGACGGCAGCGTGTGGAGCACTGACAAGGACGGTTTGATCCCGGCGCTGCTGGCGGCGGAAATGACCTCGCGCAAAGGCCAGGACCCAAGCCAGATTTATCGCGGGCTGACCGATGCACTGGGTGAGCCGTTCGCCATTCGCGTGGATGCCAAGGCGACTCCGGCGCAGAAGGCCTTGCTGGGCAAGCTGTCGCCAGACCAGGTGACGTCCACGCAGTTGGCGGGGGAAAGCATCCAGCAGATCCTCAGCCACGCGCCGGGCAATGACCAGGCGATCGGCGGGCTGAAAGTCATGACTGAAAACGGCTGGTTCGCCGCACGGCCATCGGGCACCGAGGACATCTACAAGATCTACGCAGAGAGCTTTATCGGCGAAGATCACCTCAAGCAACTGGTGGAAGAGGCCCAGGTGTTGGTGGACGGGGCGATCTCGGCTAACTGATACCAAAGTGACTGATTAACCTGTGGCGAGGGAGCTTGCTCCCGCCGGACTGCGCAGCAGTCCCATTTTTGGGCGCGCTTCGCACCCCAGCGGGAGCAAGCTCCCTCACCACATTCAAGCTCGGTCAGGCGAGGTCGACCAAGACGATCTCGCTGTCCTCAACCGCTGTCACCCGCAGTACCTGCTCATCCTCAACCGCCACACCGTCTCGAGCTTGTGCACGCAAGCCATTGACTTCAATCACCCCGGTGGCCGGTACCAGGTACGCCCGGCGTCCGTTGTCCAGCCGATACTCGGCACTTTCACCGGCTTTCAGGTTTGCCGCTACCAAGCGTGCATCGGCCCGAATCCGCAGGCTTTCGCTGTCTCCGGCCTTGCCACTGGCCAGGGTCACAAACCCTTCGCGGTCACCCTTCGGAAACGGCTTAGCGCCCCACGACGGCGGCAAACCGGCCTCATTGGGAATGATCCAGATCTGGAAAATCTTGGTCGGCGTAGCTTCCAGGTTGTACTCGCTGTGGGCGATCCCGGTGCCGGCGCTCATTACCTGGACGTCGCCGGCCTCGGTGCGGCCCTGGTTGCCCAGGTTGTCGGCATGGCTGATGGCGCCTTCACGCACATAGGTGATGATTTCCATGTCCCGGTGCGGGTGCTGCGGGAAGCCGGTGCCCGGTGCGATGAGGTCATCGTTCCACACCCGCAGGTTGCCCCAGTGCATGCGCTTGGGGTCATGGTATTCGGCAAACGAGAAGTGGTGGTGAGCGTCCAGCCAACCGTGATTGGCGCCGCCCAGGGTGTTGAAAGGTCGAAGTTCAAGCATGATCGTCTCCTGTGGATGGGAGCCATCATCCAGCAGCGCCAGATCGATAAAAAGCGTAAAAAATGCTGGATTCCTATCGAATGCTTCGATGCCGATGCTCAGGACTTGTCTTCACTTCATCGCCTAACTGCATGAGCGCAAAGCAATTGGCTGGAACTGTGGGGCATTTGCGGCGACCATAGGGCTCTTGTCCGAGTTAAAGCATCGCAGGAGTCCGCGTGCCGCAACACACCCCCGATCTGCCTCCCGAACTGCGGCCACTGGCCGAAATGCCCCTGTTGAAACGGCTCGCCGCCCGATTATTCGGTCACGGCCTGACGCGCCTGCGGGCACAGCACCGTTTCTCATGGCTGCATGGCCAGGCCGACGGCTTTCGCAGTGGCCACACGGCCGGCGTGGAGTATGGCTATAAGGAAGGCAAGGCGGATGGTATCGAAGAAGGCCGCCAGGTCCTGCTGATTCGTGACTTCCGGCCGGATGAGCACACTGCGCCGGGTGTTGACGACAATCTGTTCGATGATTGGCGCCTGCCGCTGACCGCCGAGTTGAAAAAACGCATCAAGGCTGATGTGGCGCGCCTGCTGCCGGCCCATGCCCAGCCGAGTGCGGCGCAATGGAAGATGATTTTCAGCGATACGCCGTCCACCTCGGTGATCGCCGGCGCCGGCGCGGGTAAATCCACCTCGCTGGTGCTGCGTATCCTGCTGCTGACCCATTACCTGGGCTTCGAGCTGAGCTCGATGACGGTGGTGACCTTCACCCGTGAGTCGCGCAAGGACTTCATCAATAAGCTCATGGAAATTCTCGCCTTGTGGGGCCAACCCCTTGGTATGAAAGACGCGCAAGCGGTGGTGCGGACCTTTCACTCACGCATCCTGCCAATGGTGCGCAGCCTGCCGGGCCTTGAACGGCTGCAGGCGTTCGAGAACCTCAATGCGCGGACCGAAGCGGGTTTTGATGAGGCCGACAGCAACCCCTTCGAATTGCGGATCAACGACGCCCAGCGCCAGCAACTGAATGCCTGCTATCACCGGCTGCATGGCCGCCATGAACGCTTCCGCGAACTGATCGCTCCGCTCGCGCGCCATGCCCTGCAACTCAAGGAGCTGGAGCGCGATCACCCGGACGTGCAAAAACGCGTGGCGGTGACCGAACTGGCGGCCAAGCGCGATGAAGAACTCTGCGATGTGATCGAAGACCTGTGGTTTCGTGCCGGCGCCTGGCCGATCAAGGGCATCGAGCCCAATCGCCAGACGTTCGATATCAACGGCGCGAAGTTTCACTGCCATGGCTACATTGCCGAACTGGATGCCTGGGTCGTACTGGGCTTCGACCCGCGGGAAAATGCCCAGGTCAGTCGACCCGGGTCCAAGCTGTCAGTACGTGCCGAATGGGCGGTAAAGCGAACCCTATTTCAAGCTTTCTGCCGTAAACCATTGATATGGCTAGAAAGCTACGAGTCTTCCAAGCGGCTTTTAAGCAGCCTGGCAGGTGACGCAACAGCGGGCCCGGGCTTCGATTACAAGGTCAAGGGCGAGCTGGGTTCGGCACCGTTGCTGGACAGCTTTGTTGCCGCCGCCGGGTTCATCGAGAACCTCGGGCTGGATGTGCCCACCGCCGTGGGCAAGATGAGTTTTGCCAAGGATGATCCAGACCGTTTTTACTTCGAGGCACTGAGCATTTTCTGGAAGGCCCTCGAGGATCACTTGCTGGACCAGTCGCCACCGGTCATGACCTACAACCGGATGTTCTCGCTGTTTGGCGAAAACACCCCGGAGAACCTGAAGTTGCTCAGCGACCCGCTGCTACGGCCGATGTCGCACCTGATGATCGACGAATTCCAGGACGTATCGCCGCAGATCGTCTCGTGGATCCGGGCCAGCCTGCGGGAGATCCGCAGCCGTGGGCCGGCCATGCACGTGGGGCGTGGGGCCCAGTGCTCTTCGCTGTTGTGCGTGGGCGATGACTGGCAGTCGATCTATGGCTGGCGTGGCAGTTCGCCCAAGTATTTCATGGAGTTCAACAAGGAGTTCCCGTCACCCACGACCACCCGGGTGATGCTGGGCGAGAACTACCGCAGCCATCAGCACGTGATCGATGCTGCCGAGCACATCGTGCGGGCGGCCCCGGCCATCAGCGGCAAGAAAGCCAAGGCCAGTGGAGCCGCGAAGGAGTTGGTGCCGGTCACGGTGCGTGACCGTGACGATGCGGCGCTGGGCCAACAACTGCTGGCGCACTATCAAAAGGGTGACTCGGTGTTAATGCTGTATCGAAAAAGCAGCGATAAGTCATTGATGCAAGAGCATATTAAATCGGTAGTTAATGTGGATTCTAGCTTGCCGTACGGCAGCCGCCGGCTCAAGCAACTGACTTATCACAGCGCCAAGGGCCTGCAGGCGGATGCGGTATTCCTGCTGGGTGACTGCCAACACTTGACCAGTTCGCCGTACAAGAACCAGGTCTACCGCATGGCAGGACTGGGCAAGGACGGCGATACCGAAGCTTACGACAGCGCGCAGAAAGACGAAGTGCTGCGCCTGGCCTACGTGGGCATTACCCGGGCGGTGAGCCATTGCTATTGGTATGTCGACGGCCAGGATGGCCAAGGGGTGAATGTGCCAAAGGCTTCGGACCGGGTTGCCGGGGACAAACCGTTTTTTGACGACCAGCGCATCAGCAAATCATAAGGGGTGACGTTGAATCCTGTGGTGAGGGAGCTTGCTGTGGCGAGGGAGCTTGCTCCCGCTGGAGTGCGCAGCGCTCCCAGGATTTTGGGGCTGCTACGCAACCCAGCGGGAGCAAGCTCCCTCGCCACAGGATACCTGCGTTGCCAGATCAAGCCCGCAGCGACAGCGGCGGCACAAACGACTCCAGTTCATCCTCAACCGCCTCGATGATCCGCTCTACGTCCGCAGCGTTCATCACCGTGGCGCAAGGGATACCGGCAATTGCAATCAGGGTTTCTCCGCTGGCGCGGTCGAACAGGCGGGCGATCATACTGCCGGGAGCATCCATGCTCGCCTCAAAGCCCATGGGATGAAAGTGCCAGCGCATCAACTGGCAGGCGTTGGGGAATGTCACTTTGTTCATGTTGCCCACCTTGTTCATTGAGCGCTTCCTTTAGCTCGCTGCAGGGGCGCCATGACCGTCACTGGTCCTGGCCGTCGTGAGCACTAAAAATAGCATTCGTTCGCATCGGGCATGGGAGTTTTTTCGTCCCGTCCGGCAGTTGTTTTCAATAACGTTGATATGGGTCACGTGCTGCGTGGTATTAAGCGAAAGGCCATTAGTCGGAAATATCAAATGGCCGTTGAGCGGGTACGGGCAGTTGGGCAAGCTGCCTCTTTTTTTCACCGGCGTAGAGCGCTCAATGCAAGACATCATTCCGGATGACTCCCAGAAAACCCAAGCTACGGCCAAGCTGGTACTGCGTCACCATCTGTGCTGGCGGGATCGGGACCTGGATGGAGTGATGTCGTACTACCATCCGGACATCCAGTACCACGATTTCTTCCAGAACCGCGTGGTGGGTGCCGGCGAGCTGCGCGAATACCTGCAAGCCAGCATGCCCCGTGGCGCCGACGAAGCGATCGAACATACCGACCGCATCCGCGCCGACGGCGACACCGCGTTCATCCAATACCGCATCACCTTGCGTGGCGGCCAGGGCCTGGTGTCGTTTCGCACCAGCGAAGCGATTACCGTGCGCGATGGCTTGATCTGGCGGGTCAACGAGTACGCCTCCCTGGTACACGAGCAGTCTGCCAGCCGCCGCGAGACCACACGCCCGACCGTCAGCCGCCTGGGCCTGTCGCCGCAGCAACTGAGCTACATGGCCAACGACCTGCAACAGTACTTCGAGCGCCAGCAACCCTATCTGGACCCCGAGCTGGACCTGCAACGGGTGGCGAAGGAGTGCGGGTACAGCCGCAATCAGATTTCCTACCTGTTGAACCAGGTGCTGGGGCAAAGTTTTTATCGCTACGTCAACCAGGCACGCCTCCAGCATTTGCTGGCTGCACTGGAAATGGCCGCGCCGCCGATCCGCATCGACGAACTGGCGTTTGCCGCCGGCTTCAATTCGACGTCGGCGTTCTACAGCAGCTTCCGCCAGCACACCGGCCAGTCGCCAAAGGCCTACGTCAAACAAATTTCCCTGCGTGCACGCGCGCAAGACAGCCCCTGAGGCCAGGCTCTAGGATCACTGCCATCGAAGTGTGGTGGTGGAGCTTGGCATGCCTGCATGGCGCAATATCAGTTTATGGATGGACCAGCTGGACGAGCCGCTGCTGGCACGCGCGTCCCTGGAGCAGGACCTGGACGTCAACGTGGCCATCATCGGCGCCGGCTACACCGGGCTCTGGACCGCGTATTACCTGAAGCGCCAGGCGCCCGAGCTGAAAATCGCAATCATCGAGGCGCAAACCGCCGGGTTCGGTGCCTCGGGCCGTAACGGCGGCTGGCTGATGGGCAATCTGCTGGGAGAGGACCGCCTGTTGGCCGGCCTGACCCCGGAACAGCGCCGGGCCTCGTTCGACCTGCTGCACGCCATCCCCGACGAAGTCGCGCAAGTGATCGAGCGCGAAGGCATTGACTGCGACTACCGCAAGGGTGGTGTGCTGTATTGCGCCGCGCGCTACCCCGAACAGGAAGCCACCCTGCGTGCGTACCTGGCCAAACTTCACAGCCAGGGCCTGACCGACGACGATTACCGTTGGCTTGGCCCGCAACAACTGGCCGAGCAGATCCGTATCGCCAAGCCTTATGGCGGCATCTATGCACCCCACGTTGCCACGATTCACCCGGCCAAGCTGGTGCGCGGCCTGGCGCGGTTGGTGGAGCGGATGGGCGTCAAGATCTACGAAAACAGTCCCGTCACTCATTGGCAGTCCGGCAGCCTGCGCACGGACAAAGCCTCGGTGCGCGCCTCCTGGGTGGTGCCGGCGGTGGAAGGGTATGCCACCACGCTGGCTCCGCTGGGGCGCTATCAGTTGCCGGTGCAAAGCCTGATCGTTGCCACCGAGCCGTTGCCGGCCAGCACCTGGGACGAGATCGGCCTGAATCGTGGCCAGGCGTTCGGCGAGAGCAGCCGGCAAGTGACTTACGGCCAGCGTTCGGCGGACAACCGCCTGGTGTTCGGCGCTCGCGGGGGTTATCAGTTTGCCGGCAAGTTGCGGCACAACTTCGAGCTCACCGACAGCGAAGTCGAACTGCGTCGCTACCTGTTCGGCGAACTGTTCCCGCAGCTCAAGAAAGTCCGGATCACCCACGCCTGGGGCGGCAACCTGGGCATGTCCCGGCGCTTCAAGCCGCACATGCTCTGCGATCACGCGGCAGGCATCGCCCTGGCCGGTGGTTACGGCGGCGAGGGCGTAGGCGCCAGCAACCTCGGTGGCCGCACCCTGGCGGACTTGATCCTGGGGCTCGATACGCCGTTGGTTCGCCAGCCATGGGTGATTCATCCGGGCCGGCTGGACGGGCTCAAGGCCTGGGAACCGGAACCCTGCCGCTGGCTGGGCTACAACGCGATCATCCGCAGTTTTGTGCATGAGGACCAGGTGTTGGCCAACCCCAATACCGCCCCGTGGCGCCGCAAACTGGCCAGCGGGGTTGCCGGGTTCATGGAAGGTTTCATGCACTAAGTCGTTTCAATCACCACAGGTATGAACATGAGCATTACCCAGTTCAAAGACACACTCAGCGCCCATTTGCCGGACTCCTCGCCCGTCGCCGTGCCACTGGGCACACCGGTCGCGGTGGCCTCGACCTTGAGCGTGGAACGTAGCGACGGCGTCGAAACCGGCATCTGGGAATGCACGCCCGGGCGCTGGCGCCGGCAGATCAAAGCCCAGGAGTTTTGCCACTTTATCCAGGGACGCTGCACCTTCACCCCCGACAACGGGGAAATGCTCCACATAGAAGCCGGCGACGCACTGATGTTGCCGGCCAACAGCACCGGTATCTGGGACATCCAGGAAACCGTGCGCAAGACCTATGTATTGATCCTCTGATTCTTTGATCTTTGATCGCCTGCCATAAAAACAGCCCTAAAACCGCCAGGAAATCGAACCATGAGACCCATTGCCCTGTTGCCGCTGGTATTCGTCGCCACCCTCAGCCAAGCCGCCGAGACGGTGAAGATCTACAACTGGTCGGACTATATCGCCCCCGACACCACCAGGAACTTCCAGAAAGAAACCGGCATCGGTTTCACCTACGACGTGTACGACAGCAACGAAACCCTCGACGGCAAGTTGATGACCGGCAAATCCGGCTATGACGTGGTGTTCCCCTCCAACCACTTCATGGCCCGGCAGATCCAGGGCGGGGCGCTGAAGAAACTCGACAAGAGCCAGTTGCCCAACTGGAAGAACCTCAACCCGGTGCTGCTCAAGGCCCTGGAAAACAACGACCCGGGCAACGCCCACGGCTTCCCGTACCTGTGGGGCAGCACCGGTATCGGCTACAACATCGACAAGGTCAAGGCGGTACTCGGCGACAACGCCCCAGTGGATTCCTGGGACCTGATCTTCAAGCCCGAGAACATGCAAAAACTGCAGAAGTGTGGCGTCGCCATCCTCGACAACGGCCCGGAACTGCTGCCCGCGGCCCTCAACTACCTGGGCCTGCCGCACCACAGCAAAAAGGCGGAAGACTACAAAAAGGCCGAGGACCTGCTGATGAAAGTGCGGCCATACGTGGCGTATTTCCATTCCTCGAAATACACCGCCGACCTGGCCAATGGTGACATCTGCGTGGCCGTCGGCTTCTCCGGCGACATCCTCCAGGCCGAAAGCCGCGCCAAGGAAGCCAAGAATGGCGTGAATATCGGCTACAACATTCCCAAGGAAGGCGCCGCCATCTGGTTCGACATGGTCGCCATGCCCGCCGATGCCCCGGATGAAAAAGCCGGCTATGCCTTCATGAACTACCTGCTGCGCCCGGAAGTGATGGCCAGCATCACCAACTACGTGCACTACGCCAACGGCAATGCCGCGGCGGACAGCCTGGTGGACCCGGCAATCAAGAGCGACACCAAGGTGTACCCAAGTCCGGAAATGATGGGCAAGTTGTTCGCACTGGAAGCAATGCCACTGAACATCGACCGGATTCGTACGCGGGTGTGGAACACCATTCGTACCGGGCGTTGATGATCGTTCCCACGCTCCGCGTGGGAATGCATCCTGTGACGCTCCGCGTCACGACTTCAAAAGCGCATGCGGAGCGTCCAGGGCGGCGTTCCCACGCCGCGGAATCAAGGATTCTCCAAGTCATGCCCCAACGACTGGATAAACAACGAAAACAGCTCCGGCTGCGACGAGATATCCAGCTTGGCATACAGGTGCCGGCGGTGAACCTTGACCGTATCCGGCGAGATATTCAGCCGTTCGGCCATGGCTTTTGACGAAAACCCGCGCAACACCAATCGCGCTATTTCCAGCTCCCGTTCCGACAACACGCCACAGCCGAAATGACTCAACGCGTCCCGTATCTGGCTGGCCATTTCCGCCGGCGCGGCCACTCGCTGGGTGCTTTGCTGCCAATGCTGCTGCATCAACGGCAACACCCAGGCCGCGAGCATGGTCATCAACCCCGTTTCCTCGCCGGTAAACAACCGCTGCATTCCCAACGACAGCGATAACGTCCCCGCACCCGGCAATTGCAGGATGAATTGCACCTCGTCTTCCAGCACGTTGTCGTGGAAGTAATTGAGGAAGTATTCACTCTGGCGAAAATGATCCGGCGCCACTTCCTCAAGGCGGTACACGCCACTGGCATACCCCTCGCGACACGCCTGGAAAAACGGGTCCAACAGGTACAAGCCATTCAGATAAACCAGCATCGACGCCGGTTTGCTGCTCGGTTGTGCGTCATATTCTTCCAGCGCTTCGGGCGGGCCATCGGCGGGGTAGAAGATCGCCAGGGCATTGTCGAAGGGCAGGCATTGGTGCAGCAACAGCACCAGTTGCTTCCAGAAACGCCCGGTGCCGATCTGTGCGACGGTACGCCCCAGGCCCGCGTGCATGCCGACTTCCCTGAACAGGCTCATGTGCAGCTCCACGCTAAGGATTCAGGCCGCAAGGGTTCGACTTTTGCCCGGCGGCGTCAAGGGGAGTACTCCAATAGGGGAATTGGCCGATCTACACAGAGTGTTTAAGTTGGCCGTCAGTCAGCGGGGAACATACCCTGCGCCGCTTCACCTTTTCGTTTCTGCCTCAAACCAAGAACAATCAAGAGGATAACGATATGAGTGCTCCTTCCACGCCCGACGGCGTGCTGAAACCCACCCTGAGCGTATTCGATGTAGTGGCCATCACCGTCTCGGCGGTCACCCCGGCCAGTTCAGTGTTCGTGATTGCGCCGTTTGCCATCCAGCAGGCCGGCAGCGGGGTGTTCCTGGCCTTTGTGATGGCCGCCTTGCTCGCGCTGATGTTCGCCTTTTGCTACGCCGAACTCGGGCGTGCCCACAACAGCGCCGGCGGCGAATACGTGTATGCCAAGCGGGTGTTCGGCGGCATGGCCGGCTACGCGACGTTCCTCACGGTACTGGTGATGCTGCTGTTTATCCCGCCGGTACTGGCCACCGGGGCGGCGACTTACCTGAATAACGCCCTCGGCACCCAATTCGATTCGCAAACCGTGGCCCTGGTGATTGTGGTGTGCAGCTACGCCCTGGGCATCCTCAATATCAAGCTGAATGCCTGGATCACCGGCACCTGCCTGCTGCTGGAAGTGGCGGCGTTGCTGGTGATCGTGTTTATCGGCTTCGGCAACCCGGTGCAGCCGGTCAGCGTGCTGTTGCAACCGCAAATCGTCGAGAACGGCGTGCTGCACCTGGCGCCCTGGGCGCTGGTCATCGGCGCGGTGGGCATCGGCCTGTTCTCGTTCAATGGCTACGGTCCCGCCGTATTGCTGGCCGAAGACATGAAGTGCGGCGGCAGGGGCGTGCACAAGGCAGTGTTGTGGTCCCTGGGCCTGGTGGTGGTCATCGAGCTGGTGCCGATCACCGCCTTGCTGATCGGTGCGCCATCCCTCAGCGCGATGATCAGCAGCCCCGACCCGATCGGCTACCTGCTGACCAGCCACGGTAACGAAACCCTGTCGCGGCTGGTCAGCGCCGGGATCTTCCTGTCGGTATTCAACGCCATCGTCGCCATCGTCATCCAGATTGGCCGGGTGGTGTTCAGCAGCGGCCGCGATGCGCTGTGGACACCCACCATCAACAAACTCTTCACCCGGATTCATCCACGCTGGGATTCCCCGTGGTTGGCTACGCTGTTCCTGGCGGTCCCTTCGGCATTGCTCAGCTTCAGCTCCAACCTGGCGGACCTGACGTCTTTCAGCGTGCTGCTGATCATGCTGGTGTACCTGATCGTGGCGTTGAGCGCGTTGATGAGCCGGGTGTTGCTGCGTGACCGCGAGCACCCGTATCGCATGCCGTTGTGGCCGGTGCCGGCCTTGCTGGCGGTGCTGGGTGCCGGCTACCTGTTGGTGACCCTGGCGATTGCCGCCTCGGTTCGCGACATCATGATTATCATCGGCCTGTTGGCACTGTCGGTGATCCTGTATTGCATCAGTGGCCGGTTGAGTCCGGCGTTTCAGAAATTGTAAGGAGTGGTTATGCGTGCACGTCAATTGGGCATCACCTTGGGACTGGGTACGCCCGGTGAGTTGAATGCCATCACCGACGTTCCAGGGGTTCGGGTCGGCCACAGTACGATCAAGAGCCGCATCGACGGCAAACAGGTACGTACCGGCGTGACGGCGATCCAGCCCCGGGCCGGTGCCGCGCGGTATCAGCCATGTTTTGCCGGCTACCACGTGCTCAACGGCAATGGCGACGCCACGGGGCTTGAGTGGATCAGCGAATCGGGGTTGCTGACCACGCCGCTGGCGATCACCAACACCCACAGCATCGGGATTGTGCGCGACACGCTGATCGCCCTGGAGCGCGAAAGCCTCGAAGACCCCGCCGTGTACTGGTGCATGCCGGTGGTGATGGAAACCTACGACGGCTTGCTCAACGATATCTGGGGCCAGCACGTCGGCCCGGAGCATGTGCGCGAGGCGCTGGCCAACGCCGAGTCCGGGCCGGTGGCGGAGGGCGCCGTGGGCGGCGGCACCGGGATGATCTGCCATGAGTTCAAGGGGGGCATCGGTACCGCGTCACGGCGCTTGCCGGCGGAGCAGGGTGGCTGGACCGTCGGTGTGCTGGTGCAGGCCAACCATGGCAAGCGTCAGGAACTGCGCGTGGATGGTTACCCGGTAGGCCGGCAATTGATGGACATCCCGTCACCCTTTGCCGATCGCGGCACACCCGGCATGGGCTCCATCGTGGTGATCATCGCCACCGATGCGCCGTTGCTGCCCCATCAATGCCAGCGCCTGGCACAACGCGCGTCCATCGGGATTGCGCGCACGGGTGGCGGTACCGAGGACTCCAGCGGGGACCTGTTCCTGGCGTTCGCCACCGGCAATCAGGATTTGCCGGTGGCCGACTACGGGCGCAAGGGCTCGCCCCTCAGCACAGCCCTGCAAATGGTCAATAACGACCACATTTCACCGCTGTTCAGCGCGGCGGCGGAGGCCGTGGAAGAGGCGATCATTAATGCCATAGTGGCCGGCGAAGACATGACCACCGACCAGGGTGTGCGGGTGCCCGCGCTGGATGCCCACACGCTCCTGCAGGCATTGCGCCAAACCGGCTGGCGCGGCCAGTAAGTAAACTAAGTCTTGTCCCGGTAATACGGGACAAACACTTAAATAGTGGCTATTCAATACTAACAATGACACGGTGACACTTTCTTAGTGCACCTCAGTCAATACTTTGGATCCATTCGTGGCTAAATGTCTTTAGGAGTATTTAATATTTAAATAGCTGGATTTTAATAACGCGCTATTTACCAGTGTTTGCAGGTTTTGTTCACCGGCCCAACTTTATCCTTGGATAAAAACCGCTGGACGAATGATTTCAGGTTGTGTCAGTTTTCTTTCGCCTTCAAAAGGGGCGAGTGATCGGACTTACTCGCCAGAGTGGGTCCGGTCGGACAAAAACTGTTCCACTTGCAAACAAGGAAGTACGTTTATGTCAAAAGTAAAAGACAAAGCTATTGTGTCGGCGGCTCAAGCAAGTACCGCTTACACCCAGATCGATAGCTTTAGCCATCAATACGACCGCGGTGGCAACCTCACGGTCAATGGCAAACCGTCGTTCACCGTTGACCAGGCCGCCGACCACCTGCTGCGTGAGAACGCCGCGTACCGGGACGTGGATGGCAACGGCAAGATCGATCTCACCTACACCTTCCTGACTTCGGCTTCGAACGCGACCATGAACAAGCATGGGATCACCGGGTTCAGCCAGTTCAACACCCAGCAGAAAGCACAGGCCGTACTGGCCATGCAATCCTGGGCCGATGTGGCCAATGTCACCTTCACCGAGAAAGCCTCGGGCGGTGACTTCCACATGACCTTCGGCAACTACAGCGGCGGCCAGGACGGCGCAGCGGCCTTTGCCTACCTGCCAGGCACCAACGCCAAGTACAACGAAAGCGGCCTTGACGGCACTTCCTGGTACCTGACGAACAACAGCTACACGCCGAACAAGACCCCGGACCTGAACAACTATGGCCGGCAGACCCTGACCCACGAAATCGGCCACACCCTGGGCCTGGACCACCCTGGCGACTACAACGCCGGGACCGGCAACCCTTCGTACAAAGACGCGGACTATGGACAGGACACGCGTGGCTACAGCGTCATGAGTTACTGGAGCGAGAGCAACACCAACCAGAACTTCAGCAAAGGCGGGGTAGAAGCCTACTCGTCCGGCCCGCTGATCGACGACATCGCCGCGATCCAGAAGCTCTACGGCGCCAACTACAACACCCGTGCCGGTGACACCACCTACGGCTTCAACTCCAACACCGGGCGTGATTTCCTCAGCGCCACTTCATCGGCCGACAAGCTGGTGTTCTCGGTATGGGACGGTGGCGGCAACGACACCCTGGACTTCTCCGGTTTTACCCAGAACCAGAAGATCAACCTCAATGAAACCTCGTTCTCCGACGTTGGCGGCCTGGTGGGCAACGTTTCCATCGCCAAGGGTGTGACCGTGGAGAACGCCATCGGCGGTTCGGGCAACGACCTGCTGATCGGTAACGCAGCCGCCAACGTCCTCAAGGGCGGTGCCGGCAACGACATCATCTTCGGCGGCGGCGGTGCAGACCAGCTGTGGGGCGGCTCAGGCAACGACACCTTCGTGTTCGGCGCCAGCTCCGACTCCAAGCCGGGTGCGGCCGACAAGATCTTCGACTTCACCTCGGGTTCCGACAAGATCGACCTCACCGGCATCACCAAAGGTGCAGGCCTGACCTTCGTCAACGCGTTTACCGGTCATGCCGGCGACGCGGTGCTGTCCTACGCTTCGGGTACCAACCTGGGCACATTGGCCGTGGACTTCTCCGGGCACGGCGTGGCGGATTTCCTCGTCACCACCGTTGGCCAGGCAGCCGTCAGCGACATCGTGGCCTGATACACGCGTAAAGGAGGGTGGCGCACACGCGCCGCCCTCTGCCCTTGCATCCACCCCATGAACGGGCGAAGGTGATGACGCTATTTCGCAGTACCGTGGCCTGGAGTTTCCAGGTGTTGCTTATGTCGGCAGGAGCCACAGCAATGGCAAGCAGTCTGGTTTTACCTACTTCCGCGCAGTTGGCCGGGCATTGGGCGCTGCACCAGCAAGAGCAGGTGTGCGCACTGGACTTGATTGAGCAGGCTAACGCGTTGGGGGGCGATGTGGAGTGCGCCGGACAATGGCTGGGGGAAGCCCCCGTTAGTTGGACGCCTACTCCCGATGGTATTTGGCTGATGAATGCCGAAGGCACCGGCATAACCCATTTGAATCGCCAGAAAGAAGGCGAATATGAAGGTCGCGCAAAAAACGGCGCGGTATTGATATTGCAACGTGCACCGTAATAGTTCGTTATAACGATATAACCCGATTTTAATGTTTGCCCGCCCCTTATTGGGGCGCTCGGTAAACTATTGCGCGTCATTCGGCTCAGGGAAGATCAGGCAACATGGCGAAGACCACTCCCGTTGCACCATTGTTCAAGGCACTCGGCGACTACAAAAGTATTCTGATCAGTATTGGCTGTTTCACGGCATTGATTAACGTATTGATGTTGGTGCCGTCGATTTATATGTTGCAAGTCTACGACCGCGTGCTGTCTTCACAGAACGAAACCACCCTGGTGATGTTGACGCTGATGGTGGTGGGGTTCTTCGCCTTTATCGGTGTGCTGGAGGTGATCCGCAGCTTTATCGTGATTCGCATCGGCAGCCAGCTGGAGCGGCGTTTCAACCTGCGGGTCTACAAGGCCGCTTTCGAGCGCAACCTGCAACGGGGCGAAGGCCATGGCGGGCAATCCCTGGGGGACCTGACCCACATCCGCCAATTCATCACCGGGCCTGCGCTGTTCGCGTTTTTCGACGCGCCGTGGTTTCCGATCTATCTGTTCGTGATTTTCCTGTTCAACGTGTGGCTGGGTGTCTTGGCCAGTGCCGGTGCCGTGCTGCTGATTGCCCTGGCGTGCCTTAACGAATACCTGACCAAAAAGCCTCTGGGTGAAGCCAGCGGTTATTCCCAGCAATCCACCCAATTGGCCACCAGCCACCTGCACAACGCCGAAACCATCCAGGCCATGGGCATGCTCGGTGCATTGCGCAATCGCTGGTTCAAGGTGCATTCGCAGTTCCTGGGCCTGCAGAACAAGGCCAGCGACACCGGCTCGATCATCAGTTCCCTGAGTAAATCCCTGCGCCTGTGCCTGCAATCGTTGGTGCTGGGCCTGGGTGCGCTATTGGTGATCAAGGGCGACATGACCGCCGGGATGATGATCGCAGGCTCCATTTTGATGGGCCGGGTGTTGAGCCCCATCGACCAGTTGATCGCCGTGTGGAAGCAATGGAGTTCGGCCAAGCTGGCCTACCAGCGCCTCGACAACCTGATGCGCGAGTTTCCGCCCCAGGGCGAGCAGATGGCCTTGCCGGCGCCCAAGGGCAATGTGAGTTTCGAGCAAGTCAGCGCAGGCCCGCCGGGGCGACGTGTGCCGACCTTGCATCAAGTCAGCTTCAACCTGACTGCGGGCGAAGTGCTCGGCGTGCTGGGTGCTTCCGGCTCCGGCAAATCGACGTTGGCCCGCGTACTGGTAGGCGTGTGGCCAACCCTGGCAGGCACCGTGCGCCTGGACGGAGCCGACATTCATCGCTGGGACCGCGACGACCTCGGCCCGCATATCGGTTATCTGCCCCAGGACATCGAACTGTTCAGCGGCAGCATCGCCGACAACATCGCACGCTTTCGCGAAGCCGACCCGGAGCGGGTGGTGCAGGCCGCCCAACAGGCAGGTGTGCACGAATTGATCCTGCGCTTGCCCCACGGCTACGACACCGTGCTCGGTGACGAGGGCAGCGGCCTGTCCGGTGGGCAGAAACAACGGGTCGCCCTGGCCCGCGCGCTGTACGGCGGGCCACGCCTGATCGTGCTCGACGAGCCCAACTCCAACCTCGACACCGTGGGTGAAGCCGCCCTGGCCAGCGCGATCATGCAGATGAAAGCCCAGGGCAGCACGGTGGTGCTGGTGACTCACCGTTCCTCGGCGTTGGCCCAGGCCGACAAGCTGCTGGTGCTGAACGAAGGTCGTTTGCAGGCATTTGGTCCGAGCCAGGACGTGCTGCGCGCACTGTCCGGCCAGCAGGAAGCACCACGAGAAAAGGCCGGGGTCAGTCTCAGCCGTCAGTATCAAGCCGGAAGGAATCCAGGCGCATGAGCAGCGACAGCAGCATTCAAATCAACCGCGATTACGAACAGACCCACCCCGAGCACGACGCGCGTTTCTTCGCCCGCATGGGCTGGCTGCTGACGGTGGTCGGCGCCGGCGGGTTTTTCCTCTGGGCCAGCCTGGCGCCGCTGGACCAGGGGATCCCGGTACAAGGCACGGTGGTGGTATCGGGCAAGCGCAAGGCGGTACAAACCCTGAGCCCCGGCGTGGTCAGCCGGATCCTGGTGCGTGAAGGCGAAGCGGTGAAACAGGGCCAGCCGCTGTTCCGTCTCGACCAGACGCAGAACCAGGCCGACGTGCACTCGCTGCAAGCCCAGTACCGCATGGCGTGGGCCAGCGTGGCGCGGTGGCAGAGCGAGCGGGACAACCAGTCGACGGTCACCTTTCCGGCGCAATTGAGCGGCAACCCGGATCAAGCCCTGGCATTGGTTCTCGAAGGCCAGCGTCAACTGTTCAGCAGCCGCCGCGAAGCCTTTGCCCGGGAACAGGCCGGGATTCGCGCCAGTATCGAAGGCGCCACCGCGCAACTGAACGGCATGCGCCGCGCCCGCAGTGACCTGACCGCCCAGGCGCAATCCCTGCGTGACCAGTTGAACAACCTGCAACCACTGGCCGACAACGGCTACATCCCGCGCAACCGGCTGATGGAGTACCAGCGTCAGTTATCCCAGGTGCAACAGGACCTGGCGCAGAACACCGGCGAAAGCGGGCGGGTGGAGCAGGGCATCCTCGAATCGCGCCTCAAGTTGCAGCAGCACAGCGAGGAGTACCAGAAGGAAGTGCGCAGCCAACTGGCCGACGCGCAGTTGCGCAGCCTGACCCTGGAGCAACAATTGACCTCCGCCGGTTTCGACCTGCAGCACAGCGAGATCAACGCGCCCGCCGATGGCATCGCGGTCAACCTGGGCGTGCACACCGAAGGCGCCGTGGTGCGTGCCGGTGAAACCCTGCTGGAAATCGTGCCCCAGGACACCCGCCTGGAAGTCGAAGGGCGCCTGCCAGTGCACCTGGTGGACAAGGTCGGTGCGGACTTGCCGGTGGACATTCTCTTCACCGCCTTCAATCAGAGCCGCACGCCGCGGGTGCCGGGGGAGGTGAGCCTGATCTCCGCCGACCAGATGCTCGACGAAAAAACCGGCATGCCTTACTACGTGCTGCGCACCACCGTCAGCAGCAGCGCCCTGGAGAAACTCCATGGCCTGGTGATCAAGCCGGGGATGCCCGCCGAGATGTTCATCCGCACCGGCGAGCGCTCCTTGCTCAATTACCTGTTCAAGCCGCTGCTGGACCGCGCCGGCTCGGCATTGACCGAGGAATGAGCATGAAGCCGATGTTCATCGCCTTGCTGCTCGCCTGCGGCAGCGCCCAGGCCGCCATGGGCCCGTTCGATGTCTACGAACAGGCCCTGCGCAACGACCCGGTATTCCTCGGCGCCATCAAGGAACGCGACGCCGGCCTGGAAAACCGCACCATCGGCCGCGCCGGCCTGCTGCCCAAGCTCTCGTACAACTACAACAAGGGCCGCAACAACTCCCAGGCCACGTTGCCCGACGGGCGCGGCGGCAATTATCACGATGACCGCAACTACAACAGCTATGGCTCCACGTTCACCCTGCAACAGCCGCTGTTCGACTACGAAGCCTATGCCAACTACCGCAAGGGCGTGGCCCAGGCACTGTTTGCCGACGAGAGCTTCCGCGACAAGAGCCAGGCGCTGCTGGTGCGGGTGCTGACCTATTACACCCAGGCGTTGTTTGCCCAGGACCAGATCGACATTGCCCGCGCCAAGAAAAAGGCCTACGAGCAGCAGTTCCAGCAGAACCAGCATCTGTTCCAGCAGGGTGAGGGCACCCGCACCGACATCCTGGAAGCCGAGTCGCGTTATGAGCTGGCGACTGCCGAGGAAATCCAGGCGCTGGATGAACAGGACGCCTCGCTGCGCGAACTCGGGGCGCTGATTGGCGTGCAGAGCGTCAACATCAACGACCTGGCGCCGCTGAACCCGAAGTTTGCCGCCTTCACCCTGACCCCGGCCAATTACGACACCTGGCACGAACTGGCGCTGACCAACAACCCCAACCTGGCCTCGCAACGCCAGTCCGTGGAAGTGGCGCGTTATGAAGTGGAGCGCAACCGTTCGGGGCACCTGCCACGCATCACGGCGTATGCCAGCTCGCGCCAGCAGGAATCCGACAGCGGCAACACCTACAACCAGCGCTACGACACCAACACCATCGGCATCGAAGTCAGCATGCCGTTGTATGCCGGTGGCGGCGTCTCGGCTTCCACCCGCCAGGCCAGCCGCGCCATGGAGCAGGCCGAGTACGAACTGGAAGGCAAGACCCGCGAAACCCTGATCGAACTGCGGCGCCAGTTCAGTGCTTGCCTGTCGGGCGTCAGCAAGTTGCGGGCGTATCAAAAGGCGCTGACCTCGGCTGAAGCGCTGGTGGTCTCGACCAAGCAAAGCATCCTCGGCGGCGAGCGGGTCAACCTCGATGCGCTGAACGCCGAGCAGCAGCTGTACAGCACCCGTCGCGACCTGGCCCAGGCACGGTACGACTACCTGATGGCCTGGACCAAATTGCATTACTACGCGGGCAACTTGCGTGACACCGACCTGGCCAAGGTGGACGAGGCGTTTGGTCCTGAGAGCCGCTGATGCCTGGACGAGTAGCACTTGGTGCAAGGGAGCTTTGGTGGCGAGGGCGCTTGTTTTGGCAAGGGAGCTTTCTGTGGCAAGGGAGCTTGTTGTGGCAAGGGAGTTTTCTGTGGCAAGGGCGCTTGTTGTGGCGAGGGAGCTTGCTCTCGCTGGGCTGCGTAGCGGCCCCAAGATCTTGGGAGCGCTGCGCACTCCAGCGGGAGCAAGCTCCCTCGCCACAGGTATTTCAACAATAAGAAAAGGGACTCTTCATGATCACTGGTTCACCTCGCTTCAAACCCTTCACCGCAGGCTCCTTGCTGCTGCTGTCAGTGGCGGCCCACGGGCAGTACATCGAAGCCGGCAAAGTCGGCGACCCCGGCAGTTGGCGTTCCGCCGAGTTCCAGAGCGACTGGGGCCTGGAGCGGATGAAAGCCAACGAGGCCTATGCGAGCGGCATCACCGGCAGTGGCGTGAAGATCGGCGCCCTGGACTCGGGTTTCGACCCCAACCATCCCGAAGCCTCAAAAGACCGCTATCACGCGGTCACCGCCAGTGGCACCTATGTCGACGGCAGTCCCTTCACGACCACCGGCGCGCTCAACCCAAACAATGACTCCCACGGCACCCACGTCACCGGCACCATGGGCGCGGCCCGCGATGGCGTGGGCATGCACGGCGTGGCGTACAACGCGCAGATCTACGTCGGCAACACCAACGCCAGCGACAGCTTCCTGTTCGGCCCCTCGCCAGACCCCAAGTACTTCAAGGCGGTGTACAGCGCGCTGGTGGATTCCGGCGTGCGCGCGATCAATAACAGTTGGGGCAGCCAACCCAAGGATGTCAGCTACCAGACCATTGGCGACCTGCACGCTGCCTATGCCCAGCACTACAACCGGAACACCTGGCTGGATGCCGCGGCCGATGTGGCCAAAGCCGGGGTGATCAACGTGTTCAGTGCCGGCAACAGCGGCTACGCCAACGCCAGCGTGCGTTCGGCCTTGCCTTATTTCCAGCCGGAGCTGGAAGGCCACTGGCTGGCGGTATCGGGCCTGGACAAGGCGAACAACCAGAAATACAACCAGTGCGGCATCGCCAAGTACTGGTGCATTTCCACCCCCGGGGCGTTGATCAACAGCACCATTCCCGATGGCGGTTATGGGGTGAAATCCGGCACCTCGATGTCGGCGCCTCATGCCACCGGCGCACTGGCGCTGGTGATGGAACGCTATCCATACCTGAACAACGAACAGGCCTTGCAGGTGCTGTTGACCACGGCCACCCAGCTCAATGGCGCGGTCACCGATGCACCGACCACTCAGGTCGGCTGGGGCGTGCCGGATCTTGGCCGAGCAATGCACGGGCCCGGGCAATTGCTCGGGCCGATGAATGTCACGTTGGCGGCCGGGCAGGGCGATGTGTGGAGCAATGCGATCTCCGACAAGGCGCTGATCCAGCGTCAGGCCGAAGACAGCGCCGAAACCCTGGCCTGGCAGCAAACCCTGCGCGATAAGGGCTGGGAGAACGGCGTGGGCGCCGGCGCGAGTCAGCAGGACCAGACGGACTATGCCGTTGGCACTGCCCGTGCGGCAGCCGCGGCCCAGCGTATCTACGAAGGCAGCCTGACCAAATCCGGTGCGGGCAGCCTGATCCTGGCGGGCGACAACACCTACCGTGGCCCGACCACCGTGAATGGCGGCCGGTTGGCGGTGAATGGCTCGCTGACGTCCGCGGTGACGGTCAATGACAGCGGCACGTTGGGCGGCTCCGGTCGCATCGCGGCGTTACAGGTCAATAGCGGCGGCACCGTGGCGCCGGGCAATTCCGTGGGCACCTTGCAGGTGGCCGGGGATGTAAACCTCGCCGCCGGCTCCACCTATGCGGTCGAACTCACCCCCACCACCAGCGACCGGATTGTCGCCACGGGCAAGGCAATCCTCGGCGGCGGCACCGTGACCCTGGCCCTGGAAAACAGCCCGACCCTGCTCAGCCTGCAACAGGCGGAAAGGCTGGTGGGGCGCCAGTACAACATCCTCCAGGCGGCTGGCGGGATCCAGGGCCAGTTCGGTGCCGTGTTGCCCAACTACCTGTTCCTCGGCGGCACCCTCGACTATGCCGCCAACGGTGTGCAACTGGGCATTGCCCGCAGTGATGCGAGTTTCGCCAGTGTCGGTGCCACTCGTAACCAGCGTTCGGTGGCCGCGGCCGCCGAGCAGTTGGGCGCCGGTAATCCGGTGTACGAAAGCATCCTGCGGTCAGACTCGGCAGCCACGGCGCAGTCGGGTTTCCAGCAGCTGTCGGGAGAAATCTACCCGGCCATCGGCACAATGCTGATCAATGACAGCCGCCAGGTACGCGATGCCGTTAGCGAGCGCCTGCGCCATACGCCGGTTACCGGTGAGAGCAACGTGTGGGTCAAGGCGCTCGGCAGTTGGGGCAAGACCGACAGCCGCAGCGACACGGCAGGCTACACCAGCTCACTGGGCGGCATGCTGGCCGGTGTCGACGGCGCGCTGGACGAGCAGACCCGTGCCGGTCTCGTGGCCGGTTACAGCGACAGCTCGCTGAACATGGGCAGCGGCACGCATTCATCGGCGTCCATCGACAGCTACCACCTCGGCGCCTACGCCGGGCATGAGCTGGGCAATTGGCGCTTGAGCGTCGGCGGTGCCTACAGCTGGCATCGCGGCGACGTGAAACGCGACTTGCAGTACGGCGAAGTCAGCGGCAAGCAGAAGACCAAGCTGGATGCGCGCAGCGCCCAGGTATTTACCGAAGCGGCCTACCGTTTGAACGTGTCCTCGGTGGCGCTGGAGCCGTTCGCCAATCTGGCTTACGTGCATCTGGACAACGAACGCTTTCACGAGAAAGGCGACGCCGCCGCGCTGGAGCGTGGCAGTGACAGCCGCGATGCGGTGCTGAGCACCCTGGGCCTGCGGGCGGCAAAAACCTTCCCCCTCAATGACCGCCAGCAACTGGACGTTTCCGGCTCGCTGGGCTGGCAGCACAGCCTGAGTGCCGTTGAATCCGAAGAGCACCTGGCGTTTGTCGCCGGAGGGCCGTCGTTTGCGGTGCAAAGCTCGCCGTTGATGCGCGACGCGGCATTGGTGGGCGTGCAGGCGAGCCTGGCGTTGAGCAAAAGCACACGGGTCAACCTCGACTACACCGGCCAATTGGCTGGCCGGGAAAAAATCCAGGGCGTGGGGTTGAGCCTGAACTGGCAGTTCTGAGCAAGATCCTGAGGTCGAAAGAGGTCAACTGTGGGAGCGGGCTTGCTCGCGAATGCGGTGTGTCAGTCGACGCACCTGTAACTGAGCCACCGCATTCGCGAGCAAGCCCGCTCCCACATGGGGTCGGCGACGCTTGGGAGAAACGTGATTTATACAAGTGCAATAAAAACTAAGGAAGGTCACCGTGAAAAAAACAAAACGAGGGTTTCAATCCGCCATCCCAACAGGCCCGGGCTACCCGCTCAAGGCCCTGAGCTGCGTGCCATACGGCGCGTTGCTGTGTTGCCTGGCCAGCCTGGGTACCGCCCAGGCCGCACCCTACGTGGAAACCGGCAAACCGGGGGACGCTGCCAGCTGGCGCAGTAATGAATTCAAGGCCGATTGGGGCCTGGGCGCCGTGCATGCAGACGCCGCCTACGCCGCCGGCTACACCGGCAAGGGCGTGAAGCTGGGGATCTTCGACCAGCCGGTGTATGCCCAGCATCCGGAATTCGCCAGCCCCGGCAAAGTGGTCACGCTCGTGACCGAAGGCATTCGCCAATACACCGACCCGTACATCCCGGTGAAGGCCGGGGACGCGTTTCGCTACGACGGCACGCCTTCCCTGGGTTCCAACGGCAAGCTCGGCAATCACGGCACCCACGTAGGCGGGATCGCTGCGGGTAACCGCGACGGCGGGCCAATGCACGGCGTGGCGTTCGATGCGCAGATCATCAGCGCCGAAAACGGTGACCCGGGCCCCGAAGACGGGATCATCCTGGGCAACGACGGTGCGGTCTACAAAGCCGGTTGGGACGCGCTGGTGGCCAGCGGCGCGCGCATTATCAACAACAGCTGGGGCATCGGCATCGGTGACCAGTACGCCAAGGGCGGCCGAGATCCGGCATTCCCCAACTTCACGGTCAATGAAGCCCAGGCGCAGTTCAATAACATTCGGCCGATCCTTGGGACGATCGCAGGTGGCGCTTATCAGGGCGCCATTGATGCGGCCCGCAGCGGCGTGCTGACGATCTTTGCCGCCGGCAACGACTACAACCGCAACAACCCGGATGCGATCTCGGGCCTGGCGTACTTCGTGCCGGAGATTGCACCCAACTGGCTGTCGGTGGCGGCCTTGCAACAGAATCCCGACACCGCCAGTTCCGATCCTTACGTGATCAGTACGTTTTCCTCGCGCTGCGGGTATGCCGCCAGCTTCTGCGTCGCGGCCCCCGGCACCAAGATCTACAGTTCGGTGATCAACGGCACCTCCCTGGAAAACCTGACCACCGACTACGCCAATTTCAACGGCACCTCCATGGCCGCGCCGCATGTGGCCGGCAGTGCAGCGGTGTTGATGGAGCGCTTCCCGTACATGAGCGGCGACCAGATCTCCACGCTGCTGAAAACCACCGCGACCGACCTCGGCGCACCGGGCATCGACTCCCTGTACGGTTGGGGCATGATCAACCTGGGCAAGGCCATCAACGGCCCGGGGATGTTTGTGACGGCCGAGGATATCCCGGCGGAGTTTCGTATCGACGGCGCCTACGGCTCCGGCCAGTTTGTTGCGGACCTGCCAGGGATTGGCGCCGTGGTGGATGCCGGCAAACCGACCCAGCGCACGTGCACCGATGTGCATTGCGGGCTGGATGTGTGGAGCAACGATATCTCCGGGCATGGCGGCCTGACCAAGCAGGGCATTGGCGCGCTGGTACTGACCGGCACCAACACCTACAGCGGCCCGACCCTGGTCAACCAAGGGTTGCTGGCGATCAATGGCTCGATCACCTCCGACGTTACCGTCAGCAGCAGCGGCGTAGTGGGCGGTTCCGGGCGCATTGGTTCGCTGACAGCGAACAGCGGCGGTACCGTGGCGCCGGGCAACTCCATCGGCACCCTGAACGTGGCCGGGGATGTGAACTTCGCGGCGGGCTCTACCTATGCGGTGGAGTTGTCGGCCACCAACAGTGATCGCATCGTCGCCGGTGGCAAGGCCACCCTCAGCGGCGGCACGGTGACCCTGGCCCTGGAAAACAGCCCGACGCTGCTGACCCAGACCCAGGCCGAAAGCCTGATCGGTCGCCAGTACAACATCCTGCAGGCTGCGGGCGGGATTACCGGCAGCTTCGGTTCGGTGCTGCCCAACTATCTGTTTATCGGCGGCACCCTGAACTACGCCGCCAACGGCGTGCAGCTGGATGTGGGGCGCAATGCCAACACCTTTGCCAGTGTGGCCGCCACCCCGAACCAACGTTCGGTGGCCGCTGCTGCCGAGCAGTTGGGCGCGGGCAACGCCGTGTACGAAAGCCTGTTGCTGGCGCCGAATGCGGCTTCGGCCCAGGGTGCATTCCAGCAGCTGTCCGGGGAGATCTACCCGGCGCTGGAAACCGCGTTGGTGAATGACAACCGCTACCTGCGCGAAGCCGTGGGCGAGCGCTTGCAGCAAGGGGCGATGGGCGCATCGAGCCAGACCGTCGACAGCCGTGGCAACGTCTGGGTCAAGGCGTTGGGCGCCTGGGGCAAGACCAACAGCGGCAGCGATACGGCGGGCTACACCACCTCCATCGGCGGCATGCTGGCGGGTGTGGACGGCGCGCTGGATGAAGACACCCGTGTAGGCCTGGTGGCGGGGTACAGCGATACATCGCTGAACATGGGCAGCGACACCCATTCCCGGGCATCGGTGGACAGCTATCACCTGGGTGCGTATGCCGGGCATGAAATCGGTGCCTTGCGCTTGAGCGGTGGTGCGACCTACAGCTGGCACCGCGCCGATGTGAAGCGCGAGCTGCAATACGGTGAAGTCGCCGGCAAGCAGAAAGCCAAGGTGGATGCCCGCAGTACCCAGGTGTTTACCGAAGCGGCGTATCGCCTGAACCTGCAACCCCTGGCCCTGGAACCGTTCGCCAACCTGGCGTACGTGCATCTGGATGCCGATGGGTTTACCGAGAAGGGTGATGCGGCGGCCTTGAAGGGCCGGGATGACAGCCGCGACGTGGTGTTGAGTACCCTGGGTGCTCGAGCGCTGAAAACCTTGAATATCAATGACCATCAGCAACTGGAGCTTTCCGGCACCCTGGGTTGGCAGCACAACCTGAGCAGCGTCGATTCCGAGCGGCACCTGGCGTTTGCCTCGGGCGGCCCTTCGTTCACTGTGGAGAGTTCGTCGATGGTGCGTGATGCGGCATTGGTGGGGGCACGGGTCAGCCTGGCGTTGAGCAAGGAGGCGAAGGTGAATCTGGATTACGACGGCCTGCTGGCCAGCAAGGAGAAAGTCCATGGGGTGGGTTTGAGCCTGGACTGGGCTTTCTAAACACTGCGGTTCGAAATGTGGGAGCGGGCTTGCTCGCGAAAGTGGTGGATCAGTCAACCCATCCACCGACTGGCACACCGCCTTCGCGAGCAAGCCCGCTCCCACATTGATCCGGTTCCAATCGTCCATTTGTGCAGATTCGGCTTTCTCGACAATTCCAACAAAAGAGAGGCAATACCATGGGTGTTTTCGACTATAAAAACCTCGGCACCGAGGGCTCCAAAGCGTTGTTCGCCGATGCCATGGCGATCACGCTGTACTCCTATCACAATCTGGACAACGGCTTTGCCGTGGGTTACCAGCACAACGGTTTTGGCCTGGGGCTGCCCGCCACTCTGGTGGGGGCGCTGCTGGGCAGCACCGATTCACAGGGGGTGATTCCGGGCATTCCCTGGAACCCGGATTCGGAAAAAGCCGCCCTCGAGGCGGTCAACAAGGCCGGCTGGACGCCCATCAGCGCCAGTACCCTGGGCTACGGCGGCAAGGTGGACGCCCGGGGCACGTTCTTCGGTGAAAAGCCCGGCTACACCACCGCGCAGGTGGAAGTGCTGGGCAAGTACGATGGCGACGGCAAGCTGCTGGAAATCGGCATTGGTTTTCGCGGGACTTCGGGGCCTCGGGAAACCTTGATCAGCGACTCCATCGGCGATTTGGTCAGTGACCTGCTGGCGGCGCTGGGGCCCAAGGACTACGCGAAAAACTACGCCGGCGAAGCCTTTGGCACCTTGCTCAAGGATGTCGCGGCGTATGCCGGCAGTCATGGCCTGACGGGCAAGGACGTGGTGGTCAGCGGTCATAGCCTGGGTGGCCTGGCGGTCAACAGCATGGCCGACCTGAGCGGCAATAAATGGTCGGGGTTCTACAAGGACTCCAACTATGTGGCTTATGCCTCGCCAACCCAGAGTGCCGGCGACAAGGTGCTGAACATCGGTTATGAAAACGACCCGGTGTTTCGCGCGCTGGACGGCTCGTCGTTCAACTTCTCGTCACTGGGCGTGCACGACAAGCCCCATGAGTCGACCACGGACAATATCGTCAGCTTCAACGATCACTACGCGTCGACGCTGTGGAATGTCCTGCCGTTTTCCATCGTCAATGTCCCCACCTGGCTTTCTCATTTGCCCACCGGGTATGGGGATGGCATGACGCGGGTCCTGGACTCGCAGTTCTACGACCTGACCAGCCGGGACTCGACGATTATCGTGGCCAACCTGTCGGACCCGGCCCGGGCCAATACCTGGGTGCAGGACCTCAACCGCAATGCCGAGCCGCACAAGGGCAACACGTTCATCATCGGCAGTGATGGCGATGACTTGATCCAGGGTGGCAAGGGTGTGGATTTCATCGAGGGCGGCAAGGGCAATGACACGATCCGCGACAACAGCGGGCATAACACCTTTCTGTTCGGCGGGCAGTTTGGGCAGGACCGGGTGATTGGTTATCAGCCGACCGACAAGCTGGTGTTCCGGGACGTGGAGGGCAGTGCGGACTGGCGTGACCACGCCAAGGTGGTGGGGGGCGATACCGTGCTGAGCTTTGGCGCTGACTCGGTGACGCTGGTTGGCGTTGGGCTCGCCGGGGTTTGGGGCGATGGGGTTTCCATCGGCTAAGTAGCGCCACGGATTGATCGTTCCCACGCTCTGCGTGGGAACGCCGCCCCGGACGCTCTGCGTCCAACGGCCAACCCACGGTTCATGTCTTGCGCAGTGGTGACGCGGAGCGTCACGGGATGCATTCCCACGTAGAACGTGGGAACGATCATGGCAAAGAAAAGTGGGAGCCGACGGGCTCCCACTTTTATTTCTCCTTCATCACGGTCGCGACGTCATCGGCCTTGACGCGAATATGCTTGCCGGCGATATCGGTGAATTCGTAGAAGCCATCGGCGGTTTTCGCGTTGGGCACGTCCTTGGTCAGGTATTGAGTGCCGTTCTGCAACGTCACCACCGTCTGCGTGGAGCAACCGGCCAATACCAGCAACGTCAACATACCCACCGCCAGACCCAAATTCTTCATGCTCATAACCCTTACCCTGATCCTTCGAAAACCCCGCACCTGAGCGGTCGGGGGAGACTCATTTAATGTGGCTGACAGCCATCTGATCATTATTACGCAAAAAGTTGCGTGTGCCTTTGATCTATTACTGATTGCAACAGTCGGTCAGGGACGGCACTCTGTATGCATAAACAGTGGTTGATCCAGTGCCTGAAATGTCCAATCCCCTAGAAGATCCGCTCTATTACCTGCATAACTTCCGCCAAGTGCTCGCCTGGCTGGGGCAGCGTTATGCCGATTTGCTGGCCCCGGACGAAGAGCATTTCATTCAGCAATTTGACAGCTTGCCGCAGGCATCCCAGGCGTTACTGGTACGCATGGTGATGCGCAAGGGCGCGCATTTCCGGGCGGGCAAGCTCAACTATGTCGAGATCGGCGCGGTGCACGAGGCGGTCGTGCCTTTGCTGGAACAGGGTTGGGTGACGGACCAATGCCTGTTGTCGTTCGGCGAGCTGTTCGGCCTGTTGCAGAAAGCGGAAATCCTGGCGGCGTTCAAACCCTGGATCGAGCAACCCAAGGCCAGGAAGGCTGACTGGCTGGAAACGCTGTCAATGCAGTTTTGTGAACTGCGTCACTTCCAGCACTGGTGCCCGGACCTGGCCGATCAGCTTTACAGCCTCACCGTGATGGAACTGTGCGACCGCCTGCGCCTGATGTTCTTCGGTAATCTCTATCAGGACTGGTCGGAATTTGTGCTGGCGGACCTGGGGATCTTTACCTACGAGAAAGTCGAATTCTGCGCCGAATCCCGCGGTTTGCGCAGCCGTGACGATGTGTACGGCTTCCTGTTCCTGCATCAGTGCCAGCAGGCCTTTGAAGCGGGCGAGGCACTCGATGGCGTGCTGGAACAAATCGCTACCTTGCACACCGACAACCCCTGGCTGGAGAAACGTCGGGCCAAGTTGTTGTTCCAGGCGGGCCAGTATTGTGAGCGCAGCGCCGAGTTGGCCCTGGCGGAAGCTATCTACCGGGGCTGCACCTATCCCGGCGCACGGGCGCGGCTGATCCGGGTGCTGGAGCGCCAGGAGGATTTTGCCCAGGCGATGGGGCTGGCCCGTGAGGCGCAACAGGCCCCGGAAAGCGCTGCCGAACAGCAGCACTTGCTGCGCGTGATACCCAGGCTGCGACGCAAGCTCGGCGAGCCGGCGCTGCCCAAGGCAAAACCCCGCGAGATCGTGCGCCTGGACCTCGAACTGCCGGCTCCGGAACCGATGATGTCGGTGGAGTATTGCGTACAGGCGCACCTCAGCGACCATGGTGCACCCGTGCATTACGTCGAGAACAGCCTGATCAATTCGCTGTTTGGCCTGCTGTGCTGGCCGGCGATTTTCGCGCCGTTGCCGGGGTCGTTTTTCCACCCGTTCCAGCGCGAGCCGGTAGACCTGCACAGCGAGGATTTTCATCTGCGGCGCGCCGAGCTGTTCGCCGAGTGCCTGGGCCAACTGGACGATGGACGCTACAAGCACACCATTCGCCAGCGTTATGTAGACAAATGGGGCATCCAGTCACCCTTCGTGTTCTGGAACGTGCTCAGCGAAGAACTGCTCGATCAGGCCCTCGACTGCCTGCCAGCGGCGCACCTTCGCCACTGGTTCGAACGCCTGCTGCTGGATATCCGCGCCAACCGCGCCGGCATGCCCGACCTGATCCAGTTCTGGCCCGAAGAAAAAACCTACCGCATGATCGAAGTCAAAGGCCCCGGTGATCGCCTGCAGGACAACCAGTTGCGCTGGCTGGAGTTCTGCGGCGAACACCAGATGCCCGTCACTGTGTGTTATGTGCGCTGGGCGGGGCAGGCCGCTTGAGCTACAGCGTTGCGGTGCGTGCGTTATGTGAATTCACCGCCAAGGTCGGCGACCTCGACCTGCGTTTTACCCCGTCTCCCAGTGCCCAGGAAGGGATTGTCGGCCACCGCACCGTGGCCTCGCGGCGCAGCGCCCATTACCAGAATGAAGTCGCGCTGGAGGGCGAATACCAGCAGTTGAAAGTCCGGGGCAGGGCGGATGGCTACGACCCGGACCGCAACCAGCTGGAAGAGGTGAAAACCTATCGCGGCGACCTGGACAAACAACCGGCCAACCACCGGCAACTGCACTGGGCACAGGTCAAGGTCTACGGCTGGTTGATGTGCCAGAAGCTCGGGTTGTCGGAGATTGTCCTGGCGCTGGTGTACTTCGACATTGTTGGCGAGCATGAGACGCTGCTCAGCCAACGGTTTCAGGCTGATGACCTGCAGGCATTCTTCGTGCAGCAATGCACCCTGTTCCTCGGCTGGGCCGAACAGGAAATGCACCAGCGCGAAGCCCGCAATGCCGCAGCGGTTGCCCTGGGCTTTCCCCATGCGGCGTTTCGCCCGGGCCAGCGCGCCCTGGCGGAAACGGTCTACAAGGCGGTCAGCACCGGCCGCTGCCTGATGGCCCAGGCGCCTACCGGGATTGGCAAGACCGTCGGCACGATTTTCCCGATGCTCAAGGCCATGGCGCCGCAACAGCTGGACAAGGTGTTCTTCCTGACCGCCAAGACCCCGGGCCGCAAACTCGCGCTGGATGCGGCGCAGGTGCTGTATGACAGCAGCCCCGATCTGCCATTGCGGGTGCTGGAGCTGGTGGCGCGGGACAAGGCCTGCGAACACCTGGACAAAGCCTGCCATGGCGACTCCTGCCCACTGGCGAAGGGTTTTTATGACCGCTTGCCGGCGGCCCGCGAAGCTGCTTCCCGCGTGCGCCTGCTGGACCAGCGCAACCTGCGGGAAGTCGCCTTGGCCCATGACGTCTGCCCCTATTACCTGAGCCAGGAAATGGCACGCTGGGCCGACGTGGTGGTCGCCGACTACAACTATTACTTCGACTTCGGCGCCATGCTGTTCGGCCTGGCCCAGCTCAACCAGTGGCGCGTCGCGGTGCTGGTGGACGAAGCCCACAACCTGGTGGAGCGTGGCCGCTCGATGTACAGCGCGGCCCTCGACCAGTACACGCTCAAGACCCTGCGCGAGATCGCACCCGAGCGGCTGAAAAAGCCGCTCCAGCGCCTGAACCGTGAGTGGAATGCCCTGCACAAGGAGCAAGTGGCGCCTTATCAGGCCTACGCCCAGAAACCCGACAAACTGCTGCAGGCGCTGAGTCTGTGCACCAGCGCCATGGGTGAATATTTCAACGACCATCCCGAAGCACTCAATGGCGAACTGCAAGCCTTCTACTTCGAGGCGTTGCAGTTTGCCAAGGTCGCCGAGCTGTTCAACGAACACTTCATTTTCGACATCAGCAAACGCGAACTCAGCGGCAAGCGCAGTTCATCAAACCTGTGCCTGCGCAACGTGGTGCCCGCCGAATTCATTCGGCCCCGGCTGACGGCGGCCCGCAGCAGCGTGCTGTTTTCCGCAACCCTGAGCCCACGGCACTACTACGCGGACTTGCTGGGAATGCCGCCCGACACGGCCTGGGTGGATGTGGAATCACCGTTCAAGGCCGAGCAGCTGCGGGTGCATATCGTCGACCGGATCTCCACCCGGTTTGTGCATCGCCAGGCGTCCCTGGAGCCCATCGTCGAGCTGATTGCAGCGCAGTTTGCCCAGGCGCCGGGCAACTACCTGGCGTTTTTCAGCAGTTTTGATTATCTGCAGCAAGTGGCGCATTTGCTTGCCGAGCGGCACCCGCACATCCCGCTGTGGCAGCAATCACGGGGCATGGCCGAGGCGCAGCGCCAGGGGTTTCTCGACCAGTTCACCCAGCACAGCCAGGGCATCGGTTTCGCCGTGCTCGGCGGGGCATTCGGCGAAGGCATCGACCTGCCGGGCACCCGCCTGATTGGCGCGTTTATCGCCACCCTGGGCCTGGCGCAACTCAACCCGGTGAACGAGCAGCTCAAGCTGCGGATGGGCGCGATTTTCGGCGCCGGTTATGACTACACCTACCTTTATCCGGGCATCCAGAAGGTGGTGCAAGCCGCGGGCCGGGTGATCCGCAGCCAGCAGGACCGAGGGGTGGTAATGCTGATTGATGACCGGTTTGGCGAAGCGCGAGTGCGGCAGTTATTGCCGCGCTGGTGGTCGATCACTGCGGCGGATACACCGCATCCCGCAACTGGTGGGTGAACTGGCCGGACATGCCTTCGTAAGCCGTATTGGTCAGTGCCACCACCGTAAGCTTCTGCTGCGGGTCGACAAACCAGCTGTGACCGTAGGCGCCGCCCCATTCAAAGGTGCCCCGGGATTGCGGTGTGCCTGTCAACGCCGGGTCATCCAGCACCGCCCAGCCATAACCGAACCCCCAACCCGGGTCCTGGGTTTGCGCCTTGGCGCCGACCGAATCGGTGACCATCAACTGCACGCTGTGTGCCGACAGGATCGGAGCGCCGCCCCGGCGAATGGTTTCCAGGAACCGCGCAATATCACCTGCCGTCCCGGCCATGCCTGCGCCGCCGGAAGGGTAGGCCTGGGGATCGAGAATCCGCCGCACATCAAACAGCGCAGTGCTGGTGCCCGAGGTGATCGTGGCCTTGTCGACCATGCGCAACGGCTGCGGTGATCCATCCTGATACGCGGCGGCCAGCCGCGTGAGGTCGGTCACGGCAAACCCGGTATCGCGCAGGCCCAGAGGCCCGGTCACCGACTCGTGGATCAATTCCGGCAAGCGCTGGCCCGACGCCTTTTCCAGCACCGCACCCAGCACATCGGTGGCCATCGAATACTGCCAGCCGGTGCCCGGCGGGTAACTCAGGGGCACGCTCGCGATACGCTTGAGATTCTCGGCAAAGCTGATCTCGGGCTCACCCAAACCATCGGAAACCCCGGCGGTGCGGTAAGGGCCATGGGTACTTTCCAGGAATCCATAGCTCAGGCCGGCTGTGTGGTTAAGCAACTGGCTGACGGTGATCACCGGGATGGTGCCATCCGCCAGCTTGGGATTGAAGTCGGGCAGCCAGCGGCTGACCGGATCGTCAAGGCCCAAGCGACCTTGTTCCACCAGGTGCATCGCGGCGGCGGATACCAGCGGTTTGGTCACCGATGCCAGGCGAAAGATCGTGTCCTCTGTCATCGGGCGCCCGTCTTCGCGGTCCGCCAAGCCGGCAGCACGGTGATAAACCAGCTGCCCGTCCCGCAGCACCAGCACCACGGTGCCCACCAGGCGATTGTCGGCAATGGCGCTGTCGACCACCGCATCCACGCGCTTGGCGAGCAGTGGGTCGTGGCTGTCGGCGCAGGCGAGGGTGGCGCAAAGGGAGGCGGCAAGGGGCACGAGGTATCTGGCAGGAGGCTGCATGGTTCAGGTCGCTCATTGGCAGTGCATGACTGCCAAATATGAACGCTGGGGTCCCGGACTACAACGTGACATTGCACAACTGCTGACTCACTGCCCATAAGCGTTCGGCCTGCTCCGGGTCGACAGCCCAGGGCCATACGCCGTTACGGCTGGTGTCATCCTGCGACCAAGCGGCCACATCGCAATCTTCGCAGTAGAGTCCGCCCATGCCCTCCAGTTGCGGGCTGACAGCGCACCACACCGAGGTCGCGGCGCCTTGCTCGGGGCTCTTGTAGTGACTGGCGCTGCGGATATTGCCGTGCTCATCCAGTGCGCCGACGAATGCCAGGTCGTCCTTGTCCAGGTAGCGGATCAGGTCGGTGAGGATTTCCCCCGGGTGCACGGAAAATGCGCGCACACCCTCCGCTTTACCTCGTCGGTCCAGTGCTACCGCGAACAGTGCGTTGGCGGTTTTTGATTGGCCGTAGGCGAGCCACTTGTCATAGGGGCGGTGTTCAAATTGCGGGTCATCGAAATGCACAGGGCTGAGACGATGGCCTAGGGATGATACCGAAACCACTCGTGCGCCATTAGCCTCACGCAGCGCCGGCCACAACCGCGCGGTTAGCTGGAAGTGGCCCAGGTGGTTGGTGGCGAACTGCGCTTCGAAACCTCGCGTATCCCGTTGCAGTGGTGTGGCCATGATTCCGGCGCTATTGATCAGAAGGTTCAATGCCCGGTCGCTGGCGAGGAAGTTTTCGGCAAAACGGTCGATGGAAATCGGGTCGAGTAAATCCAGGCTGGCGTGTTCAACACCGATGATGCCCGAGAGGTTGCGTTCGGCCTTTTCAGGATCCCGCGCGGGAACGATCACCTGCGCACCCGCGTCGACCAACACGCGAACCGTTTCCAGGCCAATGCCGGAGTAGCCACCGGTGACAATCACCGTCTTGCCTCGCAAATCGCTGCCCGCCAAGGCTTGCTGGGCGGTAGTGCCGGCATCGAAGCCGCTGCCAATTGGGGTTTGTTTGTCAGCCATGAAAGATCTCCTTATGGGAGGCCTAGAGTCTCTCGCTGGAGCCCGGACGCGGAATGCCCTAGAGTCCGTGTTTCTGTCGCGATCGTCCGGAGCTTTTATGGATACCCTTTCCGATGTGCTGGCACTGTTAAAAAGCCATCGCTCGACCTTCGCCGGCTTGAAGGCTGGCGGCAACTGGGCCATTGACTTTGCGGCGCCGGATGGCATCAAGTTCAACGCGGTGGTGGAGGGTAGTTGCTGGCTGGAAGTGGAAGGGCTGGCAGTACCGATACGCTTGTATGAGGGAGATTGTTTCCTGTTGACCCAGGCACGCCCGTGGAGGCTGTCCAGCAATCTGTGCCCTGAAGGACTCGATGCACGTGAGGTGTATGCCGATGCGGTGGGAGGCATCGCCACGGTGGGTGCCACGGTGGATCTGTTCTTGATCGGCGGACGATTTATCTACGGGGACGACGCCCGACTGTTGCTGGATAGCCTGCCGCCGGTGTTGCGCGTGAGTGCCAACTCCGAACAGGCCGCCGTGTTGCGTTGGTGCCTGGATCGCCTGGCCCGGGAATACGCCAGCCCGTTACAAGGCGCGGCGCTGATGACCGAGCATTTGGCGCAAATGATGCTGGTGCAAATCCTGCGGCTCTATCAATCTTCCATGGGCACCCATACCAGCGGCTGGCTGGGAGCCTTGACGGATCCAAGGCTGGCCCCGGTGCTGCGGGAAATTCACGCAGCACCCGCCCGGCGCTGGACATTGAGTGAAATGGCCGGCGTGGCGAGTCAATCCCGCTCCACCTTCGCCTTGCACTTCAAGCAACGGGTAGGGCTGGCACCGCAGGAATACCTGACCCGCTGGCGTATGCACCTGGCGGTACAGGCCTTGAAAGCCAGCGACAACAGCGTGTCCACGATCGGCCAGTCCCTGGGTTATCAGTCAGACAGCGCTTTCAGCAATGCTTTCAAGCGCGTGATGGCTTGTTCTCCCCGGGAATACCGCGAGCGAACCCCACACAAGGAACCCAGTGATGAGTGAAACCCTGCAGCAGAAGGTCAAGGTCAACGGCATTGAGTTGAACGTGCACATCGCCGGCCCCGAGAGCGGCCCGCCGGTGTGGTTGCTGCATGGGTTTCCCGAGTGCTGGCACTCCTGGCGCGAGCAGATTCCGGCGCTGGTGGCCCAGGGTTATCGGGTGTTTGTCCCGGAAATGCGCGGCTATGGACAATCCAGCGCGCCGCCGGAAGTGGCCGACTATGACCTGCTGACCCTGTGCGCCGATATCCAGGGCGCCATGGACCTGTTCGGGCATCGCCGGGTCGTCATGATTGGCCATGACTGGGGCGCCGTGGTGGCCTGGCACCTGGCGTTGCTCGAGCCAGAGCGCGTCAGCCAGTTGGTGACGATGTCGGTACCGTTCGCCGGACGCTCCCGCAGGCCGGTGATCGAGATTATGCGCGAGCTGTACGCCGATCGCTTCAATTACATCCTGTACTTCCAGGCCCCGGGCGTGGCTGAAAAGGAACTGGATGCCGATATCGAGCGGACATTACGGCTGTTCATGCAGGACCAGGACGTTTTCCTGCAGAAGAAACCCGCCAGCGCGAAGCTGCTGGAAGGTGTGCCGCTGCCCGGTACGCTCCCGGCCTGGTGCAGCCAGCAGGACCTCGACGTGTATGTTCAGACCTTCGCCAATGACGGCTTTCGCGGCCCGTTGAACTGGTACCGCAACTTCGAACGCAACTGGCAGCTCACCGAGTTCCTCGCCGGCAGGCAGGTGCTGCAGCCGACGCTGTTCCTGATCGGCGACCGCGACCCGGTCGGCGTGTTCGAAGCCCACACCCTCAAGCGCATGCCCGACGTCGTGCCGAACCTGCAACAAAGCGTCCTGGCCAACTGCGGCCACTGGATTCAGAACGAGCAGGGGCCCAAGGTCAACGAACTGCTGCTCGGGTTTCTAGGGCGAACGTGAACGTCGCGCCGCGCCCTGGCACATCGATCAGGCGGATTTCCTGACCGTGCAGTTGCAGGATCCGGTGCACGATGCGCAAGCCCAGGCCGCCATCGCGTCGAGCCCCGCCAATGGTGAAGGCGCGCAGGAACAGACCTTCGCGCAGATCCGCCGAAATCCCGGGGCCGCTGTCGCTCACCGTGACCTCAACAAAACCGGACTTGGGGGCCAGGGTCACTTCAACTTCGCCATTGGGCGGGGTATGGCGCAGGGCGTTATCCAGCAGGTTGGTGAGTACCCGTTCGATCAGGCCCAGGTCGGCCAATACGGTTGGCACCACCGGTGGCAGGCTGGCGGTGAGGGTGATCGCCCGGGCTTCCGCGGTCAGTTCGAACTTCTGGAAAATGTCCTGCACCAGGTCGGGTAACGAAAAGCCTTCGATGACCGGCTGCACAAACCCGTGTTCCAGGCGTACCAGTTCCAGCAGCGACTGGGCCAGCCCGCCGACCTTGCGGCTCTGGTCGAGGGCGATGCCCAGGTAACGCCGGCGTTCCTGCGGGGTCAGGCTGGCGTCTTTCAGGGACAGGGTTTCCAGGTAGCCATGCAAGGAGGCCAACGGTGTGCGCAGGTCATGGGAAATATTCGCGACCATCTCCCGGCGCTCCTGCTCTTGATGGGTGATAGCGCGCCACTGTTCACCCAGGCGGTTCTCCATCTGCACGAAGGCGTGGTCGAGCACGGCGATTTCATCCTGGCTGGCAACCTCGGGCGCCACGGCCTGCGGGACTTTCGGTGCGCCGTTGATGTCGAACTGGCCGACCTTCTCGGTCAGTTGCCGCAAGGGCCGGGTGATCCAGGCGAACGCGGTCAAACCCGCGAGCAAGCACAACAATGCCACCAGGGCGATGGACCACAGGGCGATGTTCAGTGCCATGCCGGTGGCATCCCGGGCGTCGAACACATCATGGGCTTCGCCCAGCAGCACCACATACAGGTAGCCGGCCTGCTGGCCGTTGACCCGCAGCGGCGCGGCGCTGAACACCTTGAGGCCGTCGACGCTGCGCGGATCGTCGCCGAGGATCGGCAGCATCGCGCCGCTGAGGAAACGGCGCACCGGTTCCAGGTTGACCTGGTCGCGGCGCAGGTGGCCGCTGGGCGCAGCGTTGCCGACCACGCGCCCGTTAATGTCCAGCAGGTACACCTCGACACTCGGGTTTACCAGCATCAACTGGCTGAACAGGTTGCGCACCGCGTCCGGCTTGAGACCGTCGGCGTCCATCAACTGCGTATCCCGGGCGATGTGCGCGGCGAGGTCGCGGGACAGGCCTTGCACCACTTCCAGTTCATGCATGTGGTTGGAGCGCACTTGCAGCCAGGCCGACGTGCCGCTGCAAATCAGCAGCAACAGCGCGAACACCAGGGACAGGCGCTGGGTAAGGGTCAGCCTCATGCCGGTTGCTCGGCAAACTTGTAGCCACGGCCCCACACCGTGAGGATGCGCGCCGGGTTGGCCGGATCGGCCTCGACCTTGGCCCGCAGGCGGTTGATATGGGTATTGACGGTGTGTTCGTAACCTTCGTGGCTGTAGCCCCACACGGCGTTGAGCAGGTCCATGCGCGAGAATACCTTGCCCGGTTGGCGGGCGAAAAAGTACAGCAGGTCGAATTCCCGGGGCGTGAGGTCCAGCCGCTGGCCTTGCAGGGTGGCGTCACGGGTCAGCGGGTTGATGAACAACTGGCCGAGGTCGAGGCTGCCGGCGTCCATCTTCAAGTTGCGCGCCATGGCGTCGACCCGGCGCAGCAGCGCCTTGACCCGCGCCACCAGCTCCGGCATGGAAAACGGCTTGGCCAGGTAGTCATCCGCCCCCAGTTCCAGGCCGAGGATGCGATGCAGCTCGCTGGAGCGGGCACTGGTGATAATGATCGGCGTGTAGCGCGTCATTGCCCGGGCCCGCCGGCAGATCTCCAGGCCGTCGACGCCGGGCAGCATCAGGTCCAGGATCAACGCATCCCAGCCGCCTTGCTCCAGCAGGCGCAGGCCTTCGTCACCATCGGCACTGTGAACCACCTCGAACTGCTCGTCCCGCAGGTGCAGGCAGATCAAATCGGCAATATGGGCATCGTCCTCGACCACCAGGACACGTTTGGGCTGATCCATTGATAAAAACCTGTCTTCTTGATTCGCGCATTGTGCGGCTTTTGCAACAGTGTAGTTATCACGAATTGTTTAACTCTGCGTGAGGATTCCGCGACCACCCCGGGCCTAACCTTACTCATCGCAACGGCAAAAGTACGCCCCCCTCATTGTGGCGAGGGAGCTTGCTCCCGCTGGGTCGCGCAGCGGCCCCAAAAAAGCCGGGAGCGCTGCGCACTCCAGCGGGAGCAAGCTCCCTCGCCACAGTTTGTTTATCAGCCATAGGGGCTTCGCCAGCCATCCGCATTTGTGTGAGGAGCAACTCATGTATTCACGTCGACAGATCCTGCTCGCCGGCGGCGGCCTCGGCCTCGCGGTAATCGCCGGTGGCCTGCTGCAAAAAATCAACGCCGGTCCCGCCCTGATCGCCGAAGCTGAAGCCGCCGAACATTTCGAAGTCAGCCACACCGACGCCGAATGGCGCACCCTGTTGACCGCCGAGCAGTACGCGATCCTGCGGGAGGAGGGCACCGAACGCCCCTACAGCAGCGCCCTCAACAGTGAACACCGCAACGGCACCTTCGCCTGCGCCGGTTGCGCGTTGCCCCTGTACGCCTCGGCCACCAAATTCGAAAGCCACACCGGCTGGCCCAGCTTCTGGCAACCCCTGGAAAACGCCGTGGCCAGCCACGTCGACACCTCCTTCGGCGTGGTACGCAAGGAAATCCACTGCCGCCGCTGCGGCGGTCATCAGGGCCACGTGTTCGATGACGGCCCGGCACCCACCGGCCTGCGCTACTGCATGAACGGCGCAGCCATGACGTTCACCGCGACTTAATTCAATGTCTTCCTATAAGGGTCTACCCCATGTGGCTTTTGGTTCTCGCATATCTGGGCGGCGTGCTGACGATTGTCAGTCCCTGCATCCTGCCGGTTCTGCCTTTTGTCTTCGCTCGCACCGGGCAGCCGTTTTTGCGCAGTGGCTTGCCGCTGCTGCTGGGGATGGCGATGACCTTCGCCCTGGTCGCCTCGCTCGCGGCGGTGGGCGGCGGTTGGGTGGTGCAAGTCAATCAGTACGGTCGCTGGCTCGCGTTGCTGTTTGTTGCGCTATTCGGGCTGACGCTGCTGCTGCCAAGCCTGTCCGAGCGCCTGACCCGGCCGCTGGTGGCCGCGGGCAGTCGCCTGTCGGAAGCCGCCGGGGCCGATTCGCGGCCGCGTCCGGGCGCATCGTTCCTGATCGGCGTGGCCACCGGGCTGCTGTGGGCGCCGTGCGCCGGGCCCATCCTCGGGCTGGTGCTGACGGGCGCCGCGCTGCAGGGCGCCAGTATCGGCACTACCTTGCTCTTGCTGGCCTACGCGGCAGGGGCTGCCACCTCCCTGGCCTTGGCGCTGCTGGTCGGCGGTAAAGTCTTCGGTTTCATGAAGCGTTCGCTGGGCGCTGGTGAATGGCTGCGTCGTGGGCTCGGCGCCCTGATGTTGGCCGGTGTGGCGGCCATCGCCCTGGGCCTGGACACCGGGATCCTGGCGCGCCTGTCGACGGCGTCAACCGGTGGCCTGGAACAAAGCCTGGTGGAGAAACTCAGCGCCAAGCCTGAACAGAAGAGCGGGGCGATGATGGCCGGCGGCGCGATGATGGCCGCCAACCACAGTGACACGCTGCCAGTGGAGGGCCAGTTGCCGCCGCTGGACGGTGCCGTGCAATGGCTCAACTCCGAGCCACTGACTGCCGAGGCGTTGAAAGGCAAGGTGGTGCTGGTGGATTTCTGGACCTACTCCTGCATCAACTGCCTGCGCACCTTGCCGTACGTCAAGGCCTGGGCCGAGAAATACCGCGACCAGGGCCTGGTGGTGATCGGAGTGCACGCTCCGGAATTCGCCTTTGAACGCGACGTGAACAACGTCACCAAGGCCATGAAGGACCTGGGCATCACTTACCCGGTGGCCATCGACAACAACTACAAGATCTGGCGCGCCTTCAACAACCAGTACTGGCCGGCGCATTACTTTGCCGATGCCAAGGGCCAGATCCGCTATCACCATTTTGGCGAGGGTGACTACGCCGAGTCCGAGCGAGTGATCCAGCAACTGCTGCGTGAGGCGGGCGCTACCAAGGTGGCGGGCGGCTTGATCGAAGCCGATGCCAAGGGCATCCAGGCCGCACCGGACATGAACGAAGTGCAGTCGCCGGAAACCTACCTGGGCTTCCAGCGCGCCGAGAACTTCGTGACCACCGGCACCCTGGGCACCGACAAGGTGGTGAACTACCCGGCAGCCGGCAACCTGGCCTTGAACAACTGGACCCTGGAAGGCCAATGGAACGTCGGCGGCCAGCAAGCCACCCTCGCAGCGGCCAACGGCAAGATCGTCTACCGCTTCCACGCCCGTGACCTGCACCTGGTGCTGGGCCCGGGCGCCGACGGCAAGCCGGTGCGCTTCAAGGTCAGCATCGACGGCCAGGCGCCGGGGGATGCCCACGGCACCGACGTCGCACCGGATGGCAGCGGCACCGTGACCGAACAACGCTTGTATCAACTGGTGCGCCAGCCGGGCGCGGTCAAGGACCGGACCTTCACCATCGAGTTCCTGGACCCGCAAGTGGCGGCCTATGCCTTCACCTTCGGCTAACCCATAGCGAAATTTGGCATGGTTAACCCGATCAAGTAGGAGCTGGCTTGCCTGCGATAGCGATGTTGAATTCACCACCTCAATCGCAGGCAAGCCACACACACAGTTGACCGCATTTATCCTGATGTTTCGGAGTGACTGAGATGAAACTGCTTAAGTACTTACCGGCCCTGGCGTTCGCCGCCTTTGTCGGCCACAGCTCGGCGTTCTCCTTCGGCCCGTCCGACGACGCCGTGGCCATCGCGCCTCCGGCCATGGACCTGCCGGCAGACGCGAACAACCTGCAAACCGCGGTCTTCGCCGGAGGCTGCTTCTGGGGCGTGCAGGGTGTGTTCCAGCATGTACAAGGGGTGAAAAACGCCGTCTCCGGCTATGACGGCGGCGCGGCGAGCACCGCGCAGTACGAAAGCGTCAGCGGCGGCGATACCGGCCACGCCGAGTCCGTCGCCGTGACCTACGACCCAAGCAAGGTCAGCTACGGCAAGCTGCTGCAGATCTACTTCTCGGTCGCTCACAACCCCACGGAACTCAACCGCCAGGGCCCGGACAGCGGCACCCAGTACCGCTCGGCGATCTTTGCCCAGAACGCCGAACAGCAAAAAGTCGCCCAGGCCTACATCGCCCAGCTCGACGCCGCGAAAGCCTTCGACAAGCCGATCGTGACCAAGATCGAGATGGGCAAAGCCTTCTACCCGGCGGAGTCCTATCACCAGGACTTCCTGACCGAAAACCCGTCGTACCCCTACATCGTGATCAACGACCTGCCAAAGGTGGCCCAGCTGAAAAAATTGTTCCCTGAGCAGTACCGCGCAGAACCGGTACTGGTGAAAAACCAGTAGACCTATGATCGTTCCCACTTTCGACGATCGTTCCCACGCTGGACGATCGTTCCCACGCTCTGCGTGGGAATGCCGCCAGGGCGCTCTGCGTCCGCTCTTGAAGTCGTGACGCGGAGCGTCACCGGATTCATTCCCACGCGGAGCGTGGGAACGATCAGCGTGGGAACGATTATCAGACGACTTCAAGGTAGGAGCTATGAATCGCCCGCGCCAACTCCCGCACGGTGTCGATAAAATCCGTCAACCGGCTATGCAGCCCATCCTCCAGAATCTCATCAATCCCTGTATACCTCAGCCGCGCCTCAAACTCCGCCGCCAAACGCTGGGCCGTACGCCCATAACTCCCCGGCAGGTCCGCCAGGATATGGCTCAACTCCTCGATACACGCATGCAACGAGCGCGGCACATCACTGCGCAACAGCAACAACTCCGACACCGACCGCGCATTCAGCGCATTCGGGTACAGCTCGGTATACGCCTCAAACGACGACAGCGCCCGCAACAACGCGCTCCACTGGTAATACCCGCGTGCCGAAAGGTCGCTGACTTCCTCGGACTCTTCCCCAAACATTTCATACCGCGCGTCCAGCAACCGCAACGTGTTATCCGCCCGCTCGACAAACGTCCCCAGCCGAATAAACCGATACGCATCGTTGCGCATGATCGTCCCGGACGTCGCCCCACGAAACAGGTGCGAGCGCTGCTTCACCCAGTCACAAAAGTGGCTGATGCCATGCCGCGCCAACCCGCCGGCCGCAATACTGCGCATCTCCAGCCAGGTGGCGTTGAGGTTTTCCCACATATCAGCCGTGATCCGTCCCCGCACCGCATGGGCATTACCCCGTGCAGCCCGCAGGCAATTGTAGATACTGGCGGGGTTTTCCTCGTCGAGGGCGAAGAAGTGCAGCATGCGCTCGGCGTCCAGTTGCTGATGGCGCTCAAGGTAACTGTCCAGTGTGCCGCTGCTGAGCAGCGACATGGCCAACTCGTCCAGCCCGTCACTGCGCCCGGCCTGGGGCATCAACGACAGCGAATAACTGACTTCCAGCATGCGCGCCAGGTTCTCGGCACGCTCCAGGTAACGGGACATCCAATACAGATCTGCGGCGGTTCTACTCAGCATACTCAGCCCTCCACCACCCAGGTGTCCTTGGTTCCGCCGCCTTGCGACGAGTTGACGATCAATGAGCCTTCGCGCAGCGCCACGCGGGTCAAGCCACCGGGTACCAGGCGGGTTTCCTTGCCCGAGAGCACGAACGGTCGCAGGTCGATATGCCGCGGCGCGATGCCGTTTTCGACAAACGTCGGGCAAGTGGACAGGCTCAAGGTCGGTTGGGCGATGTAGGCATGAGGGCGGGCCTTGATACGCTGGCGGAAGTCCTCGATCTCGGCCGCGCTGGACGCCGGGCCCACCAGCATGCCGTAGCCGCCGGAACCCTGGGTTTCCTTGACCACCAGCTCCGGCAGGTGCGCCAGTACGTGGGACAGCTCATCCGGCTTGCGGCACTGGAAGGTCGGCACGTTTTGCAGGACCGGCTCTTCATCCAGGTAGAACCGGATCATTTCCGGCACGTACGGGTAGATCGACTTGTCGTCCGCCACGCCGGTGCCGATCGCATTCGCCAGCACTACGTTGCCCGCGCAGTACGCCGCGACCAGGCCGGGCACGCCGAGCATCGAATCGGGGTTGAAAGCCTGCGGGTCGAGGAAGGCATCGTCGATGCGGCGGTAGATCACATCCACGGCCTTGGGGCCGTCGGTGGTACGCATGAACACCTTGAGGTCGTGCACGAACAGGTCGGCGCCTTCCACCAGCTCCACGCCCATTTCCCGGGCCAGGAATGCATGCTCGAAGAACGCGCTGTTAAACCGGCCCGGCGTCAGCACCACCACATTCGGGTTGTCCAGGCGGCTGGAGCTTTTCAGGGTTTTGAGCAGCAGGTTGGGATAGTGGTCCACCGGGGCGATGCGTTGCTTGGCGAACACCTCGGGGAACAGGCGCATCATCATCTTGCGGTCTTCGAGCATGTAGCTCACGCCGCTGGGGGTACGCAGGTTGTCTTCGAGCACGTAGTAGGTGCCGTCGCCATCGCGCACCAGGTCGACCCCGGAGATGTGCGAATAGATATCGCGGTGCAGGTTCAGGCCGACCATGGCCTTCTGGTATCCCTCGTTGCCCAGCACCTGATCGGCGGGAATGATCCCGGCCTTGATGATGCGTTGGTCGTGGTAGATGTCGGCAAGGAACATGTTCAGCGCATTCACCCGCTGGATACAGCCGCGCTCGATGACACTCCACTCACTGGCGGGGATGCTGCGGGGGATGATATCGAAGGGGATCAGGCGCTCGGTGTCTTGCTCGTCGCCATACAGGGTGAAGGTGATCCCCGCGCGGTGAAACAGCAGGTCGGCTTCACGGCGGCGCTGGGCCAGCAGTTCTGGCGGCGTGTTGGCCAGCCAGCGGGAGAATTCCTGATAATGCGCACGGCAAACGCCTTGTGCGTCATTCATTTCATCAAAGAAAGATCGAGCCATTCCAATTACCTTGTCAGTGCCGGGACTAACTGCGCTTTGGCACTGCCGCTTTAGAAAACGCATTTTTTTATGAGCCCGTGGCTGATGGTGCCAGCAGGCCTGGTCCTTACTTTCTTTTGGGGTGGGCTCTGGGTCGGGGGGTAACGATTGCTCCTGTATCCGGGCAGATAAAGGACTAAAGCAATGCCTGTGCCATCCACCTGGTGGCGAGGGAGCTTGCTCCCGCTGGGCTGCGCAGCGGCCCCAAAAAGGACCCAGACCGCTGCGCACCGAAGCGCTGTCCCGGTCCAGCGGCACCAAGCTCCCGCGCCACCGATGCGGCCCTATCGCCTCAAAACGGTGCACTGATTACTTGAACTTTGCACCAGCCCGGTTCTTCTAAACTGCTTCAAATGCCAGCACGGAGCACGGATGTGCCCAGAATCATCTCACCCGACACCCCGGAATCGAGCCTGACCGACCACAGCGAACACAACGCCAAGATTTTCGGTTCGCCCAAGGACCGTCTCGACTTTTACCGGCGTGAAATCCAGTACGAAACCAGCATCCTGGCCAACCGCACCGACGCCTACCTCACGGCCCAGTCATTCCTGGTGATCGCCTTCGTGTCCGGCATGGGCAACCTGAACCCTGAATGGGGCAAGCTGTTCACCCTGGTGGTGCCCGTGTTCCTGGCGACCCTGGGCATTCTCAGTTCCCTCAACGCCTGGCCGGGGATTCGGGCGGCCTACGAAATCATCGACCACTGGCATTACAAGCAGAGCGAACTGCTGCGCAGCGAGCCGGTGATGGGCCTGGCCTACGATGAGTCGCCACTGTTCAGTGAGATGGAGTCGTCCCACAAGGGCTATCGCAAGTCGCTGTTGTTCTCGATGCGCGCGCCCTGGCTGTTCATGGTGTTCTGGGTGATGCTGGGGGCCTACGCGTTTTACATCCAGGTGGACAACCCCGGCTCATAAGCAATTGGAACTTCACCGACCCGCACGGGACCTTACCTTTACGCAGCCTGCGTTTTCCAACAGAGGTGAGCCATGAGCACAGACAACGACCCGCAAACCAGCAACCGTAACGATCCCGCCATCGACCGCGGCGAACCGGCCCCCGGCACCGCGGCCGACGCGCCGAAAGACCCGACGCCTGCCAGCGACCCCAAGGCCAAGGAAAACGACTACAGTCCAGACTTCAAGCCCGAGCGCGAGCCCAAGCCTGAAACCGATGCCGATATCGATACCCAAGGCGGTTAGAGGAGACGGTGATGTCAGTTGAAATAGACGAAGACGATGAACTCAATGACCCGGGCAATGAAGACCCGGGTTCATTGATGGATGATGCCGAAGTACCGCTTAACGACCTGGATGATGCCGCTGACGTCGGCAACACTGAAAACCAGGAGTAGACGTCATTGTTGTGCCTGGGCACGTCGTTCATACCACGCCAGCATCGGCTGCGTGCTGAGACCATGAACGACGATGCTCAGGGCAATGACTGACAGCGTCAGGTTCACCGCGACCGCGCTGCTGGTGCCCACCAGCCCGTGGTTGATGGCATAGAACAGGTAGTAGATGCTACCGATCCCGCGAATCCCGAACCAGCCCACCAGCCCGCGCTGATGGCGATTCAGCAAGCTGCCCCAGGGTATCGACAGCACGCTGAGGGGGCGAATCACACAAAACAGCACCGCCCCCACCGCCAGGGCCCGCCAGTCCCAATGGCTGACCAGCACCACGCCCAGCAGGGTCACCAGGAACACTTCCATCGAACGCTCCACCAGCCCACCAAAGGCGAGCATGTCGCCCATCATCACCCCGGCGGCGATCTGCGTGTCCTGCAGTTGCCCGACATCGCCATGCAACGCATGCTCCGGCTCAACTTCCATGTGGCCAACCACCGGCTGTGCCAGATGTTCCGCCGGGGTTTGTGAGTTGCCGGTGGACTTGAACTCGGCCTGGCGCAGGCCCAGGCCGGCGGCAAATACCGACAGGAAGCCGTAGCCGCCGATGGCTTCGGCCACCACATAGGCGAGGGCGATCAGGGCCAGCGTCAGGTAGTCATTCGGTGACAGGGTGCTGTCGGCATTGGTGATACGCATCTTCAGGGTGACGCGACCGATGCCACGCCCCATCCAGTAGCCCACGAGCAACCCGGCAGGTACGGCCCAGAGCAGGTTTTTCAGCACCCAGCCGCCCAGCCAGTCACCGTCGAACCCGCCGTGCTGCATGAAAATCAGCGCAAAGATCACGAACGGGAAGGCCGTGCCGTCGTTCAAGCCTGCCTCACCGGAAAGACCGAAGCGCAGCGCGTCATAATCCTGCGCGTTATTGACCTGCACCAGGCCCGCGAGCACCGGGTCGGTGGGCGCAAGAATCGCCCCCACCAGCAGTGAAACCCCCCACGACAACCCCAGCAGCCAATGCAGCACCAGGCACGTCCCGAGGATGGTCAAGAGCATCACCGGCCCGGCCATGCCAAACGCAATGCGCCAGGTTCGGTGCTTGAGGGGCAGGCGCAGTTTCAGCCCGCTGACGAACAGCGAAAACAGCACCGCGACTTCCGTCAGATGTTCCATCCAACTGGCCGAGGCCTTGATGTCCAGATGCAGCAGGTCCATGCCCAGCGGGCCGATACCCACGCCGAGCAACAGGCACACCGCCGAGGTGGTGACCGGCATCCAGCGCAGGTAGGAGGAGGTGAGGGCGAGGGTGAGCAACACCGCGCCCAGTACGGCCATCCATAGGATGAAGGTCATTGAATAGTCCCGGGCATGGTCTGTGTGAACGTTTGAGGTTTGCCGGGAGAGAGAGGTTCAAAAAACGCGCATTGCCTGCTCGGGCAATGCGCGGTTTGTCAGGTCGCCAGGCGTGTTACGTTGGCATTGAGGGTGCTGTTTGGGGTGAAGGAGAAGGTGAACCCCGAGTCGAGAAACTTTTGCAGCCCGTCATTATCAAGACTGAATACCGTTGCACCGACCGATTGATCAAGAGTGCCAGTGGCATCGAACATGGCTTTGTCCAGGCCGGCTTGGTTGGTGTTGTAGATATAGAGCTTTCCATCACTGCTCTTTTGAATATAGGCGGTGTGTACGATATTGCCGTCTGCTCTATTGCTCATGAAATTGATAACGCCTGATTCGGTAATGTCCGCGGGCCTGAATACGGCGCAGGTATTCTCGGCAGTAATACCCATCAGATCCTTGTAGCGTTGCGTGTAATTGGAATCCCCGCTCCTGACCACACTGCCCAGCACGGCCTCGCGAGTTTTCAACGGGAGTGCATTGTCTGCCATCCCGACGAACATGGTTTTTTCGTAGCAGATTGTCCCGGTGTATCCCGTTTTGGCATGGAGCTTCTCCAGTTTGTCGCGAAGCGCTTCTACCGGCACGGCGTCAGCTTTGAAATTTTCCAGCGGCTCGCCAAAGGGCTTTCTGGTTTTCACATTCAAGGCGTGCCAATTACCGGTGGCGTCATCAAACTTCGCAAACACCTTGGCTTCTTCGGTCGCATTGGCCGCCTTGTAAGTGCCTTCGGCAATGCCGGGCTTTTTCGCCAGTGACGTCAGGTCGACACTGCGCAAGGCGCCACGCAGATGATTGACGCCGTTACGTCCAGCGGTCAGCGTGGTGCGCCCCAGCTTCAATGCACTCCGGGCCAGATCATCAGCTCCGCTCAACGGATTGAAACTCCCCAGCGCCGCGCGCCCGACAATCTTCGCGCCCTGGGCGAACTTGCTGAAAGCCGATGCGCCGGCGGCCACGGCCTTGGCCCCCCTGGCTGCCGCACCGAGGCCCACGGCAAACCCAAATATATCCAGGGCCAGGTCGCCGACACCTTCGCCGATGTTGCCGTTTTGAAAGTTGACGATTGCCGACCTCAAGGGGATCAGGTTGAGGAGGAATTCATTGACTTTCTTGTAAAATGGAACCTCGGTATCAAGCGTGGTGAGCCCCTCGGCCTCTTTTTTGAATGACCGAATATCAACATCCTTCACCATGGCATCGGCAATATAAGACGTTCGGGCACTGCCAAAGCTCTTGGGGTTGGCGGCCTGGATTTTTTCATCCGTCAACCCGGGTGCGTACTCGCCCGAAGGTATGACTTCTTCCAGGTCTTTATGGTAATGGGTGTGATTGGAAGGCTGTTTGCCTGCCGTGAAGTCACCCAGGTCCGTACGCTCGGTAATCTTTGCGGTCCTGAGATTGATTTCGTAGATGTGCACCTGGTTGTTGCGCCTGGTTTTCACCAGCAGGCAATTGTCGTCGGGCACCCGCTTGCGGGTTTCCTTGCCAAAGTTGTCCTTATCGACGTCGACTTCCCTGACCACTGTGATTTCGCCGTATTCCAGGTTTTTACGGTCTTCTTCAGGGAGCCGCGAAACCATCCACTTGACCTGGGTCGCGACGCTTTTTTCGATGCCGTCGGCGTATTCCCCGAACGCGTCCTGGAACACGTTCGGCATACTTGGCAGGTCTTTGGTTTTTTCCAGCACCTCGCTGAGGTTCAACGTACTGGATGAGGTCACCCAATGATTGTCAGCGGGGGGCGGGGGCCCAATTCCAAGTACCCCTACGGCCGGTGGTTCTTCGACGCCAGGTCGATGGTGAAGCGCGTCCTTCATATACAAGTCGAGGATCGAATAAGGCCCCGGGAAATCGCTATGGGCGGGTTCCAGCGTGATGCTCTTGTCTTCCAGGGTTGCCGTATCCATGCCCGGCAGGGCTTTGCGCAATTGCTCCAGGGCCATTTCCTTGCGTAATGGCATCGGCATGCTCTGTGTTTGACTGGCCGCGCTCAGTTCGGTGATCTGCGCATCGAATGCATCGCGTACATCATTCATTTGGCCTTCGGTCACCGGATACGGCATACCGTTCGCGCTTCCCCAATCCTTGAGCGCCTCTTGCTGGGCGGCATATTCGACATAACGCTCCTGGGCGGAGACCGGCGCGACCTCAGCGTGGAGCATGACCTGCCCGTAGGACATCCCTGCGGTTGAACCCGGAGACTGCGCTTCGATGCGTTCTACCGCGGTGACAAAACTGACCCAACTATGGGAACCCGGGGTGACCTGGTCCGGGATGTCTTTAACCAGGAACTCCGGAGCGCGGGTGGAGAGCAGCAGATGCGCTTGTAGCGCCGCTGCCTCGGGTGACGATGCCTTGCCGGTGCTGACAAGATGTTCAGCCAACCGGCTGACGATACCGGAGGCGGGTTTGCCCCAGGTACTGTTCCCGGTCACGGCAAAACCGGCGATGTGATGCCTGGACCTGGGGTCTGTCGCGCGGAACGAGTTGTCTTTGTCCACACTCATGGCCGCCAACAGCCAATCAGTGGCACTGCCTTTGATGGACTGCGCGTCAAATTTTGCCTGGAGGGCCTCGCCCAACGCCTTGCCCTTGGGGGAGCGGATCAGCGAGTCGAGCACCCGCTGCGGGTCAGCCAGCTCGGAAGGCGTGAACGACTTGCCCTGCATGAGGTATTCCACTACGTTCCTGGCGCCGTTCAAATCAACGTCGCCGATCTTGCCGCGGCGCAGGTCGGACCGCAGCTGATTCGCCGCCTCGGGCGCAAGTGGGGGCTGCCATTCCAGCGCACCGCCATAATTGCCATGGAGCGGCGTCTGGAGTTCAGGCCTGAGCAGATAATTCGTCAGGTTCTCCACCTCCTCGGGCGTGGTTGGCACGTCCCAGCCATTGATCTCAAGGAATTCCTTGAGGCTAATGGTGCTCCCTGAGTCGGTGCTCCCGACCTGGCGGTAAGCGCTGTCGGGGTGAAGCTCGACTTTATTCTTTTGCAGGTAGTCGAGAACGTCACCGCTCCCAATGCTGCCCGATCGAATCCGCTCAAGCAGGTAATTGAGTTCACGCCCCACGGTGTTCAGCGTCTGGGTATTGCCCACCAGGGCTTTCTGGCGCTCAACCTCATCCTCACCACGGGTTTCGTGCAGGTCCGCAAAACGCGGGCCGCTCACGCCGGTAAAAGCTTTGTCGCGCGCCAACTCATCTGCACGCTCGTGGGCATGATCCGGCAGGATATGTTCTTGCTCTTTGTAGAATTGGCTCACCAACCACAGGGGGGCACTGTTGCTGTTTTGGGAGAGCGGCGGTTTGAAGGGGATCGGGTTACCGTCGCCGATAACGCGTGCGGCGTCCCTGACCTGTGCGCCCACCTGCGCCCAGCCTTTGTCATCGGGGCCGTTGGGTTGCGCGGCGGCGGAGGGCCTGCGCTGGTAGGTGATCTTCCCGGTATTGGGGTCAATCATCACTGAATTGGGGTTTATCCCGTTTTCCCTCATCCAGTCACGGACTTGCGGGGACTCCATGGCACGCCCCAACTGCGACCACCACTGCCCGAACGTTGAGTTCGGCGGAATGTTCTCGACCATGATCGCGTCGTCATGGCCGTCGCCCTTGACCTGACGCAGCGCGCTGGCTACCTGGCCTGCCAGTTCACCGTCGGCATCGGCACGCGGGCTGGGGATCCTGGTCCCGGGGGAGCCTGGCGCGGCATTTTCCGGCGCTGCGGCCTGGAGCCGCGCCGGGGGAAGCGGCTTGTCAGGTGCGTTCAAAGGAATGAAAGAAGCCGTAGCCTGAGTAGGAGCAATTGTCATAGGAGGGGGATCCGGTAATTTATCGAGTACACCCAAGCAGCGCTTCGCTCCAGCGGGTGTAACTCTTCGTACCCGATGCCCCCTCAGCGATTCCATCCCACTGGCATGCAGTTTGATACGGCGTTTTACGCGCCCATGCTAAGGGTGCGCCGCGGTCCTCAGCCGAATCATGTCGATCAGCTGGCGCAATCCCGGCTGCGACTGACGCCGGCTGGGGTAGTACATGCACAGCGGCGCGCCGATGCAGGCCCAGTCGGGCAGCACTTCCACCAGGCGCCCGTCGGCCAGTTCCGCCAGCACGCGATTCTCCAGGCAGTAGGCGATACCCACGCCTTGCAGGGCCGCATCAACGATGGTCTGGGTGTCGGCCGCGCTGAAGTGGCCGGGCACATCGAGCCGCTGCTGGCGTACGCCATTGCCCAGTTCCCATTTGTAGGTGGTCTTGTCGCCCAGGTACATGCGTACACAGGAGTGCGTGAGCAAGTCCCTGGGCACTGCAGGTGTCCCTGCCTGTGCGAGGTAGGCCGGGGAGGCGACCATGATCCAGCGCAGCTCGCCGGTCAGCGGCACGGCCACCATGTCCTGGGGCACCGTGGCGCCATAGCGGATCCCTGCGTCGTAGCCCTCTGCGACGATGTCGAGCATGCGGTCCTCGATCATCACGTCCAGGCGCAGTTGCGGGTAGGTGCGGGTGAACTCGCCGAGCACCGGCGAAATCAGCAGCACCGCGGCATCCCGGGGTACGTTCAGGCGCAGGCGGCCAATCGGCGCCTCGCGGTACAGTTCGAGGGTGTCGAGGCCGTCCTGGATCGTCGCAAAGCCGGCACTGAGTTTTTCCGCCAGTACCACGCCGGCATCGGTAGGCTCTACGGCGCGGCTGGTGCGATACAGCAATTTGACCCCCAGGCGCGTTTCCAGGTTGCGCATGGTGTGGCTCAGGGCCGAGGTGGTGACGCCAAGTTCATTGGCGGCATGCCGGAAACTGCGGCGACGGATGATCGCCATGAAGACATTCAGGTCGGCCAACTCGGAGCGATTGAACGTAGCCATATCAAGCACCTTTTATGGGGTTTGGGTTGCACGCGGCGTTGAGCCCGATTCAACCACGGATGATCTAGAGTAATCGTTTTTTTACTGATTGTTTCTGGCGGAGGCTTTTTCATGAGTATCGAAACCATCAAGATCCCGGGCATCGACAAGGCCGTCTCGCGGATTGCCCTGGGCACCTGGTCCATGGGTGGCTCGATGTGGGGCGGCGCCGATAATGAGGTCTCGGTCAAGACCATTCGCCATGCGCTGGCCAGCGGCATCAACTTTATCGACAGTGCGCCGGTCTACGGCCTTGGGCTGTCGGAAGAACTGATCGGCCGGGCCCTGCGCGGTGTACGCCACACGGCGGTGATCGCCACCAAGGCCGGGTTGCAATGGGACGACGGCACGGTGCGCCGCAATGCCACGGCCCGACGTATCCGCAAGGAAATCGATGACTCACTGCTGCGCCTCGAAACCGACTACATCGACCTCTACCAGATTCACTGGCCCGACCCGTTGGTAGCCCAGGAGGAAACCGCCGGCGAGCTGGAAAAACTGCGCCGTGAAGGCAAGATCCTTACCGTGGGGGTGAGCAATTATTCGCCTGCGCAAATGGACGATTTCCGCCAGTACACGCACCTGGACACCGTGCAGCCGCCCTACAACCTGTTTGAGCGGGCGATCGACAGCGATATCCTGCCGTACGCCAAGCAAAATTCACTGGTGGTTTTGGCTTACGGTTCGCTGTGCCGGGGTTTGTTGAGCGGCAGCATGCACGCGGCCACGGGTTTTACCGGGGATGACGTGCGCAAGCTCGACCCGAAATTCAAGGCGCCACGCTTTGAGCAGTACCTGGCGGCGGTCGCGGCATTGGACGTATACGCTCGCGAATGCCACGGCAAGTCTGTGCTGGCCCTGGCGTTGCGCTGGGTGCTGGACCAGGGCCCCACGGTTGCACTGTGGGGCGCCCGCCGGCCGGAGCAGCTCAAAGGCGTTGAAGATGCGTTCGGCTGGCAGCTCACGGCCGATGACCTGCAACATATCGACCGTATTCTGGCCAGCACGATAAAAGACCCGGTAGGGCCGGAGTTCATGGCCCCGGCCCAGCGTTAACCTTTGCGACAGGGATGTCTTGCAGCTGCAAAACACAAAAGACATTCCTTTGGCGTTGAGGTTTTTGGCATGAAGCGCGGTCCCTTGTTCAAGATCATGGGTGGTTTGCTGTGTGTGGTGGCGGTGGCAGCCGCCTGGAAATGGCGCGGCAATCCCGATGTGCTGTGGCAGATCGTCAGCCGTCAATGCGTGCCCGACCAGAACCAGCACCAGAATCCGCGCCCCTGCCTCGAGGTTGATCCGGACAAGGGGTTCGCGCTGCTCAAGGACCTCAACGGCCCGTACCAGGACTTACTGATCCCCACCGATAAAGTCACCGGAATCGAAGACGTCGCGCTGGCCCGGGACTTGTTGCCGCATTACTTTGCCCAGGCCTGGAAACACCACGATGTACTCTCGGCCGGCCTGCAAACACCGATTGCCGACCGTTATGTATCCCTGGCGATCAACTCGCGGTATGGCCGCACGCAAAACCAGTTGCACATTCATATCGCCTGCCTGCGCCCCGACATTTTCAACACCCTCAATGAACGCGCGGCAACCCTCGACGAGCACTGGCAAACCCTGCCGGTAAAACTGCAGGGGCATACCTACAGTGCCCGTACGTTGTCGGCGGTGGAATTCGACCTGCGCGACCCATTGGCCATCCTGAATGACTACGTGCAGGCCCAGGGCGACGCCATGGCCAGTTACAGCTTGCTGTTGGCACCGGCGGCGAACGGCAACTTCGTACTGTTGACCACGCGGTTGACGCTCAAGGAATGGAACCTGGCCTCCGCCGAAGAACTGCAGGACCGCCAGTGCAACCTGATGGACAAACCACCACAACGACCTGTTTTAGCTGTTAACGACATCCGGTGAAGTTTGCCGTTGAACGAGTGTTCAGTTTCAATTATGTTGGCTGCACCCCCTGCCTGGTAACAGGCGGGCTTGCGCTTTTTCTGATTGAACGAGAGGCACTGGCATGCGGTTTTCACCTTTTGTCGAGCGAATTGCAGGGCAGGGCGTAGCCGCCTGGGACATCCACCACGCCGCCTTCCAGGCCAGCAGCAAAGGCGAAGACATCATCATCCTGAGTGTGGGCGATCCGGATTTCGCCACACCCTCGTTCATCACCGACGCCGCCGTCGAGGCCCTGCGCCAGGGCGACACCCACTACACCGAAATCCCCGGCCGCCCGGCACTGCGCGATGCCATCGCCGCGCGCTACAGCCAGTCCCTGGCTCGCCCGCTCGACGCTGAAAACGTCATCACCGTGGCCGGTGCGCAGAACGCCTTGTTCGTCACCTCGCTGTGCCTGTTGCAGGCCGGTGATGAAGTGATCGTGCTCGACCCGATGTACGTCACCTACGAAGCGACCCTCAAGGCCAGCGGCGCAACGCTGGTGCGGGTGCCGTGTTCCGCCGACTCGGGCTTTCGCCTCGACCCGGCACTGCTGGCTGCCGCCATTACGCCTCGCACCCGGGCGATCTTCTTCTCCAACCCCAACAATCCCACCGGCGTTGTCCTCAACCCTCAGGAATTGCAGGTGATCGCCGACCTGGCGATCGAGCATGAACTGTGGGTCGTGGTGGACGAGGTCTACGAAAGCCTGGTGTTCGATGGCGAATACCATAGCCTGGCCGCGTTGCCGGGCATGGCCGATCGCTGCATCGTGATCGGCAGCCTGTCCAAGTCCCATGCCATGACCGGCTGGCGCATCGGCTGGATCGTCGCCGCGCCTGCGATGGTGGCCCACGCGGAAACCCTGGTATTGAGCATGCTCTACGGCTTGCCGGGGTTCGTGATGGAGGCCGCGACCGCCGCCGTGCTGGCCCACGATGAAGTCACCCAGGGCATGCGCGAAACCTACCGCCGCCGCCGCGACCTGGTGGTAGCAGGCCTCGGCGGTTGCCCGGGCATTCACGTGCGGGCCCCGCAGGCAGGCATGTTCGTGTTGGTGGATGTGCGGGATACCGGCCTCGGCTCCCTGGATTTCGCCTGGCGGCTGTTCCGCGAAGCCGGGGTTTCCGTGCTGGATGCCGCGGCCTTCGGCGAACCGGCCCAGGGTTTTGTGCGGCTGTCGTTTACCCTGGGTGAAGCGCGACTGGCCGAAGCCTGTGAACGTATCAGCCGCTTCGTCGCCAAGCTCGCCGGAGAACCGCGAATCGAGCCTGCGGCGAAAATCATCAGCGTACAGCCGGTGGCTGCGAAGAAGATGATCGAGGTGCTCGACCTGCATAAACGCTTTGGCAATATCGAGGTGCTCAAGGGCATCTCCCTGACCGCCCACGAAGGCGAGGTGATCTCGCTGATCGGCGCCAGCGGCTCGGGCAAAAGCACCTTGCTGCGCTGCATCAACATGCTCGAAGTGCCGGACCAGGGCAGCATCCACGTCGACGGTGAAAGCATCAAGCTCAACTACGGCCGGCCCGGCGCACCGCTGGTGGCCGACGCCAGGCAACTGGTGCGGATTCGCTCGACACTCGGCATGGTGTTCCAGAACTTCAACCTGTGGCCCCATCGCACCGTGCTGGAGAACCTGATCGAAGCGCCGATCCAGGTGCTGCGCGAAAGCCGGGCCGAAGCCATCGAGCGCGCCGAAGCCTTGCTCGACCGGGTTGGCCTGGCCGCCAAGCGCAATGAATACCCGGCGTTCCTCTCCGGCGGCCAGCAGCAGCGGGTGGCCATCGCCCGAGCCCTGGCCATGCGCCCCAAAGTCATGCTGTTCGACGAACCCACCTCGGCCCTCGACCCGGAGCTGGTGGGCGAAGTCCTGCGGGTGATTCGCTCCCTGGCCGAAGAAGGCCGCACCATGATCCTGGTGACCCATGAAATGGCGTTCGCCCGGGATGTGTCATCCAAAGTCGCGTTTTTGCATCAAGGCTTGATCGAGGAAACCGGCTCGCCGGACTCGGTGTTTATCGACCCACGCAGTGAACGTTGCCGGCAGTTCGTCAACGCGCATCAAACTCGCTAACTCCAAAAAAAGACGGGGCAAGATCATGAAATCCAAACGATTGGCAAAGTGGTTGAGCAGTGCTGTGTTGATGCTGGCGGCAGGTACTGCGTTGGCGGCGGAGAAACCCATTGTGTTCGCGGTGGCGGCAGAACCCTACCCACCGTTCACGGTGAAGGGCGGCAATGGTGAGTGGACGGGCTTTGAAGTCGACCTGATTCATAAGCTCTGCGGCTTGATGAAGGCTGAGTGCCAGATCAAGGAAGTGGCCTGGGACGGGATTATTCCGTCACTGCTGGCGAAGAAAATCGACGTGATTTTCTCCTCGATGTCGGTCACCGAAGAGCGCGAAAAACAGATCGCCTTCAGCCGCGCCTACTACGATTCGCTGCTGGGCATTGCCGGCCCCAAGGGCACCACGGTCGAAGTCTCGCCGGCAGGGCTGAAGGGCAAGATCATCGGCGTGCAGATCTCTACGGTCAGCGCCAACTACCTGAAGAAGTACTACGAGAATATTGCTGACCTGAAGTACTACGACACCCAGGAATCGGCCAACGCCGACCTGATTGCCGGGCGCACCGACCTGATGATGGCCGACGGCGTCGCCATCGCCATGATGGTCAAGACCCCTGAGGCCCAGGGCCTGGCCGAAATCGCCGAAGTGCCTTACGACCCGATCATCGGCCGCGGCGTGGGGGCTGGCCTGCGCAAGGAAGACACCGAACTCAAGGCCCGGCTCGACAAGGCCATCGGTGAGTTGCTGGTGAGCAAGGACTACGCCGACCTGTCCCAGAGCGTGTTTGGGGTATCGGTGAGCCCGTGCAAACGCGCCGATACGCCTGCCTATGTGAGCAAAGTCTGCGACAGCCCCTACACAAACTAACCCGGTAGAAAGGGAGTGCTTGTGGCGAGGGAGCTTGCTCCCGCTGGGGTGCGAAGCGCCCCCAAAAAATGGGCCTGCTACGCAGTCCAGCGGGAGCAAGCTCCCTCGCCACAGCAAGCTCCCTCGTCACAGGGTCATTGCGTGTCATCGAAATAGGGAGCCGCGATGTTCGATCTACTCAGCTTCAGCGAACAAGGTTGGGGCAACGCATTGCTCAAGGGGTTATGGATGACCCTGCAGATCTCCGCCGGCTCGTTTGCGGTGGGGCTGCTGATCGGCCTGGTGGTGGCCTGCGCCAAGCTCAGTGCACCGCGCCCGATAGCCATGCTGATGCGCGGCTACACCACGGTGTTTCGCGCGGTGCCCGAGTTGCTGCTGATCCTGCTGCTGTATTACGCAGGCTCGATGGGCCTCAACGCATTGATGCTGTGGCTGGGGTTTGCGCAGTTCAACATCAGCGGCCCGCTGGTAGCGGTCCTGGTACTGGGGCTGGTGCAAGGCGCGTACGCCTCGGAGATTTTCCGCGCGGCGATCCTCGCGATTCCCCATGGCCAGATCGAAGCGGCGCGGGCGTTTGGCTTGAGCGGCTTTGGCCTGTTCCGTCGGGTGACCCTGCCGATCATGGCGCCATACGCCCTGGCGGGGATGTCCAACCTGTGGATCAATCTGATCAAGGACAGCGCGCTGATCAGCGTAGTGGGCACCAACGAACTGCTGTACACCGCCAAACAGGCGGCGGGCTCGACCCGGCATTACCTGTTGTTCTACCTCACGGCCGCCGCCTTGTATTACCTGGTGACACTGGCCTCCAACTACCTGTCCGGGCGCCTGGAGCGACGTATTCGTCGCTGGATGCCGGTTGTCGAGTGAGCCGCACATGCCTGAGTGGATAAGTTATTACGCAGGACTGATCGCCAAGGGCTTGCAGACGACGCTGTCGCTGCTGGTGATCTCGGCAGTGCTCGGCTTCGCCCTGGCGGTGCTGGTAGCGCTGGCGCGGCTGTCCCGGCGCAAGTGGCTGGCCCGTTGCGCACTGGGCTACACCAGTGTGCTGCGGGGAACGCCGTTGCTGATCCAGATCTACATCTTCTATTACGGCCTGGGCAGCCTGTTTGCCCAGTTCCCGATGATTCGCGGGAGTTTCCTCTGGCCGTTCCTGCGGGACGGTTACTGGTACATCGTGTTCGCCCTGGTGTTGTCGGTGGGCGCGTACGTCGGTGAAGTGATTCGCGGCGGGCTGCTGGCCGTGCCCAAGGGTGAAATGGAAGCCGCCTCGGCGTTCGGCATGACGCCACGCCAGGCACTGTTGCGGGTGCGCCTGCCACGGGCCATGCGCCTGCTGCTGCCGACCCTGGCGGGGGAGACGGTGATGCTGCTCAAGTCCACGGCGCTGGCCTCGACCATTGCCGTGGTCGACCTGCTTGGCGCCGCCAACGTGGTACGCGCCCAGACCTTGCAGATCTACCAGCCGCTGCTGCTCGTGGCCGGGGTCTACCTGTGCCTGACCTTTTTGATTGAAGCCCTGTACGCCATTGCCGAGCGACGCGGCACACCGTTGCGCAGGTCTGCCGGATGAAAACCGATCGCTCGTTGCAAGGGATTGCCCTGTGCTCGCTGGCCTATGCGTTCCTGGCGCTGCAGGACGCCGGGATCAAATGGCTGGTGGCCGACTATTCAGTGTTTACCATCCTGTTCTGGCGCAGCCTGGTGGTGGTCGCCGCGTGCGTGATCGCCGGGCGAATGGGTTTGCTCAAGCGAGCCTGGTACTCGGTCAGCCGCAAGCTGTTGATCATCCGCGGCCTGCTGTCGCTGCTGGCCTGGCTGCTGTACTACACCGCCGCCAGAGACCTGACCCTGGCGGAAATGACCACGCTGTATTTTTCCGCACCGATCATGGTCACGTTGCTCGCGGCATTGATCCTCAAGGAGCGCGCCAGTCGCGGCCAGTGGATTTCGCTGATCATCGGCTTTGTCGGCGTGGTGATCGCTTGTCGCCCCAGCAACATGCTCGATCCGTTGCCAATCGCCCTGACATTGGCGGCAGCACTGTGCTGGGCGTTTACCTATATCCAGTTGCGCCAGGTGGACGACAACACCTCGGTGCTGGAGCAGATGCTGATCACCAATGTGGTGTTTGTGATCTGCATGGCGCTGACGCTGCCCTGGACCCACACGCCATCGCCGACCCCGGCATGGTTGGGCATGCTCGGCGCGGGGCTGGTGGGCGGGATTGGCCAGTTCCTGCTGTTTGCGAGCTTCCGCCGGGCCACGGCGACGCTGCTGGCGCCGTTTGAATACACTGGTTTGATCTGGGCGTTCCTGCTGTCGAGCCTGGTCTGGGGCACGGTGATGGACGTGTCGCTGATTTTCGGCGCCGTGCTGATCGCCATCAGCGGCACCCTGGCCATGCTCAGCGCCCGGCACCCGGTGTCACAGGATGTGGTCGGCGCCGAATGCTCCGTGACGCAGCCCCTGTATCCAGCAACGGCAGATGTGCAGCCCGTTGGCGGGGCTGAAGGTGCCGGGGTTGAGGCACCACTCGAGCCAGAGTCCGTCGAGCATCGCCGATAAGCCGATGGCGGCCAGGCGCGTGTCGTGGATCACGAAGCCTTCGCTCTCGGCCAGGTCGTCGAGCAACTGGCGGATCAGGTCGAGGTAGGCGCGGTAGCTTTTTTCATGGGAGTCATTCACGTGGTTCGAGTGGCGGATCAGGCTCCAGAACACCACCCAGACGCCCAACAGTTTCGGGTCCATGACCCGCGAGGAAAACGAGCCGGCGAGGAATGCATCGAGCCGCGCGGCAGGGCCCACGGCCTGGTCGACTTCCTGCCACAGGGCGGTGGTCAGTTCGCTGGCGAGTTTGTGGTAGGTCTCGGCGATCAGTGCATCGATGCTGCCGAAATGGTGATTGAGCAACCCCACCGAAACCCCGGCTTCAGCGGCGATGCGCCGCACGGAAATGCCGGCATGCCCGTCACGGGCGAGGCTGGTGAGGGTGGCGGCAATCAACAGGTCGCGACGGTCTTCGGCCACAGGCACACCCTCGGTGAAGATAGATGGTTGAACGTGTGTTCAATATATACCTGCAGAACCAACAAGAGGAGGGCAACGGCATGGCAAAAGACCTTTCGTGGCAAGTCCCCGGGGATTCCGGGAACACCCTGCACATTGGCGCCTGGCGCTTCGAGGGTGACGGCGACGGCCCTCGGGTGCACCTGCAGGCCGGTGTGCATGCCGATGAAATCGCCGGGATGTTGGTGTTGCATCAACTGCTGCCGCGTTTGCAGGCCTGCCAGGATCAGGGCCGGCTCAAGGGCACGGTGACGGTGGTGCCCCAGGCCAACCCGTTTGGCATTGGCCAGTTTCGCCAGGGGCGGTTGTTGGGGCGGTTTCACGAAGCCACCGGGCAGAATTTCAACCGGGCGTTTGATCATTCATTGGCCATGGAGCGGCCAGCCAGCAACCTGGCGCAATGGCAGAAAAGCCTGGTGCAACTGGCCGCCGATGCTGACCTGGTGCTGGACCTGCACACCGATGATGAAGCCCTGCCATATCTCTACATCCACCGCAGCTTTTGGCCCGCGGGCCGGGCGCTTGCGGCGGCGTTGCAGGTGGATGTGGTGATTGTCTGGGACGAGGGTGGTGATGGGTCGTTTGAGGAGACCATCATTGATCATGGGCAGCCGCGGTTGGCGGCGACGATTGAATTGCGTGGGCAGGCGGATGTGAGTGATGCCCTGGCCGGGCAGGATGGTGATGGGATCTGGGCTTGGCTCTGCGCCAGCGGGGTGATTGATGAGGCGCCGGTGATTGCGCAATGGCACGGGCAACTGGTGGATATGGGCTGTATGGAGACCATCCTGGCGCCGTGTGCCGGGGTGTTGGTGTTTGAAAAAGGTTTGGGTGGACAGGTGGAAGAGGGTGAGCGGTTTGCGCGGATTATTCGGCGGCCTGGGGATCCGGCTTCTGAGGTTGTGCTGCATGCGGCGCAAACCGGGCGGATGGTGACGGGGCATCGGGAGCGGCTGGTTTCACAGGGTTCGGTGGTGGCCAAGTTTACCGGGACGCGGTTGTCTGAGGGGTACAGCGGGGGGGTGTTGGATCCTTAGGCGGGAGTACATATCCGTTTCTTCGGTTATGGCTGGTATTGGTTCCGCTCTTACAG